>ONHI01000074.1 GCA_900317565.1 uncultured Eubacteriales bacterium
TGCTCCATGGCCACCATGCCGAACTCGTCGGACATGCCGTAGCGGGTGATCATCGCCCGGGCCAGCCGCGTGGCCTGCTCGATGTCGTTGGAGGCTCCGGTGGTGATCTGCTTGAAGATCAGCGCCTCGGCGGCGCGGCCGCCGGTAAACGTGGCGATCTTGTTCTCCAGCTCCTCCTTGGTGAGCAGGAAGTGCTCGCCCTCCTCCACCTGCATCGTGTAGCCCAGCGCGCCATTGGTGCGCGGTATGATGGTGATCTTGTGCACCGGCGCGGACTCGCTCTGCTTCGCCGCCACCAGCGCGTGGCCGATCTCATGGTAGGCCACGACCATCTTCTCCTTGTCGCTCATCACCCGGTTCTTCTTCTGATAGCCCGCGATGATGACCTCCACGCTCTCCTCCAGGTCCGCCTGGGTGACCAGCCTGCGCCCGTCGCGCACGGCCCGCAGCGCGGCCTCGTTGACGATGTTGGCAAGCTCCGCGCCGGACGCGCCGGAGGCCGCCCGGGCCACGGCGGAGAAGTCGATGTTCTTCTGCATCTGCACCTTCTTGGCGTGGACCTTCAGTATCGCCTCGCGGCCCTGCAGGTCCGGCAGCTCCACCGGCACGCGCCGGTCAAAGCGGCCCGGGCGCAGCAGCGCGGGATCGAGGCTCTCCGGCCGGTTGGTCGCGGCCAGTATCACCACGCCCTTGGAGCCGTCGAAGCCATCCATCTCGGTCAGCAGCTGGTTCAGCGTCTGCTCGCGCTCGTCGTTGCCGCCGATGCGCCCGTCGCGCTTGCCGCCGATGGCGTCCACCTCGTCGATGAACACGATGCAGGGCGCCTTTTCGTTGGCCTGCTTGAACAGATCGCGCACCTTCGCCGCGCCCATGCCCACGAACATTTCCACGAATTCAGAGCCGGAGATGGAGAAGAAGGGCACGTTGGCCTCGCCGGCAACGGCCTTGGCCAGCAGCGTCTTGCCCGTGCCGGGAGGTCCCACAAGCAGCGCGCCCTTGGGCATCTTCGCGCCGATCTCCTCGTACTTCTTCGGATTGTGCAGGAAATCCACGATCTCGCTGAGGATCTCCTTGGCCTCGTCCTCGCCCGCCACGTCGTCGAATTTGATGCCGCTGGTGGACTTGACGTAGACCTTGGCATTGCTCTTGCCCATGCCGAACATCATGCTGCCCGCGCCGCCGCCGGCCTTCTCCAGCAGCTTCTTGCTGACCAGCTGGCCCAGGGCGATCATGATGATCAGCGGCAGCACCCAGGAGAGCAGCAGCGAGAGTATCGGCGACATCTGCTCCACGATCTGGCTGGAGAATTTCGCGCCGGAATCGTAGAGGCGCTGGGTCAGCTCGGGATCGTCCATCAGGCCCGTCTTGTACAGCGCGTCGGACTGGTCGGAGAATATGATCTGGTTGTCCTCGATCATGACCTGCTTGATCTGCTTCTCCTGGGTCATGCGCATGAATTCGCCGTAGTCCACCTCGGTGACCTGCGGGCTGAACAGCAGCGGGGCCACCAGGCTGTTGAACAGTACGATGGCGACCATCGCCAGGATGTAGTAGAATATCAGAGGCTGTTTCGGTTTTTTGACCTCGTTCATGGAAGCACCTTCCTTCCTGATTGCGGTATGAGCTTACCATACAATTATAAACCCTTTGTCAACTGAATGTCAAGGATAGTCAAACATATTAATTCTTGTCGGTTTACATGCGCTCTTATCTATATTTTTCCTCCCTTCCGCATATACTACTCGCAAAATGCGGAAGGAGCGTGGGACATGAATCCCTTTGAACTGAAGCCCAAGAAGCTGGAGGAGCTGATATTCAACTGGCGGCAAATGACGCCCAGGCCCTATGACAAGGACGCCGTAGACCCCTACACCCGCACCCGGGCGATATTGATGAACGGTACGGAATTCGAGGCGGTGTGGTACTCCCATCAGTTTTCCCGCCACACCGGCGACAACGAGCTGCGGAGGCAGATCGCGCTGCTGCGGCGACTGGAGCAGCAGCAGCAAAAGCTGGTGGCGGCGCTGAAGCCGGAGGACGAGACGATACTGGAGCACACCATCGGCTACGAGCAGCTGGCGGTGGACCTGACGGCCATGCTGGCCAAGCGGGAGGACAACCCCTATGTGAAGCAGGCGCTGGATTTCGCGCTGCTGGAGGACTTCGACCACCTGTACCGCTACGCCGACCTGATGGAGTTCGACGACCGGGAGCACGCGGAGCGGCTGGTGGGCAGCTACACCGAGATCATGCCCGGCAGGCCCACCATCGCCCACCACAGGCACCCCTTCGATTCGGTGAAGTTCCACATCCAAAACGGCATCGCCTCGCCCCAGACCCGGCTTTGCACCGCCATCATCACCGCTGCAGAGCAGCAGACGATGAACTACTATATGAACGTGGCGGCGTTCTACCCCACCGCCTGGGGCCGGAAGCTGTACCGGGAGATCGGCATGGTGGAGGAGCAGCACGTCACCCAGTACGGCAGCCTGATGGACACCGACCAGACCTGGCTGGAGGGCTGCCTGAACCACCAGTACACCGAATGCTATCTCTACTGGTCCGCCATGGAGACGGAGACCGACCCGCGCATACGCAACATCTGGGAGATGCTGTTCGAGCAGGAGGTCAGCCACCTGCACGCGGCGGCGAACCTGCTGGAGACCTACGAGGGCAAGGAGCCGCAGCAGGTCATACCCGACGGCACCTTCCCCGACGCGCTGCTGCTGACCAGCAACATCGACTATGTGCGGGATGTGCTGGGCTGCACCGTGTGCAACACCGCGCTGCGGGAGGATTGGACCAACGTGAACGACCTGAACCCCAACGCGGATTTCTTCATATACCAGGACATCGTCAACAACAATGTCGATGACGTGGAGAGCCACGCGGTCATCGACAGGCTGATCCGCCGGGACGGCGAGGACTATCGCTTCGAGATCGCGCCGAACCCGGTGCCCGCGCTGCGGGACCGCAAGGCGGACAACACCGACGTCGGCCGCGTACAGGGCGCGCCTTGCTGAAAAATATAAATGGAGGGGACGGCGATCACCGTCCCCTCCGTGATGCCAAACGGGCTCATTCCTTCGTCAATCGCTCCACGATCTCCCTGAAGGCCATGCCCAGCGAGGCCTTGACCAGCACGCAGTCGCCGGGGCGGAGGATCTCGTCCAGCCGTTCCAGCAGCGCGGGCTTGTCCGGGAAGTAGAGCGCCTGCGCGCCGCCGGCCTCCGCGCCCTCCACCGTGTTGCGGGACAGCGGCCCGCAGCCCACGACCAGATCGACGCCCAGCGCCGCGGCGTGCTCGCCCACGCCCCGATGCAGCTTCGCGCCTTCGGGCCCCAGCTCCAGCATGTCGCCCAGCAGGGCCACCTTCCTGCCGCCCTTGAGCTGCGCCAGGGAATCCAGCGCGGCGCGGACGGAGTTGGGGTTGGCGTTGTAGCAATCGCTGACGACGGTCATGCCGTTGGCGTGGATCACCCGGGCGCGGTCCCCCACGGTGTGATACTCGGCCAGGCCCCGGGCGATCTCCTCGCCCGTCAGGCCCAGCTCCAGGCCCACCGCCGCCGCGGCCAGCGCCGCGTAGACCATGTGGCCGCCGAAGGCCGGGATCAGCGCGGGGAACGCGCCGCCGGCATGGCGGATGGTCAGACGGATGCCGTCCTCGCCCAGGTTCTGCACGTCCTCGGCCCGCACGTCGCAGTGCTCGCCGCAGCCGTACAGCACGCGCCGCATGTTCGGCCTGCAATCCCTCAGGTATTCGTCGTCGCCGTTGAGCACCGCGAGGCCGTTCCCGTCCATGCCCTCGAAGATCTCGGACTTGGCCCGCAGCACGCCCTGCCGGTCGCCCAGGAATTCCAGGTGGGCGTCGCCGATCACGCTGAACACGGCGATGGTGGGCCGCACCATCTGCGTGAGCCTGCGCATCTCGCCGAAGCCGCTGATGCCCATCTCCACCACGGACACCTGATGCGCCTCCTCCAGCCGCATCAGCGTCCAGGGCACGCCCAGCTCGTTGTTCTGGTTCTTCTGGGTCTTGTGGGTGTTGAAGCGGGCGGACAGCACCGCCGCGATCATCTCCTTGGTGGTGGTCTTGCCCACACTGCCGGTGATGCCGATCACGGGGATGTCGAAGCGGGAGCGATACCAGGCGGCCAGCGCGCCGGTGGCTCGGTAGGTGGAATCCACCAGGATCGCGGGCGTCTCCCCTTCGCGGGGCTCGCGCTCGGTCAGGCAGGCCGCGGCGCCGCCCGCCAGGCAGCCCGCCATGAAGTCGTGGCCGTCCACGCGATTGCCCTTCAGCGCGATGAACAGCGCCCCCGGGCCGGCCTGGCGGCTGTCGGTGGTCACCTGGGTGATGGTCGAATCCAGCGCGGCCTCGTCGCCGATGTAGCGGCCGCCGACGGCGCGCGCGGCGTCCTTCAGGGTAAAGGGCTTCATTGGGCGTCAGCACCTCCGATGGCGTCGTCCACGATGGTCTGGCAGAGCGACTTGTAATCCAGGCCCACTGCGGCGGCCTCCTGGGGCATCAGGCTGGTGGGCGTCATGCCCGGCAGCGTGTTGATCTCCAGGAAGTACACCTTTCCGGCCCCGGTGACGATGAAATCGGTCCGGGAGTAGGTCTTCAGGCCCAGCAGCCGGTGCACCTTCAGCGCCGTGCGCTCCAGGGTCTCCTCCAGGTCGGGCTCCACCGG
Organism: uncultured Eubacteriales bacterium; assembly: GCA_900317565.1. GTDB lineage: Bacteria > Bacillota > Clostridia > Christensenellales > Aristaeellaceae > UBA2862. The sequence continues at coordinate 4,695 of ONHI01000074.1, forward strand.
TGCGGGACAGATCTCCACCGCAGCCCCGGCCCGGTATTTGTTCTGATAGTCGTAAAAGCCCTTCTTGGGGATGATCTCGATGGAGGGCAGCGCCCCGTCCCTGAGCACGCCCACCTGGATCTCGCGGCCCTTCACGTACTGCTCCAGCACCACGCGGCCCATCTTGCGGTTCTCCTCCAGCGCGGCGATGAGCTCCTCCTGGGTATAGGCGATGGATACGCCAATGCTGGAGCCGCTGTCCACGGGCTTGACCACGCAGGGCAGCTCCACGGAGCCGGCGATCTGGTCGACGCTTTCCCGATCGTAGCGGGCGATCCGCCATTCGGGGGTGCGCACGCCGGCGGCCCTGGCCAGCTGCTTGGTCAGGTCCTTGTCCATGGCGATGGCGCTGCCCAGGTAGCCGCTGCCGGTATAGGGAATGCCCATCAGGTCGAAGGCGGCCTGTATGCGCCCATCCTCGCCGCAGGCCCCGTGCAGGCCCAGGAACACCACGTCCGCCAGCCGGCACAGCTCAAAGACGCCCTTGCCCACCTTGCTGGGGCTCTTCCACTTGCGCGCGGCGCGCACGGCCTCCAGGTCCGGCTCCGCCGCCACGGGCACCGCCTCCACCGGGGGCAGCTCGTCGAACAGCCGCTCCAGCGGGGTGTCGATATCCTCCAGGCCGTAGAACATGTCCACCAGCACGGCCCGGTGACCCATCTCCCGCAGGGCCTTGCAGATCAGCGTGGCGCTGGCGATGGAGACATTGCGCTCCATGCTCAGGCCGCCGCAGAGAACCACTATCTTCATTGGCATACCGCCTCCAAAAAGCATTGTACATACAATATCAGGATTGTATCCCATGTATTATAGCACAATTCCCCACCCCAAACCGCCTCGTTTTTGAAAAGGCGTTATATTTAACAGTATGCCGCGAGGCGCGATTTGGTTCCGCGCGCAAAACGGTTGACATCGGGGCGCGCGCCGGGTAAAATAGAGCCAAACAACGCAAAGGAGGCCGATATTATGGCTCTGGGCAATACAGGCGCGATCCTGGAGGAGCGCAAATACCTCCGCGAAGGCGACGTGGAGATCTCCGAACGCGTCTTCAACCTCATCATCGGCGGCATGCTGTTGTGGGGCTTCCTGCTGAACTTTCTGACCGTGGCGCTCTTCGGCGACCAGATCGCGGCGATGGTCTACCGCATGAATCCGCTGATCTTCCTGATCGGCTACATCGTTCTGGTGATCGCCGGCAACACGATGGTGGTGCGCGGCGGCGCGGGGATGAGCTTTGTGGGCTACACGCTGATCGCGGCCCCCATCGGGATACTGCTGTGCATATTCCTGAAGGGCGTCCCCACCAGCGTGGTCAAGAGCGCCGTGCTGATCACCGCCATCGTCACCCTCTCCTTCATGATCGCGGGCACGATCTTCCCCGGCTTCTTCCTGAGCCTGGGCCGGGTGCTGGCATTCTCGCTGCTGTTCATGATCGTGGGCGGGCTGATCAACCTGCTGCTGTTCCGGGGCCGCGGCTACATACTGTACGAGTGGCTGGGCGCGGCGATATTCTCGCTGTACATCGGCTATGACTGGGCCCGGGCCAACACCTGCGCCCGGACGGTGGACAACGCCATCGACCTGTCCGCCTCGCTGTACCTGGACATCATCAACCTGTTCATCCGCGTGGTCGAGATCATGAACAGGAACCGCAAATGATGAATTTTATCCCACACAGGGATATAGGATAAACGAAAGGACGTGCGACTATGCTCAAGGGTATTCCCAGTATTCTCAGCCCCGAATTGTTGAAGATCCTGATGGAGATGGGCCACGGCGACCGGCTGGTCATCGGCGACGGCAACTTCCCCGCCGCCTCCATGGCCAAGGACTGCAAGCTGGTGCGGCTGGACGGCCACGGCGTGCCGGAGGTCCTGGACGCCATACTGCAATTCTACCCGCTGGACCCCTATGTGGAGACCCCCGTTTCGCTGATGGAGGTCGTGCCCGGCGACCCGGTGGAGACCCCGATCTGGGACGAGTACGCCAAGATCGTGGCAAAGCACGAGCCCGGCGCCAAGATCGGCCACATCGAGCGCTTCCAGTTCTACGAGGAGGCGAAGAAGTGCTATGCCATCATCGCCACCGGCGAGACCGCGCTCTACGCCAACATCATCCTCCAGAAGGGCGTCGTGAAGTAATCTCCCTCCCCGTCCCGGCGCTTCCGCCCACGCGGAAGCGCCTTTTTCAGCCATAATCTATTTGCACAATCATGGCAAATATGTTATACTGATAGATGGGGAAATAATGATTGCCGCAGGGGAGAATCGACATGGTTGAAATCAGAGAGGTCAAGACCCGCTCGGAATTAAAGAAATTCGTGAACTATCCGAACGTGCTGTACAAGGATGTGCCCCAGTACATCCCCGCCATGATCGGGGATGACCTGAGCGATTGGAACCCGAAGAAGAACCCGGCCTTCGCCTATTGCGAGGCGAAATGCTGGCTGGCCTGGCGGGACGGGAAGATCGTGGGACGCATCGGCGCGATACTGAGCAAGCGAGCCAATGAGAAATGGAATTTGAACCGCATGCGCTTCACGCAGGTGGATTTCATAGATGATTTCGAGGTCTCCTCCGCCCTGTTCAAGGCCGTGGAGGACTTCGCCCGGGAAAAGGGCTGCAACGAGGTCCACGGACCGCTGGGCTTTACGGACCTGGACCGGGAGGGCATGCTGGTCGAGGGCTTCGACCGCCGCAGCATGTTCATCACCTACTACAACCATCCCTATTACAACACGCACCTGGAAAAGCTGGGCTACGGCAAGGACGTGGACTGGGTGGAGATGCTGATCGACGTGCCCTACGACGAGCACACCGTCACCCGCATGGACAAGCTGGCCGAGCGCGTGATGCGCTTTTCCAACCTGCACATCGCCGAGGTCAAATCCCGCAGGGACTACGGCCCGCTGATCGAAAAGGTGTTCCGGCTGGTGAACACCGCCTATTCCGGCCTCTACGGCACCGTGCCGCTGGACGAGCGCCAGATCAAGCGCTACGCCAAGAAGTTCATCCCCCTCATCAACCCGGATCTGGCCTGCTTCGTGCTGGACGAGCACGACGAGCTGGTGGGCTTCGGCGTCTCCGCGCCCAGCATGGCCGACGCGCTGAAGAAGAGCAAGGGACGGCTGTTCCCGCTGGGCTGGATCGGCGTGCTGAGGGCGCTGAAGGTGAACGACACGCTGGACCTGTTCCTGGTGGCCGTCACCCCGGAATACCAGGGCAAGGCTGTGAACGCCATACTGCTGAACCACGTACTGAAGGGCTGCCACAGGATGGGCATGAAAAAGGCCGAGACCGGCCCGCAGCTGGAGACCAACCACAAGATCCAGAGCCAGTGGAACTTCTTCAAGACCGAGCAGCACAAGCGCAGGCGCTGCTACGTGAAGGCGCTGGACCGTTAATCGCAACGCACACCCGGGAGGTTAGGACATGCTGCTCACCGCGGAACACCTGGCAAAGGACTATGGCGGCAAAAAGCTGCTGGGCGACGTCACGCTGTATCTGAACGCGGGCGACAAGGTCGGCCTGATCGGCGTCAACGGCACCGGCAAGAGCACGCTATTGAAGGTGCTGGCCGGCGTGGAAGCGCCGGATTCCGGGCGCGTGACCCGGGACCCCAACGTCCAGCTGGCCTATCTGCCCCAGACCCCCGCCATGGACGACGACAACACGGTGATGGAGCAGGTGTTTGCCGACTTCCCCGCCGAGTTCCGCGCGCTGAACGAATACGAGGCCCGCACCATACTCACGAAGCTGGGCATCACCGAATTCGACCGGAAGGTCGGCGAACTCTCCGGTGGACAGCGCAAGCGCGTGGCGCTGGCCAGCGTATTCGTGCATCCGGCGGACATACTGGTGCTGGATGAGCCCACCAACCACCTGGACAGCGATATGGTCGCCTGGCTGGAGCAGCGGCTGGCTCGCTTCACCGGCGCGCTGATGATGGTCACCCACGACCGCTACTTCCTGGATCGGGTCACCAACCGGATCGCGGAGCTCTCCCGCGGGGAGCTGTACCTGTATGACGCGAAGTATTCCGGCTATCTGGAATTGAAGGCCCAGCGACTGGAGATGGACGCCGCCAGCGAGCGCAAGCGCCAGCAGCTTTTGAAGAAGGAACGGGAGTGGATCATGCGGGGCTGCCGGGCGCGCTCCACCAAGTCCACCGAGCGCATCGCCCGCTACGAGGCGCTGAAGGCCCAGGCCGGGCCGGAGACGGACGCCAGCCTGTCCGTGGCCACCGTCGCCTCCCGGCTGGGGCGCAAGACCATCGAGCTTGACCACGTGACAAAGGCCTTCGGCGACAATACCGTCATCCGTGATTTCTCCTATACGGTGCTGCGGGACGACCGGATCGGCATCGTCGGCCCCAACGGCGCGGGCAAGAGCACGCTGCTGAACCTGATCGCCGGCGCGCTGCCGCCCGACAGCGGCGAGATAGACTGCGGCGGCACCGTCCGCATCGGCTATTTCACCCAGGAGGGCCGGGAGCTGGACCCGAAGCAGCGGCCCTGGGATTACATTCACGAGATCGCCTCCGAGGTGCGCACCAACGAGGGCCGCTTCTCCGCCACGCAGATGATGGAGCGCTTTTTGTTCACATCGGACATGCAGTATTCCACCATCGGCAAGCTCTCCGGCGGCGAGCGGCGCAGGCTGTACCTGCTGGGCATACTGATGGCCGCGCCGAACATACTGCTGCTGGACGAGCCCACCAACGACCTGGACATCGAGACGCTGACGATCCTGGAGGATTATCTGGATTCCTTCCCCGGCGCGGTGATCGCCGTGTCCCACGACCGCTACTTCCTGGACAAGGTGGCCGAAAGCATATTCGAGGTCGTCCCGGGCGGCGCGGTGAACCGCTATGTGGGCAACCACGGCGACTATCTGCGCCAGCGCAGGGCGGCGGAGAAGCCCGCCCCGGCGGCGAAGAAGGAAGCGCCTCAGCCCCGCAGCGCCAACCGGCCGCAGAAGCTGAAATTCTCCTTCAAGGAGCAGCGGGAGTTTGAGACCATCGACGACGATATCGCCGCGCTGGAGGCGCGCATCGCGGATTGCGACGCGCAGATCGCCATAAACGCCAGCGACTATGTGAAGCTGACCGAACTGACCGGGGAAAAACAGGCGCTGGAGGCGCAGCTGGAGGAAAAGACCGAGCGATGGGTCTACCTGAACGTGCTGGCCGAAAAGATCGAGGCGCAGACCAAGTAGTCCCAAACCGTCAGGACCATCCCGGATGCGCTCTACCCGGTGCTGCCGGGCATGGCAACGGTACTGCTGGCGCCTTTGATTATTTGATTGACGGAAAAATAGCGGCATGCTATAATATTTGTATATGGCTATTCAAACGGAGGGCACGCATATGGAACAGCAGATTCAGAAAAAACGCATATTTTCCGGCATCCAGCCCACGGGCAACCTGACGCTGGGCAATTACATCGGCGCGCTGCGCAACTTCGGCCTGTTGCAGGATGAATACGATTGCCTGTACTCCATCGTGGACCTGCACGCGCTGACGGTGCGCCAGAACCCGGCGGAGCTGCGCAAGGCCTGCCTGCGCACGATGTCCATCTTCCTGGCCAGCGGCCTGGACCCGGAGAAGAACATCATCTACTTCCAGAGCCAGGTGGCGGCCCACCCGGAGCTGTCGTGGATACTGAACTGCTTCACCTACATGGGCGAAATGTCCCGCATGACCCAGTTCAAGGACAAGTCCGCCAAGCACGCGGACAACATCAACTGCGGCCTGTTCACCTACCCGGTGCTGATGGCGGCGGACATACTGCTGTACCAGACGGACCTGGTGCCCATCGGCGCGGACCAGAAGCAGCATTTGGAGATCTGCCGCGACATCGCGGAGCGCTTCAACGGCGTCTACGGCGACGTGTTCACCATCCCCGAGGGCTATTTCCCGAAGGTCGGCGCGCGGGTCATGAGCCTGCAGGAGCCCACCCGAAAGATGAGCAAGTCCGACCCGGAGGAGACCTACATCGCCATACTGGACAAGCCCGACGTGATCCGCAAAAAGATCCGCCGCGCCGTGACGGACTGCGACAACACCGTGGTGTACGACCCGGAGAACAAGCCCGGCGTCGCCAACCTGATGAGCATACTCTCCGCGCTGACGGGCCGGAGCATGGACGACATCACCGCCGAATACGACGGCCAGGGCTACGGCAGGTTCAAGGACGCCGTGGCCGACGCCGTGATCGCCACGCTGGAGCCCATACAATCCGAATACGACCGCATCAGCGCCGACAAGGCCTATCTGCAGCAGGTCATGGATTCCGGCCGGGACCGCGCCTCCGCCATCGCCCACAGGACGATGCTCAAGGTGCGCAAGAAGCTGGGCATCGCGCCGTGGAAGCTGTAAGACGTGTGTGAAGTTTGTAGCGTGGAGTGTGGAGTTGGGCGTCAGCCAGTCAACGACACGCTCCACACTGCTGTTATCGACCGCCTGAGAGAGGTATCCATGGATTTTCATCATCTTCCCGTCCTGCTGAACGAATGCCTGGACGGGCTGGACATAAAACCGACCGGGGTCTATCTTGATTGCACACTGGGCGGCGCGGGCCACTCGTCGGAAATCCTGAAGCGGCTGAACGCGGGCGGCACGCTGGTGGGCATCGACCGGGACGCCGATGCCATCGAAGCCGCCACAGCCCGGATCGAAGCGCTGCGCGCCCCGGGGCGGTTCGTCCCGCTGCGCGGCAACTTCCACGACGCTCCGGCGCTGCTGGAGGAGGCCAAAATAGACCGTAGTCTGGACGGCATACTGATCGATCTGGGTGTCTCCAGCCATCAGCTGGACGTGCGGGAGCGGGGCTTTTCCTACCATGACGACGCGCCGCTGGACATGCGCATGGATCGCAGCCAGCCGCTGAGCGCCCGGGACATCGTGAACGGGGCCTCCGAGGACGAGCTGAACCGCATCCTGCGGGACTACGGCGAGGAAAAGTGGGCCCGGCAGATCGCCCGGGTGATCTGCGACCGGCGAAAACAGACTCCGGTCGAAACTACCTCCCAGCTGGTGGACATCGTCGACGCCGCCATCCCGAAGAAGCTCCGGCAGGGCGACGGCAGCCATCCGGCCCGCAGGACCTTCCAGGCGCTGCGCATCGCCGTCAACGACGAGCTGGACCCGCTGGAGCCCGCGCTGCGGGCGCTGGTGGGGTTATTGAAGCCCGGCGGGCGGCTGTGCGTGATAACCTTCCACTCGCTGGAGGACCGCATCGTCAAGAACACATTCCGCAGTCTGGCCGACCCCTGCACCTGCCCGAAGTCCTTTCCCGTGTGCGTGTGCGGCAAGAAGCCCGTGGTGAAGCCCATCACCCGCAAGCCCATCACCGCCTCGCCGGAGGAGCTGGCGCAGAACCCGCGCTCCCGGAGCGCGAGCCTGAGGATCGTCGAGAAGCTATGAGTGCGCGGGGCATATTCGTCGTCGGCTTGAACGGCTGCGGCAAGACCACGCTGGGGCGGGCCCTCGCGGAGCGGCTCGGCTGGCTTCGCCTGGACGTGGAGGACTACTACTTCCTCGATATGACCCTGCCCTACGCCAACCCCAGGTCGGAGGCGGAGGTCCGGCGGCTGATGGCGGAGGACATCCGACGCCACGGCGATTTCGTGCTCTCCTCCGTCCGCGGGGATATGGGCGATGAGATCAACGGGCTCTGCCGCCTCGCAGTGTGGCTGAAGGCCCCGCAGGCTGTCCGGCGTGCCCGCATCGAACGGCGGGAGATCGCCCGGTTCGGAAGTCGCGTGCTCCCCGGCGGGGACATGTACGAGGGGCAGCAGCGCTTTCACGCCATGGCCGCCGCGCGCACCGAATCGATGATCGCGGACAGCCTGCGGGCGCTGCGCTGTCCGGTGTTGACGCTGGACGCTGAGCATACGATCTCGGATAATATCGATCTCATCATAAAAGAATGCCATCTCCTGGGCATCACCACACTACCATAACTCCACTCTTCACTCTTCACTCTCCACTCTCAATCGAGGTTTTTATGCGCTATCTTGAAACCCCCTCCGCCACCCTGCCCCTGCCCGCGTTCTTCCCGGACGCCACCTACGGCGCGATCCGGGCGGGCTCCTTTGAGGACGTATACGCCGCGGGGCTGCACGGCTGCGAGATGAACAGCTATCACCTGATGACCAAGCCCGGCGCGAAGATGATCAAGAGCTTCGGCGGGCTGCACGGCTTCACGGGCTACGATGGCGCGATACTGACCGACTCCGGCGGCTTCCAGCTGTATTCGCTGATCCGGGAGAACCCGGAGTACGGCGAGATCCGGGACAAGGAGATCATATTCAGACCCGACCGCGGTCGGGAAAAGCTGACCTTCACGCCGGAAAAGTGCATCCAGGTGCAGTTCCAGTACGGCAGCGACATCATGATGGCGCTGGACATGTGCACCCACCCGGACGACCCCATCGAGGTGCAGCGGCGCAGCGTGGAGCTGACCGTGCGCTGGGGCGAGCGCTGCCGGGCGGAGTTCGACAAGCTGGCAAAGAAGCTGGACAAGAAGCCGCTGCTGTTCGGCATCGTACAGGGCGGCAGCGACCCGGAGCTGCGCATGGAGTGCGGGCGGCGGCTGGAAGAAATCGGCTTCGACGGCTACGGCTTCGGCGGCTGGCCCATGGACGCCAGCGGCGCTTTCCGGCTGGACATACTGAAGATGGCGGCGGACGCCATGCCCGACGGCAAGACGAAATACGCCATGGGGCTGGGCCGTCCCGAGGAGATCGCCGCGCTGGTGGGCATGGGCTACACGCTGTTTGACTGCGTGATCCCCACCCGGGAGGCGCGGCACCAGCGGCTGTACACCTGGCTGCCGGGCATGGACACCCCCGAGGGCGTGCGCCGCGCCGACGGCAGGTTCTACAAATTCCTGTACATCATGGATGACGAGCACCGCCGCGCCGACGGGCCGGTGGACCCGGCCTGCGACTGCCTGCTGTGTCGGCGTCACTCCCGGGCCTACCTGCACCACCTTTTCAAGGTGGGCGATCCCTACGCGCTGCGGCTGGCGACGGCCCACAACCTGCGCTTCTACGGAAGGCTCATGCAATTGCTTGGAAATGAATAACGATCTGCTGGAAAAGCTGCTGCAATCCAGGAATTACCGGGACATCTGCCCGGACACGGTGCGCAGGGTCTGGGAGGAGTGCTCCCGGCGGTACAAAAAGCCCAAGGAGGTCGACAAGGCCGCCCGGGAAGCGCTGCACGGCATCAGCGGGGCGTTCATGACCCCCGGCGAGGCCAGCCAACTGGGCTACGACATGCAAAACTGGCACTGTAACAAAACCGACGTCGGTTTGGAACGGATGCTCAGCCGACACGCCTCCACCCGGGAAAGGCTGCCGCTCGCCGACATGGACGCGCTCTACGGGCGCATATTCTCCGTTACAGGCAGACCTCGGTCTGTTCTGGACCTGGCCTGCGGCATCAACCCGCTGTATCTGGCCGCCCGGGGCCTGTCCGTGGTGGGCGTGGACATCGCCGGCAGCGCCGTGGACGCCATCAACCGCTTCGGCGGCATCTACGGCATGCCCGCGCGGGCGATCTGCGCCGACCTGCTCTGCTCCGGCTCGATCCCATCGGAGCGCTTTGACGTGGCGCTGCTGTTCAAGCTGCTGCCGCTGCTGGAGCGGCAGCGGACCGGCGCGGCCCGGGCGGTCATGAGCGC
>ONHI01000052.1 GCA_900317565.1 uncultured Eubacteriales bacterium
AGGACGTTGAGCATCCCCCGGGCGTGCACCTCGCGCGCGCAATGTCCTACAATACGTTTTCGCACGAAACAACCGAGGGGGCATCGCAGATGGATTCGAACAACGGCCGACCAGCCGGCAACACCAACCGCAAGCGGCCAAGCCAGATTTCAGGCCAACAGGCGTATGGGCGTTCGAGCCAGCCCCAAGCAGCCCGCAGGGCACCGTCGGCACAGCAAGGTGCGCAGCCCACCCGCCCGCTTACCCATTCGAATCCTGCGCCTCGCCCCGAAAACCATGCTTCGGCCCCGCGTCGAGCCCCTGCCAATCCGCCTACAAACGTCCGCCGCCAGCCCGTAAGCCGCGCAAGCAGCGCACCGGCATACCGGCCACGCAAGCGTCGTGCGCGTCGGTGGCCGTGGGCACCTTCAGATCCAGGGAATCGAACACGGACACCAGTTTGTCGGCGGCCTGGGCGGCGCTCTCGCAGCCCATGGCGTCGGCGATGCCCTCCAGCGCGGCCTTCAGGTGCGCCTCGCCCCGGGGATCGGTGCAGCGGGCGGTGTTGCGGGTCATCCAGCCGAACAGCACCCGGTCGCACAGTATGGCGGCGTGGCCGTGGGCGACCCCGAACAGGCTGGTGAGCTTGTAGCACATGGCGTGCCCCGCGGTGGTTTGGGTGATGTTGATCGCTTTGCCCGCGGTGTGGGCGGCCATCAGCATGTTGGCGTTGCCGTCCTCGGTGTTGTCCAGATAGCCCTGCATGTTCGCCAGCACCAGCCGGATGGCCTCGCGGCTGTAGCCCATGCTCTCCTCGGTGCTGTTCACGGACCAGAAGGACTCCACGGCGTGGCACAGCGCGTCCATCATGGTGGCCTTCTTCTGGTACAGCGGCAGCGTCTTCAGCGCGTTGGGATCCAGCAGCACCGTCTCGGGGATGAAGCTCTCGCTGGTGACGCTCTGCTTGGCCCCCTCATAGTAGACCACGGCGTAGCGCGTGGCCTCGCTGCCGGTGCCGGCGGTGGTGGGCATGGCCAGGAAGGGGATGGCGTTGGGCACGATATCGGCCTTCAGCCACGCGCCGTCCTCGCCGTCGCCGGGCAGGTTGGAATAGAGCTTGATGCACTTCGCCACGTCCATGGCGGAGCCGCCGCCGATGGCCATGATGGCGTCGCACTGCGCCTGCCGGAACAGCTTCACGCCCTTCACGACGCTCTCGTACAGCGGGTTCGGCTGGAAATCAGAGAAGCTGACGACCTCGCAGCGGACCTCGTCCAGCTTGCCGCGGATGTCGGGGAGAAACTTGATGGAATCGTCGCAGACCAGGAAGAGCCGCTGCCGGCCCTCCAGCCATGCGTCCAGGGCGCTGTAGTGCTGCTGCGCCGTGATGATTGTCTGTTGCATGTGCGTCACCCTATTCCTTCACAAAATTCTTGCGCTGTTTCAAGTAGAATGCCAGTCCGATGGCGATCCAGATCACCAGCAGCTTCTCGTTGTCCGTGTAGCGCTTGTGGCGCGCGGGGTTGCCGCCCTCCTGCTTCATCTCCTCGATGGCCTTTGCAAAGGCCAGCACCACGTGGGTGGGGGAGGTGAAGCGCCACTTGCCGTCGAACATGCCCTTCCACTGGTCGTACAGGTCCAGCGACAGGCTGACGGCCTTGCCCTCGCACTTCTTCAGCTCGTCCAGACGACAGATGATGAAGCTGAAGCCGGGCACGCCCTGGATGCACTTGTTGGCCGAGGAGATGATGAAATCGATGCCCCAGTCCGCCACGGGGATCTCTACGCCGCCGAAGCTGGACATGGCGTCCACGATGAACACCTTCCCGGCGGCCTTGGCCACTCGGCCCACGGACTCGATGTCGTTGAGTATGCCGGAGGTGGTCTCCGAATGGACCATGGAGACGTGGGTGATCTCCGGATCGGCGGCCAGGATCTCCGCCACGACCTTGGCGTCCGGGATCTCGTTGTAGTGGAAGTGCTGTATGCGATACTTCAGGCCGGCGTGCTTGCAGATGTCCTCCTGGCGCTCGCCGTAGGCGCCGTTGGAGAGGATCAGCACCTTGCCGTCCCTGCCCACGGAGCTGGTGATGGCGGATTCCACGCCGAAGGTGCCGCTGCCCTGCATCAGCACGGCGGTGTATTCCTCGGGGGATACGTGGGCCAGCTCCAGAAGCTCCCCGCGGATCCATTGGGTGATCTGCTTGTAGTCGTTGTCCCAGGTGCAGTGGTCGACCATCATCTCTTCCTTGACGGTCTTGCTGGTGGTCAGCGGTCCGGGGGTCAGCAGCTTGTAATTGATCATTTTTTTGTCTCCTGCTCAAAGCGTATGGCGCGTTATTCTTCCGGGATCAGCGTGATGATGTCCTTGATGCTCATGCACTTGTCGTCGCACTCCTTGGCCCTGTGGGTGCGCAGTATGGTCTGCGCGGCGTCCTGCATGGCCGGGAAGCCGGTGCGGGTCAGCTGGTTGGCGTAGATGATGATGTTCGCGCCCAGCTGCTTCCACTCCTCCTCGTAGACCGTGTTGAAGGAGGTGGGCACCAGCACGATGGGCGTCGCGGCGTCCTTCTCCCGGAACTTCGCGATGAATTCCTTGATCTCCGAGGGGTCCTTCTTGCGGCTGTGGATCATGATGGCGTCGGCTCCGGCGGCGGTGAACGCGAAGGCGCGCTCCAGCGCGTCGTCCATGCCCCGCTCCAGGATAAGGCTCTCGATCCGGGCGCAGATCATGAAGTCCTTCGTCTTCTGGGCGTTCTTGCCGGCGGCGATCTTCGCGGCGAAGTTTTCGATGCTGTCCTGGGTCTGCTTGACCTCGGTGCCGAACAGCGAATTCTTCTTCAGGCCGGTCTTGTCCTCGATGATGACCATCGAAACGCCCATCCGCTCCAGCGAGCGCACGGTGTACACGAAGTGCTCGGTCAGCCCGCCGGTGTCGCCGTCGAATATGATCGGCTTGGTGGTGACCTCCATGATGTCGTCGATGGTGCGGAAGCGGCTGGTCATGTCCACCAGCTCGATGTCGGGCTTGCCCTTCGCGGTGCTGTCGCACAGGGAGGAGACCCACATGGCGTCGAACTGCTTGGAACCGCCGTTCTCGTGCACCACGGTCTTTTCGACGATCAGGCCGGTGATGCCGCTGTGGGCCTCCATGGCCGTGATCAGGCCTTTCATCTCCAGGGCCTTCTTCAACCGCGCGCGGCGCACGTCCGGCAGGGACAGCTCCGCCCGGGCGCGGTCCTCCATCGCCCGGTACTTCGGGTCGGAGGAGTAGGGGAATTCCACCAGCCTGCCGCCGTAGGAGGCCAGTATGGAGGTCACCTCGTCGCGGATGGGCCGCTGGAAGCCGGTGACCCAGTCGTCGCCGTGGACCACGATGTCGGGGCGGTACTTCTCCAGGTTCTCCTTGTAGGACAGGGAGGCCTGCTCCACCACCTTGTAGACGCCGGCGATGTTTTCAAACATGATGCGCCGCTCGGAGGCGGGCACCAGCGGGAAGCGCTTGTAGGAGGTCACGGCCTCGTCCGACAGCACGCCCACGATCAGCCGACCCAGCCGGGCGGCCTTGTGGATGATGGCGATGTGGCCGCCGTGGAGGATGTCGGTGGAGAAGCACATGTACACGGTGCGGCTCTCCACGGCCTTCAGCCGGGCGGAGACCACCGCCAGGTCCTCGGGGTTGTCGATCTCGGCGCACAGCTGGTTCTCCACGTCCAACGGGCGGATGTCCAGCTGCTCCCCGATCTCGTTCAGCGCGTTCTCCGCGTAGACGCGGGTGTTCCCGGACTCGCAGAAGGCGCAGATGTTGTCCAGCCACTTCTTCCAGTCGGCCCGCTTGAGCAGGTACAGCGGCTGGGCGGCCATGGCGTCGGTGAAGAATTCGATGCCCACCTTGACGACCTTGCCGTCCTTTACCACGGCCTTGAAGTCCTTCTCCGGCAGGGGCAGCGTGGAGCTGACCGTCATGCAGCTGGTTTCGCTGGCGCAGACCGCGTCGAACACGCTGTTTTCAAACACCAGGTCGCCGTGCATCAGCAGTATGTCGTCGTCCAGGTATTCCCGGGCGCAGTAGATCGAATAGATGTAGTTGGTCTCCCTGTAGATCGGGTTCTTCACAAAGGTGTAGTGCAGCGGCAGGTCAAGGCCCTCGCAGTAGTTCACCAGCACGCTGTCGAACAGGCCGGTGGTCATCACGACCTCGGTGATGCCCGCGGCGGCCAGCTGCTTCAGCTGGCGGGACAGTATCGTGTCCCGGGTCGAGACCTCCGTCATGCACTTGGGATGCTCGCTGGTCAGCACGCCCATCCGGGAGCCCATGCCAGAATTGAGAATCAACGCCTTCACGTGTTAATCGTCCTTCCGTATGTTTGTATGTTTTCGATGAGACAGCGCTGCGCCCGACGCGATGCCGCCGGCGTGCCGGCCGACCGTATCAGGCGCAGGGGATTTCAATATGGGGGATGTGCGCGGCTTACTTCTTGCTGTCGAAGACCTGCACGTCGCCTTCCTTCTCCTTGTGGGCGTCCATGTCGATGCCGAGCTTGTCCTGGACCTTCTTCTTCGCGCGGCGCCAGTAGATGGCGACGAACGCGCCCACGGCCACCACGATGCCGGCCACGGCCTGGATCAGGTAGGAGGAGACCGAGGGATCGACATAGGCGTGGGCCGTGAACGGCGTGGCCAGCAACACCAGGGAGAGGTACAGGGTGCCTGCGAGCTTCCAGTTGAAACGATGGTTCTTCTTCATGGTTTTCTTCCTTTCTGTGTCTGTGGCGCTCACGCGCTGTGTTTCTTCTGCTGTTCGACCACGGCGGTCAGTATGGCGCTGGCGGATACCGGCGCGCTGTCCGGGAAGTTGGCGATCAGCTCGTCGCGGATGCCGCGGATGCGCTCGGTCCAGCCCTGGGCGTCGTTCAGTATGGCCTGTATGGCGGGGCCCGCCTTGTCCACGCCGTTCATCTCCAGCTGCACGCCGATCTGGCTGCGCAGGCGGAGCTCCTGGGGCTCGATGTCCAGCTTGACGTAGTCGGGGTTGTTGACCTTGGGCGGCGTGTTTACGAACACGCAGGGCCGCAGCGTGACGAAGGAGAACTCCGTCGCCGTGCCGGACCAGTCGGTGATCACGACGTCCGAGGCGTAGATGGATTCGTTGGAGGTGAAGTCCGTCTCGAAGCACAGATCGTCGCCCTTGTAGTCCTTCCAGCGGGCCATGATCTCATCCATGCGCGGCTTGTAGCGCTTCATGTACTCCGGGTGCGGGCGGACCTTCACGTCCCATCCTTTGCCCAGCACGGCCTTCAGCAGCGGATCGATGCAGCTGTCGAGGATGTTGTCCTCCTGCCAGGAGGGGGCGATCAGCACGCGCGGGCGGGCGTTCTGCCGGTGCTCCATGGCCTGATAGGCCTTGTACAGGCTGTCCAGCTGGCAATAGCCGCAAACCACCAGCTGCTTGGCGGGCAGGTTGCCCAGCGCCTCGCTCTTGCGGATCTCGGGGATCTGGAAATCGCCCACGCAGAGTATCTCGTCGTAGTGGTCCAGCGCGCCGGTGTGCAGCACCATGTGGGTGCTCAGCGGATAGTGGAACATGTAGATGTACCGGATATCCTTGCGCACGTAGCTGCGCTTGTAGTGGTAGTTCTCCAGGTCGGACATGGTCATCACCACCACGTCCGCGTCCAGCCGCATGAACAGCGTGATCAGCCGCTGGGGCCCGATGTAGTAGGCCTTTAGCTTGTCATTGTGCTCGGCCAGCTGGAAGATGTCGTCGTTGGGGTCGGAGGTGATGTAGTGCACGGTGACGTTGGAGCGGGCGAAGATCTCTTCAATGACGGGCATGAAGTACTTCTGGAAGCCCCGGGACTCGGAATAGAACACCAGGTGCTTGTTGGTGACGGAGAAGAAGCGCTTGTAGTCCTCCTTCTCGCGCTTGCGCAGCCGCTTGTTTTCCTTGGGGTCAGTGGTCGCGCCCAGCTTCTTCAGCTGCTCCAGCTCCTTGCGGGTGTCCTCCAGCGCCTGGTAGTCCACGTGCTTGCGGGGGTCGATCATCCAGTTCAGCACCAGCTGGACCAGTATGGCCGACAGGTTGCTGGCGATCCAGTACAGCGCAACGCCCGCGGGCACGAAATAGCCCAGGTACAGCGACAGGCCCACCGAGAAGGCCAGCGTGCCCCACTGGGTGCCGGCGTTCTGCTCGTGCTGCAGGGGATTGAGCTTGTTCTGCATCAGCGAGAGGAACAGGGAGCTCACGCCGGTGACGATGGGGATCAGCAGGTAGACGAAGCCCATCTCGGAGGCGATCCACGTCAGATCGACGCCCAGGAAGTGGATGTTGAAGCCCTCCAGCGCGGCGTAGGCGCCCTGCCAGGCGGGGTCCACCGCGGCCAGCAGCTGGGCGCCGCCGCCCTGGCCGATGGCCCGCAGCAGGCGCAGCTGGGCCTGGTTGGCGGCGGGGTCGAAGTCGAA
Source organism: uncultured Eubacteriales bacterium (assembly GCA_900317565.1). GTDB lineage: Bacteria > Bacillota > Clostridia > Christensenellales > Aristaeellaceae > UBA2862. The sequence continues at coordinate 6,442 of ONHI01000052.1, forward strand.
CAGCTGACCGCCCGCGGTCAGGTAGGCGTTGATGCAGTCGGGCTGCAGGTGCAGCAGGTAGTTCAAGGGATGATAGATGACCTCAATGACGCCCATCAGTATGATGATCTGTATGGCCAGCGGCACCAGGCTCGCCAGCGGGTTGTACTTCTCCCGCTTGTACAGCGCGGCCTGGCCCTCGGCGATGGCGTCCTTGTCGCCGAAGTGCTTGATGTGCAGCCGGTTGATCTCCGGCTGCATGCGGATGACCTTCAGGCCGTTGCGATGCACCCAGATGCTGACGGGCATCAATATGACCTTGCTGATCAGCGTGAAAATGATGATGGTCAGGCCATAATTTTTCACCACGGAATAGCACAGGCCCATGATGGCCCCCAGCGCCGTTCCGATGGCTGAAATCACTGCTTGCATCCGTCTTCTTCCTTCCTCTATATGCCTTTCTATACATATTCCATTATAGCCTAACCATACCGGTATGTCAATTTATGAACCGTGCGTGCACAGAAACTTATCAAAACAGCCGCATACTGTCAATATCGTATGTGTTGACGGGCGCAGGATGGCTGTGCTAAACTGAATCGGAAAGGATGATGGCAGATGAAAAAGGGAAAGCTCGGCCTTGCCGCAATACTGCTTCCGCTGCTCTTGATCATTTTTACGCTGTTCGTGTACTCCCCGGTCACCGTCTACGTGGGCAACCCCAGCGAGTACGGCTTTACCGTGTGGGACTTCCTGCCCCACATGCTGCTGATGGGCCTGGGCGGGGCCGTGGTGGCGACGGCGATCTACCTGGTGCTGCGGGGCAAGGCCCGCATCGCGTGGGCGGCCTTCGCCTTCGCCGTCGGCGTGGCGCTGTTCCTGCAGGGGAACTTCATGAACGCGGATTACGGCGTACTGGACGGGCGCGGCGTCAAGTGGGACCAATACACCACCTACGCCATCGTCAACACCGTCGTCTGGGTCGCGCTGATCTGCGCCGCCGTCGTGCTGGCGCTGCTCAAGGGCGAGCTGATGAAGAAGGTCGTCTGCTTCGGCTCCGTGCTGCTGGTGGCCTATGAGGCCGTGATGCTGGTCATGATGGTGTTCTCCATGCCGGTGGAGCTGGAGCCGGTGGAGTTCTCCGTCACGGCGAACTACAAGAACAGGCTCTCCTCCAACGACAACACGATCATATTCCTCTGCGACGCCTGCGACACCAACTATTTCCAGCAGATCCTGGACGAGGACCCGCAGGTGCTGGACGAATGGGACGGCTTCGTGTACTATCCGGATTTCGTGGGCTCCTTTTCCAAGACCCGCATGAGCGTGCCCTACATCCTCACCGGGAAGTGGTACGAGAACCAGATGCCCATTCAGGATTTCATCGACACGGCCTATGAGGACGACCCGCTGATCGACGAGCTGGCGGCGGCGGACTACGAGATCGACCTGTACACCCACAGGGAGTTCATGAACGAGGGCCTGGTGGGTACGGTGAGCAACCTGGTGGCCACGCGGCTGATCGTCGCGGACCACTTCGGCCTGGCCCGCCAGTGGCTGAAGCTGGCCTGCTTCAACTACGGGCCGCACATCCTGAAGCGCTACTTCGAGTTCTACTCCGGCGATTTCGGCCTGTACTACGGCACCGAGAGCGGCGATCCGGCGAACCACGCCGACAACTATGAGTTCGCGGCGCTGGCCCAGGGCGATTTTGAGCTGACTGACCGGAACATGTTCAAGTTCTACCACATCCGCGGCTCCCACCTGCCCTGCAACATGGATGCCGACGGCAACTTCGTGGGGGATTGGAAGTCCACGGCCTACGAGCAGACCAAGGGCGTGTTCAAGTACCTGACGATCTTCATGAACAAGATGAAGGACATGGGCATCTACGACGACGCGACGATCATCGTGATGGCCGACCACGGCCGCTTCGACGAGGGCCTGGCCTATCCCACCTTCGCCATCAAGCGCCCCGGCGCCCACGGCGCGGTGGAGGTGAACACCACCTGCGCCTCCCAGACGGAGCTGCACGCCACGATATTGCAGTGCGCGGGCCTGCCGGTGCCGGAGGGACAGACCTCGATATTCGACCTGGACCCCGAGGCCGACTATGAGCGCCGCTACCTCTACTATCCCACCAGCCACTACAACGCCGGCTACCTGCCGGACCTGACGGAATACACGATCTCCAAGGGCCTTGTGGCCAAGAAGACCGGCCGCGTGTTCACCCGGGAGGGCGTCGTGGAGGCGAATTGAGCATCCAACCGTAACCACATGATGAGGGCGGCTGTCGCGCGACAGCCGCCCCCTTTGATATGCGTCGAATGCAAAGAAAACAGGACATCGCATCTGCAATGTCCTGCTTGGCACCTCCATCCGGATTCGAACCGGAGTTTTCGCCGTGAGAGGGCGACGTCTTAACCGCTTGACCATGGAGGCTTGACTGGCTGCCGAACCTGGATTCGAACCAGGACTAAATGAGTCAGAGTCATTCGTGCTACCTTTACACAATTCGGCATCGTCGTCCGGGCACGTCGTACCCGACCGACAAGAGATATTATACTTCGACCCCGTTCAAAAGTCAAGGGGAAATTTCTAACTTCATCTGCATTTTACGTTACCCGGTGAAACAATATCAAACGGGATTAAATATTCGTTAATGGGCACAAATCGCTTGCATCTTTCATATTCAGGCGTTATTCTATCATCAGTGTGGTTTCGGCCACGTAATATGCCAGTATGTAAGGAGACGGGTAACATGAAAGCCGTTAACATTAAGCTCAGCCTCGCGGAAAATGTAAAGACCTTTGTCAACATCGCTAATCGCTATCCCTATGATATCGACCTGCGCGTGGGCCGCCACGTGGTGGACGGCAAGTCCATCCTGGGCATCTTCAGCCTGGACCTGTCCAAGCCGATCACCCTGGAGGTCTATGCGGATCATTGCGACGATCTGATGGAGGAGCTGAAGCCCTTTATCATCGGCTGAGCCTGATTCCGTCAAAAAGTGCCATCGCGTGTCGCGACGGCGCTTTTTGCATGCCTCACAGCTTGCCCAGCAGGAACCACAACGTGATGGACACGGCCTCGCGGATCATGAAGTGGAACAGCGTCGGTCCGGTGTATTCCGAGGCGATGCCCCAGACGTTCTTCAATCCCGCCGTCCGGGCCATGCGCAGCGAGCGCCAGACGTGGTAATTGTTGGTGACGATGGCGATGCGGGCGTCGTCGTTGCCGATGATCTCCTTGGAATAGGCGATGTTCTCCCGGGTGTTGGTGGATCGCTCCTCCAGCACGATGCGCGCCGGGTCCACGCCGCGCTTGACCAGCTCGTCCCGGATGCACTGGGCCTCGCTGATGGGCTCGTCGTCGCCCTTGCCGCCGGAGGCGATGATGATGGCGTCGGGATGCGCGTCCAGGCATGCCGCCACCGCCTCCACCCGGTGGGTCAGCGCCGGGCTGGGCCCCGTGGCATATACGTTGGCCCCCAGCACCACCAGGTAATCCATGCCCGCCGGGGCCGTGGCGCCCATGCCGCTGATCACCAGCGCCTCCAGGAACACCACCAGCGCCAGCCCCGCCGCCAGCACCGCCCGCCAGACCCAGCGAAGCCATTGGGGCAGGGGCGCGCGGGTCAGCAGTCCCGCGGCGATCAGCACCGCGCCGATGGCCGGCCAGATCCAGCTGATGTTCAGCCCGAAGCGGGAGTACAGCCCGATCAGGAAGTAATAGGCGACGCAGGCCGCGCCGCCGACGATGTAGACGATTCCGAGGGCGCTCAAGGGGGAAAATCTCCTTTCCGATGGGAAAAATAAGATATTATGGCCTCAAACAGCACGGCTCAGCTCCTGCGAACCGTGCTGCCTGAATGGGGCGGGGAGGCCTCAATCCTTGGGCATGGGGATCCGCCCCTCGATGATGTCCTCCAGCGTGATGCTGCTCAGGTAATTGGTGATCAGCCGGTTCAGGCCCTCCCATACCGGCAGCGTCTTGCAGAGGTTGCAGCGCTCGCAGGTGTTGGGCGACTGCTCCAAGCAGGTGACGGGCACCATGGAGCCCTCCACCACCTGCAGCACGGCGTTCACGGTGTATTCGCTGGCGGGCTTGGCCAGCATATAGCCGCCCTGGTAGCCGCGCACGGCGCGAAGCATGCCGGCCTGGCTGAGGTGCAGCGCGATCTGTTCCAGATACTTCTTGGAGATGTCCTGGTGCTGTGCCACGTCCTTGAGGGTCACATAGCCGTCCTTCTGGTGCTCGGCGATGTCGACCATCATGCGCAGCGCATAGCGTCCCTTGGTGGAGATCTTCACGGAAAACGCCTCCCGGTTTGATAGCCACCCCGACGGAGCCGTATCGCCGGGGATAGTTATAGTTCTATTCTATAAACAATGATACCATGTTTGTCGTATTATTGCAAGCCTGTGTGCTAACGTGGTGATGGGATGCGGATTTTTGCGCAAATGCTGTGCACATTCGAGCGCCGTTCGAGGAGACACGCTGCGAATGTTATAGATTGAATCTATAATACGGTATCGTGTTCCTGTATTTGACAAAAGGCCGGGCCCGTGCTATCATGGCTCCAGTCCATCGCGAAAACGATGAGAAATGACGCAATTACAGGAGGTAATCCCATGAAGCTTCGCAAACTGATCGCCGGCCTGCTGGCCGCTCTGCTGCTCCTCTCCGCCGCCGCGCTGGCCGACGTGACCATCGGCGTGCCGGACGACACCACCAACGAGGCCCGCGCGCTGCAGCTGCTGGCCGACAACGGAATCATTGAGCTGGCCGAGGGCGCGGGCGAGACCGCCACCAAGGCGGACGTCATCGCCGACGGCATCGAGATCGTCGAGGTACAGGCCGACCAGCTGGTCAACCAGCTGCCCGATCTGGACTACGCCGTGATCAACTCCAACTTCGTGCTGGACGCCCTGGACGCGGGCTTTGAGATCAACAGCGCGCTGCTGACCGAGGTGGAGGAGAAGTACCTGCCCCGCGCCAACGTCATCGCCGTGAACGGCGACAACGTGGACGCCGACCTGACCAAGGCGCTGGTCGCCGCGGCCACCAGCCAGCAGGTGAAGGATTACATCGAGGCCACCTACGCCGGCGCGGTGCTGTCCGTGGTGGACGAGCCCACCGACGGCTACGACGCGGATGTGGATTATGACGCCCTGGCCGGCAGCACCATCGTGATCGCCGCCACGCCCGCGCCCCACGCCCAGATCCTGGAGATCGTGAAGCAGATCCTGGCCGAGAAGGACATCACCCTGGACATCGCGGTGTTCACTGGCTACACCGAGGAGAACCCCGCCGTGGACGCGGGCGACGCCTACGCCAACTACTTCCAGCATCAGCCCTACCTGGACGACTATGTGGCCGAGACCGGCGGCAACGTGGTCAGCGTGGCCATCGTCCACACCGAGCCGATGGGCCTCTACGGCGGCAAGCAGGCCGACCTGAGCGCGCTGGGGAAGTAAGATGAATGGTTCGGGCGGGGGAATGACTTCCCCCGCCTTTGCTATTTCCTGGGAGAGGGTGTTTTATAGCCTCCCCACTGCAGTGGGGAGGGGGACCGCTTGCGGTGGTGGGGCGCCCCGCGGGCGCGGGCGGCTTGCCGGCGCAAACCATTGAACAAGGCAGCGCGACCGCGATGTGGGCGCGCGCCGCAGTTCCGGTTTGCAAGGCAAGCCGCCCGAAGCCCTCCCCGACATGGAACACACTGTTTTCCTTGCAGCCCCCGCATGCCCCGTCAGGCCTCAAACGCCCGATTCCATGCTTGCAAGATTCGCCATTTACACGTATAATAGAAAAGAACGGAATCACGGACACACCGGTTCCCAGTGTGTCCTTCATTACGGAGGCGAAAGCCCATGATTGAACTTCGCAACCTGTCGAAGAGCTTCGTCACGGCGGAGGGGCCGGTGGACGCGCTGCGCCACGTGAACCTGACCGTGAACGACGGGGACATCTACGGCATCATCGGCATGAGCGGCGCGGGCAAGAGCACGCTGGTGCGCTGCATCAACATGCTGGAGCGGCCCACCGAGGGCAACGTGCTGCTGGACGGGCGCGACCTGGGGTCGCTCGGCAAGAAGGAGATGCAGCTGGTGCGCCGCCAGGTGACGATGATCTTCCAGTCCTTCAACCTGCTGATGCAATCCACCTGCCTGCAAAACATCATGTTCCCGCTGAAGCTGGCCAAGGTGCCCCGGGCCCAGGCCGAGGCGCGGGCCCGGGAGCTGCTGGAGACGGTGGGCCTGCCGGACAAGGCGAACGTCTATCCGGCCCAGCTCTCCGGCGGCCAGCAGCAGCGCATCGCCATTGCTCGGGCGCTGGCCACCAATCCCCGGGTGCTGCTGTGCGACGAGGCCACCAGCGCCCTGGACCCCAAGACCACCCAGTCCATACTGGAGCTGATCCGGCAGATCAACCGGGATACCGGCATCACCGTGATCGTCATCACCCACCAGATGAGCGTGGTGCAGGAGATCTGCAACCGCGTGGCGATCCTGGAGCACGGGCGCGTGGTGGAGGAGGGCGACGTCAGCCAGGTGTTCTCCCATCCCAAGGCCGCCGCGACCCGGGCGCTGGTGTTCCCGGGCATGGCCGAGGGCGAGGGGGAGGCCAACTCCGGCTACGGCCAGCTGGTGCGGCTGATCTTCGAGGGCTCCATCACCACCAACAAGCCGCTGATCGCCTCCATGGCCATGGAGTGCGGCATCGCGGCCAACATACTGGGCGCGTCCACCCGCACGCTGGGCAAGCGGGAGTACGGCTACATGCTCATCGAGATCCCCGGCGGGCCGGACGAGCTGGCCCGGGCGCTGAAGTACATCTCGAATGTGCCCGACGTGGTGGTCCAGGTCGAGGCGGAATACACGGGAAAGGGGGCGGCTGAGGCGTGAATCAATTCGCGAAGGCCTTTGAGCCGGATAAACTCGAGGAAGCCTGGCACGTATTCGTCACGGAATTCCCCCTGGGCCTGTGGGAGACGGTGTACGTCACGCTGCTGGCCACGCTGTTCGCCATCGTGATCGGCCTGCCCCTGGGCATACTGCTGGTCACCGGCGACGAAAAGGGCATACGCCCGATGCCGAAGCCGCTGATGAAGGTCATCAACGTGGTGATCAACTTCCTGCGCTCGGTGCCCTTCCTGATTTTGATCGTCATGGTCATACCGCTGACCCGCGCCATCGTGGGCACCTCCATCGGCTCGGTGGCCTCCATCGTGCCGCTGGTGGTGGCGGCCTTCCCCTTTGTGGCCCGTCTGGTGGAATCCTCGCTGCGGGAGCTGGACCCCAACATCATCGAGATGGCCCAGAGCATGGGCTCCTCCACGATGCAGATCATCTTCCGGGTGATGCTGCCCGAGAGCGTGCCCTCGCTGGTGACCAACTTCACGCTGGCCATCACCACGATCCTGGGCTACACCGCCATGTCCGGCGCGATGGGCGGCGGCGGCCTGGGCAAGATCGCCATCAACTACGGCTATTCCCGCTATAAATACGCGGTGCTGTATCTGGCCGTGATCGTGCTGGTGCTGCTGGTGCAGGTGTTCCAGAGCGTGGGCACCCGGCTGGCGGCGCGGCTGGACAAGCGAATCAAGAAATAGAGGCCGAAAACAAGCCCTGATCCCCGCGGATCAGGGCTTGTTTTCGGCGCTCAACCGCTTCAATTCCGCCTCGCAGAAGTCGCACAGCTCCTTCGCGGTCTCCTCGCTGGCGGCCTCGGCGACGACGCGGAAGCGGGCCCGGCATGCCCAAAGCGGCGTGTATGCCGTCGCATTACAGAATGTTAACTCCAAGGCTATTATCTATATATGAATAATTTTAGAGGGGGCAATACTATTTGCCGTGACTATTTACATGTATCTGTTATAGTTTTACTCCGCTCGTGCCTATGGTTTGATTTAAGGAGATCAGAGGGAGGTGATGATGGCTATATGTGCATGAAGAAGAGGTGACTCATAGAAATATCAAGCATAATTACCAAGAAGAATAAGGAGAGTGGTTATCCATGAAAAAAATGATGAATATTAAAAGTGTTGTGTCCATTTTGCTAATGATTTTCATCTTGATTTCAATATAAGCTGAATATATTGTACGGAGTTAGATATGAAAAAACTGATGCTCATTCTGATGCTTATAATCCTTTTGCATTCGGCATGTGCTGAGCCAGTCAAGCTCGTAATATCAGGCAATGATATTCCCTTGGAAACCGTGGAGACTTATGCCAGGGAACGCGGCATCCAGATCGTTTTGAATGAAGCGGAAGATACAATGGATCTTGTGACGGAAGCGTTGACGCACAAGGACAATACTGATCTATATTTCCTCAGCACGAATATTGACCAGGCCTATCTATACCTGCGGGACCGGGGATATCTGATGCCCATAGAGGAGGCCTCGCTATGCGCGTTTGCCGGAGCCATTGAGCCATCCCTGTACAGGGAATTGGCAGCGGACGGACGTTTATGCGCGGTGCCCTACGCCTGCATTGTTCAAAAAACACCTTTGGTCGATCGCTCACTGTGGAGCGAGATCGGCTTCGCAGAGGGTGAATACCCCCGGACATGGGAGGAATGGGCGCGCTTTTTGGCGAGGGAGTACCCGGTTATCCACAATACGCACCCGGACATTTATGCCTTTGAGAGCGACAGCTCTCGGGCGATGTTGCAACAGGCGCAAAATCAGCTGTATTCATGTCTGAGACAGGGGGACGCGGATACGGATTCCCTTTGGAATGCCTTTGGCGAAATGCTCATGTGGTACCGGATGATCGATTGGAACCAGACATTTCCCAATGTGGAGACGCGGAAAGCCCAGGCACTCTTTGAACTGCTGCAGGAGCCGTTTGTTCACGACGACGGCAAATTCGATTACATGTTGCTGGGAATGGGACAAACAAGCGGGAGAATGCGCGTCTCCATGAACCTGATGGCCATCAATCCAAATACCACCCACGCAGAGGACGCGCTGGCGCTCGTGGGGAAAATGGTAGAGGACATGGGGCCGGAAAACAAAATCGTGCTTTTGAAGGATGAGGCCTCGCCGGTGCTTGACGAGGAAGTATCGATGAACTGGGCGGCAGCGCAGCAGAAGCTAGACGCATACGCGCGGTGCATTGAAACGGAAACGGATCTGACCCGACGGAAGGAATTGGAGCTTGAAGCGGAGACCTATCGGCAATCGGAAGAGGAATACTATGAAAAATACCGATATCGCATCGGCCCGGAAGCCGTGGATAGATTTAAGACCGCGGCAGAAAGAGGCTATTCTGTCGCCTACAGCAGCGCTTTGACCCACGAGGAAGCCGAGATATTGAATCGCTTGCGCACTGAGTTAATGCAGGAAAATATCACGGTCGGCGACTATGTTGAGCAGTTGAGACGACGTTGGGAGGCTGATTTGCTGGAGGGAAACTGAGAATCGGATATGGATATGGAGCTGACCCGGGGGCGTGCCGGGTCAGCTTATGCTTGTGCTCAGCCGCTTCAATTCCGCCTCGCAGAAGTCGCACAGCTCCTTCGCGGTCTCCTCGCTGGCGGCCTCGGCGACGACGCGGAAGCGGGCCCGGCCCTCGTCGGGGCAGACCCAGGCCCATCCGTTGTCCCGTGTGAAGCGCATGCCGCCGCCCAGCTCCGCGCCGCGCTCCCGCCGGGCCAGCGCCCGCAGCACCCGCCCCGTCTGGGAGGGCGGCACGGGCACGCTGCGGCTGCGCCGGGAAACCGCGGGCATGCTGTCGCGCCAATCCGAAAGCGTCAGCCCCGCCGCCGTCAGCGCCCCCAGCATGGCCAGCGCGGCGCGTATGCCGTCGGATTGCAGCGCGAACTGGACCGGGAAGCGCTCCGCCAGAGCGTTCATCCACAGCGCGCCCTCGCCGCCCACATATTCCACCCGCGCCCCGTGCTGACAGGCCAGCTCCCGGGCCGCCCGAGTGGCCTGTACCGGCAGCAGCAGCGTGCGCTCGCCCAATTCCAGCAGCGTCCAGGCCATCAGCAGCTGCTGCTGGGCCTCGGACAGCGCGCCGGATTCGTCCGCCAGCGCGCAGCTCTCGCCGCCGTCCGCCAGGCAGACGCCCACTTCCCCGGGGCCCGGTGCCATGTCGGCGGGCTCCGCCGCGGCGCGGACGAACAGCCCCGCCCGGCGGAAGGCGCTGGCCGCCAGCTCCCGAAGCCCCTCCTCCCGGGCGTACAGCGCCACCGGCGGCGCGGCGGCGGGGTCCGCGGCGAAGGCCGACGCCGCTTCCGCGACATAGGCCGCCCGGGTGCCGCCCACGGCCTCGATGCCCGGGGTCATGCCGGAGAAGGGCGCGGCGAAGTCCTGCCGGGCGATCTGGCCCGAAACGGCCCGCTGCTGCCGGTTCAACAGCCGCGCGCCCAGCCGGTTCAGCGGCGTGAGCCCGCCCTCCTCCACCAGCGCGGCGCAGTCGCAGCCCAGCGCCCTCTGGGCGTGGCGCAGCTGGGGCAGGGGACACGCGCCCGCGTCCAGCACCGCCACGCCCTGGGCCAGCGCGCCCGCCGCGGCGGCGTGCCACAGCGCTCCGGCGGTCCCGCTCGCGCCCCGGCCCAGCAGCAGCTCCCGGGGCTT
>ONHI01000258.1 GCA_900317565.1 uncultured Eubacteriales bacterium
TATTCCACCGACACGGTGGAGAACCCCAACATCGTGGGCCAGGAGAAGTTCCGCACGGTGTCCGTGGCCCCGATGTTCGCCGAGACCATCATGCGCTATTACAACTACCAGTCCGTCAACTCCATGTTCGCCAAGCTGCCCGACAAGGTGGTGCAGGCGGGCTTCAACTTCACCGGCCTGGAGCTGTGACCCCAACCGGGATTACCGAATTGCCCCATTGTTGTCAAGATATGCCGCCCGAAAAGTGGTATAATGGATGGGCACGCGCCGTGCGTGCTCATCCTTTTATATTCAATCCGAGGTATAGTTATGAACAGGAAAGAAATCGCCGAGATCCGCCGCCGCTTCAACCCGGACAAGAACGCCATCAGCCGCGTGCGGGGCTGCTATGTGAACGACAAGCGAGAGGTCGTGTCCACCTTCGACCGCGCGCTGATGTCCTTTCCCCAGGAGGAGCAGGAGAAGTACCTGGCCATATTCAAGCGCACGCTGGCGGGGGTGCCGGGCCGCAACCTGATCGACATCGAATTCCGGCCGGACCAGGTGATGGACGACGAGGCGCACCAGCTGCTGATGGGCCTGCGCAACACCGCGCTCAGCGTGGACGTGGGCGTGGAGCAGCTGTGCCGCAGGATCATCGACAACCTCCAGATGGAGGGGAATTACCTGATCCTGATGATGCACGACGCCTATGACGTGCCCTTCAAGCACGCCGACGAGAACAAGTCCGATGTGATCTCCGAGGAGGTCTTCAACTACATACTGGTCAGCGTCTGCCCGGTGAAGCTGACCAAGCCGGCGCTGAGCTACTTCAGCGAGGACAACGCCTTCCACAGCCGGGACCTGGACTGGGTGGTGGCCGGGCCGGAGCTGGGCTTCATGTTCCCGACCTTCGACGACCGCGCCACGAACATCTACAGCGCGCTGTACTTCACCCGGGACGCCGCCGACGTGCACGACGAGTTCATCGACGCCGTGTTCCATTGCGACGCGCCGATGCCCGCCGCCGAGCAGCGGGAGGTGTTCCAGGCGGTGCTGGAGGACGCGCTGGACGACGAGCTGAGCCTGGAGGTGGTCCAGACCGTGCACGAGCAGCTGCGGGACATGATCGAGACCCACGACCAGGACAAGACCGCCGAGCCGCTGGTGGTCTCCAAGCGGGAGGTCGCCGGGATGCTGGAGGCCTGCGGCGTGCCGGACGAGAAGCTGGCCGCCTTCGAGGAGAAGTACGACACCGAGTTTGGCCAGGGTATCTCCCTGAGCGCCGTGAACATCGCCGAGCCGAAGAAGTTCGAGGTGCGCACCCCGGACGTGGTGGTGCAGGTCAATCCCGAGCGCAGCGACCTGATCGAGACCCGCGTGATCGACGGCTTCAAGTACATCCTCATCCGCGCCGAGGAGGGCGTGGAGGTCAACGGGGTGAGCATCAACATCGCCTCGCCGGAGACCAGCGAGGGCGCGCCGTTCTGACGGCGTCAGGCCGCCGCCCAATCTTCAGAAAAAATTACCTTTCATTAATGACACTGGCGCGGCCGAGGTGCTAAAATATCCCCATACTCTGGATTAATTGATATGGGGAGGCACACTATGCAGCAGGACATGATCGTGATACTGGACCTCGGCAGCACCCAGAGCGCCCAAATCGCCCGCGAGATTCGCGCGCTGGGCGTGTACACGGAAATCCATCCCTATGATATCACCGCGGCGCAGCTGGCCGCGCTGCCCAACGTGAAGGGCATCGTGCTCAACGGCGGCGTGAACCGCGTGGTGGACGGCGTCGAGATCGACGCCTCCGAGGCGGTCTACGGCGCGGGCGTGCCGCTGCTGGCGGTGGACCACAAGGCGAAGAAGGCCGATTGCGCCGTCCCGGCCTGGCCCGGGGACGACGACGCGCGCCGGGAGCTGCTGCGCGGGTTCGTGTTCGACACCTGCAAGGCCGAAGCCAACTGGAACATGGACAACTTCATCGCCGACCAGATCGAGCTGATCAAAAAGCAGGTGGGCGACAAAAAGGTGCTGCTGGCGCTGTCCGGCGGCGTGGATTCCTCCGTGGTGGCGGCGCTGCTGATCCGCGCCATCGGCGATCAGCTGA
>ONHI01000032.1 GCA_900317565.1 uncultured Eubacteriales bacterium
CCAGTGGACATTTTCCAGTGAGGACGGGCCGGTTAGGCCCATGGAAGGTGCCCCGAAGGGGCGGAAGAGGTCCCCGGCCAATTCGCACCGCGCCTTTGCTCCGATAAAGGCGCAAACCGCATCTTCAAAGGACCTCTTCCGTCTTCCGACTCAATTGCAAGCAATTTCACCGGAATCCACCTTCCCCATGGGGGAAGGCTTTGGAGAGCGGCAGCTGCTGCTCCCCGCCTCCTCCCATAATTCCGCATTCCTCATTTCCCATTTGAAATTACCAGAAAGGATGACCATCATGACAACATCGATCCGCCGCACCTGGCTGCCCTTCCTGGGCGAGGATGTGCCCGAGCGCTGCGACACCCCCGCGAAGGTGGCGGCGTTTGAGCTTGAACTGGGCTGCAGGGCGCTGGGCGTCCCCGCGCCGGCGCTTGAAACCGACCCCGGCATGGGGGAGGGCTACGCGATCCGCGGGGCGGATGGCAATGCGACCGTCGCCGGCGGCGAGACCGGCCTGCTCTACGGCGCATACGCCTACCTGACGGCGAAGGCGGCGAAGAAGCCCCTGCCGGAGGGCGCGCAGAAGCCCTTCTGGCCGCTGCGCATGATCAACTGCTGGGACAACGCCGACGGCAGCATCGAGCGGGGCTATTCGGGCCGCTCGCTGTGGTTCGAGGCCGGAAGGCTGTGCTGGGACGGCCCGCGGGTGCGCCAGCTGGGCCGCATGCTGGCCTCCGCCGGCCTGAACGTGCTGTGCATCAACAACGTGAACGTCAAGGGCCAGGCGGAGCTGCTGATCGAGGACTATCTGCCGGAGCTGGCGCGGCTGGCGGCGGAGTTCCGCCCCTTCGGCGTGCGGCTGATGGTCTCCATCGACTTCTCCCGCCCGCTGGCCCACGGCGTGGGTACCGCCGACCCGCTGCACGAGGGCGTGCAGCACTGGTGGGCGGACCGGGCGGACGCGGTCTGGCAGGCCGTGCCGGACCTGGCGGGCTTCCTGGTGAAGGCGGACAGCGAGCATCGCCCCGGCCCCTTCACCTATGGCCGCACCCATGCCGAAGGCGCGAACATGCTGGCCCGGGCCGTCGCGCCGCATGGCGGCGTGCTGGTGTGGCGGGCCTTCGTGTACAACTGCCAGCAGGACTGGCGGGACACCGTAACCGACCGCCCCAAGGCCGCCTACGACACCTACGCCCCGCTGGACGGGCAGTTTGACGACAACGTGATCCTCCAGGTGAAGTACGGCCCCTTCGACTTCCAGGTGCGCGAGCCCGTGTCGCCCACGCTGTACGCCATGCCGAACACCCGCCTGGCGCTGGAGGTGCAGCTGGCCCAGGAATACACCGGCCACCAGATCGACATCTACGCCATGAACCCGCTGTGGCGGGAGCTGGCGGAGCAGCTGGACCCCGGGACGGTGCGGGCCGTGGCGGCGGTCTCCAACCTGGGTCGGGACGACAACTACACCGGCCATCCCTTCGCCGCGGCGAACCTCTACGGCTTCGGGCGCTTCGCCTGGAACCCCTGGGTCGAGCCGATCGAGGCGCTGCGCGACTGGGCGCGGCTCAGCTACGCCCTGCCCGCGGCGCAGGAGGACGCGCTGGTGGGCATGCTGCTGTCAAGCCGCGAGGTCTACGAGAAGTACACCGCGCCCCTGGGCCTGTGCTGGATGGTGCGGCCCCACGACCACTACGGCCCCAGCCCCAGCGGCTATGAATACGATCTGTGGGGCACCTACCACCGGGCCAGCCGGGACGCCGTGGGCATCGACCGCACCCGCAGGGGCACCGGCTACGCGGGCCAGTATCCCGAGGCGATCCGGGACATGTACGAGAACCTGGATACCTGCCCGGACAACCTGAAGCTGTTCTTCCACCGGCTGCGCTACGATTACGTCATGGCCGACGGCCGCACGCTGATCCAGCGCATCTACGACGATCACTTCGAGGGCTGCGCCGGGGCCGAGGCCATGGCCGACGCGCTTGCCACGCTTCAGCTGCCCGAGCCCGACCGGGCCGAGGCGGCGGAGCGCATGCAGCTGCAGATCCGGAACGCCCGGGAGTGGCGCGACGTGGTCAACACCTTCTTCCATCGCCTCAGCGGCGTCGACGACGCCCACGGGCGGAAGATCTACGACTGACGCGGCAAGGGGGACTTCGCGATGCGAAGTCCCCCTTGCCCGTTATGCCCGTTCAATGCTCCAGCCTGGCTTCCAGCGCCCCGATGCGCCCGATGATGTCGTCGCAGAAGGCCTGGGCGGCCTCCATCCGCGCCGGGGCATCCAGGGCGACGAACTCCTTGATCGGCGCGATCACGTCCCGGGCGGCCTCCGCCAGGGCGTCGTCCGGCGTCGCGCCCCGCATGCCCCGCAGATATTGGGTCAGCACGTCGCAGGCTCGGGCCAGCTCCGCGTCGCCGGAGCGCTTGGCCTCGGCCACCAGCTCCTCTCCGGAGGCCTGCAGGTCCGCCCGTGCCCGGTGGTTCACCTGGGGCGTCTCGCACGCCACGCCCTGGGCGTTCAGGCGCTCCACCATGTCGTGCACGTAGTCCGGGCGGCTCTTGATGACGGCGCGGTATTTGTTCTGATAGCGCAGCATCAGGCTGTGGTCCCCGCCGGACAGCTTTTGCAGGCAGGAGCGCACCGACTGGCCCGCGGAGCGCGCCACCAGCACCTGCTCCATCAGCCAATCCACCTCCTGCTGTGTAAAGGGCACGAACCGCGCCGGGCGCGGCTCCCCGCCGTCGTGCTGGCGCACCTGGGCGTAGTAGTAATTCCGGATGCTGTTGGGCCGACGCCCCGTCTGTCGGGCGATCTGCTCGAACACGGCCTTCAGCGGCAGCCCCTGCTGCTGCGCTTCGTCGGCCATCTCCCAAAGCAGCTGGTTTTCCCTGTCGCTCCAGCCCGAGCGCCTGCCCGCCCGGGGGATTTCTCCGCGGCCGTTTCCTTCGTGGACGATGATAGCCTGGTCCATCTGATCCCCTCCAAACCGTTGATGATACAGAGTATGCACTGCGTGTGCCGGGAATATACTGATATCCGCGATTGTCAAAAGTTTTTAAAGGTTCGCCCCGCCGGAATATCGCGCGGCAATATGAATTCCATATGCGGTCGGGGCTGTCATTATGCATATTGCCCTTGATTTTGGCCATGCATCGGGTATAATAAATACAGAATCACCGTATCGGGAGGAACACAGCATGAGCAACAAACCCACCCTCATCATCATGGCCGCGGGCATGGGCAGCCGCTTCGGCGGCAACAAGCAGATCGCCCCGGTGGACGACGCTGGCCACATCATCATCGATTTTTCCATCTATGACGCCGTGCGCGCGGGCTTCGGCAAGGTGATCTGCGTCATCAAGCCGGAGATGGAGGCGGACTTCCGCCGCGCCATCGGCGATAACATCTCAAAACACGTGGAGCTGCGCTATGCCTACCAGCAGCTGGACAACATCCCCGCGGGCTTCGCCGTGCCGGAGGGCCGCCAGAAGCCCTGGGGCACCGGCCACGCGGTGCTGTGCGCGCTGGAGCAGGTGGACGGCCCCTTCGCCGTGATCAACGCCGACGACTTCTACGGCGCGGGCGCGTTCCGGGCCGCTGGGGAATTCCTGGCCGCCCCGGGGGATGAGCACGAGCACGCCATGGTGGGCTACAACATCGAAAACACGCTGACGGAGAACGGCTCCGTGTCCCGGGGCGTCTGCGCCGGAAAGGACGGCCTGCTGACCGACATCACCGAGCGCGTGCGCATCGAGCCCCGGGAGGGCGGCGCGGCCTTCACCGAGGACGACGGCGCCAGCTGGACCTTCATCCCCGCCGGGACCCCGGTCTCCATGAACCTGTGGGCCTTCCGCGCGGGCGTGCTGGAGGCCTTCCCGAGGATGTTCGCCGATTTCCTGCGGGACACTGTGCCCGCCAACCCGCTGAAGGCGGAATTCTACCTGCCCAACGTGCCCAAGGCGTTGATCGCCGAGGGCAGGGGCCGCGTGCGCCTGCTGAACACCGACGAGCGCTGGTACGGCATGACCTACCGCGAGGACGCCGAAAAGGTCCGCGCCGCCATCGCCGGGATGAAGGCGAAGGGGCTGTACCCGGAGCGGCTGTGGGAGTGAGGCATTAGGCAATAGGCATCAGGCATTAGGAGAACGAGGGAGTAGGGAATAGGGAGTAGGGAATAGGGAATCAGCGGCAACTCAAAAGGGCATGGCGGCGGCCATGCCCTTTTGAGTACAGTTTGCCGTCCCGCCTTCCAACAATCATGGCTTGTCGCCGGGTCGCAATTGTGGTATAATCAATATGGATTTTTGTATGCTCCGGAGGATAATATGGAAAAGATCAGGACCACGGTCCGCATCGCGGGCAAGGAATACACCATCGCCAGCTATGACAGCGAGGAATACGTGAACCGGGTCGCGGAGTGGGTGGACCGCAAGATGAGCGAGCTTGCCATGGCCACGAAGCTGCCCGCGGCGCAGCTGGCGGTGCTGGCGGCGGTGAACGCCACCGACGACATGATGAAATCCCGGGACGAGATACGCCGCCTGGAGGCGGAGCTGGATGCGCTGCGCGGCGAGCTGGAGGCCGCGAAGGCGAATGAATGAGCGCAGGATGGAGCTGCTGGCTCCGGCGGGGGACGAGAGCGCCCTGCGAGCCGCGGTGCAGAACGGGGCGGACGCCGTCTATCTCGGCGCGGGGGCATTCAACGCCCGCCGCAACGCCGGGAATTTCGACGGCGACGCGCTGGATGCCGCCGTGGCCTATTGCCATGCCCGGGGCGTGAAGGTGCACGTCACGCTGAACACGCTGGTGCGGGAGGACGAGTTCGACGCGCTGCTGGACGCCGTGCGCGCGGTGAATAACAGCGGCGCGGACGCCGTGATCGTCCAGGACTTCGGCGTCGCCCGGGCGCTGCGTGAGATCGCGCCGGACATCCAGCTGCACGCCAGCACCCAGATGGCCGTGCACAACCGCCAGGGCGTGGCCTTCCTCAAGGCGCAGGGCTTTCACCGCGCCGTGCTGGCCCGGGAGCTGGGCTTCGGCGAGATCGCCGAGTGCGCCGGGGAGGGCATCGAGATCGAGACCTTCGTCCACGGCGCGCTGTGCGTGGCCTGCTCCGGCCAGTGCCTGATGTCCAGCCTCATGGGCGGTCGAAGCGGCAACCGCGGCCTGTGCGCCCAGCCCTGCCGCCTGCCCTGGCGGCTGGAGGGCCGCGAGGGCTATCTGCTGTCCACCCGGGACCTGTGCGCCATCGACGACCTGGCCCGGCTGCGGGACGCGGGCGTGACCAGCCTGAAGATCGAGGGGCGGCTGAAGCGGGCCGAGTACGTGGCCGAGACCGTGGCCGCCTATCGCCGGGCGCTGGACGCGCTGTATGGCGGCGCGCCATACGATTCCCGGCAGGATCGGGAGGCCCTGCGCCAGATGTTCAACCGGGGCGGCTTCACCCGGGGCTACGGCCCGGGGGTGGAGGAGTCCGGGCTGATGTACCCCGCGCGCCCGAACCACATCGGCGTGCGGGTGGGCGTCTGCCGCAGGGATGGCGAGATCGCGCTGGAGGCGGCGGTGGAGGAGGCCGACGCGCTGGCGCTGCGGCGGGACGGCGCGGAGGACATCCCCGTGAAGCTGTCCGGCGCGGCGGGCGCGAGGGTCCGCTGCGAGAGGGCCCGCCGGGGCGATGCGCTGGCGCGGCTGGTCAGCGAGGCGCAGATGCGCCGCGCCCGGGAGAGCTTCGCCGGGGAGAACCGCCGGACCGACGTCGCCGCCCGTGCCACGCTGCGGGTGGGACAGCCCGCGTGGCTGGTGGTGATGGATGGCGTCCGCGAGGCCGAAGCGACCGGAGACGTCGTCCAGGTCGCCACGGGGCGGGGCCTGGACCCGGAGCGGGTGGCCTCACAGCTGCAAAAGACCGGCGGCACGGCCTACGCCATGGCCCGGGTGACGCTGGACGCGGACGAAAACGCCTTTTGCCCGGCGTCGCTGTTGAACGGGCTGCGCCGGGACGCGCTGGCGGCGCTGGAGGCAAAGCGCGTCGCCGTGGAGCGCCGGGAGGGCGCCTTCCGCAAGGTCCAGCTGCCGGATGCCGGTGGGGGCAGGCCGCTGCTGCTGGCCCAGAGCGGGGACGTGGAGCAGCTCGCGACCGCGCTGGAGTGCGGCGCGGACGCGGCGATATTTGCCCCGCGGGACGTGCGGCCCGAGGCGCTTTCGCGCGTGGACCTGCGCCGCCTGGGCAAGCTCGGAAGGCTCGGCCTGGCCCTGCCCGCGGTGCTGACCGCCGGGGCGCTGGACGGGCTGAACCGCTGGGCGCTGGAGCAGCGGGACGCCTTCGAATGGACCTTCCTTTCAAACATCGGCCAGCTGGGCCTGGATTGGCCCGGAAGGCGGGTGGGGGATTTCCTGTTGAATATCGGCAGCAATGCCGCCGCGGCCCAGCTGGCGGAGTGGGGGCTTTCGGCCTTTACGCCGTCGGTGGAGCTGACCGCGGCCCAGGCCGCGCGGCTGGGCGGCGAGAAATACCTGATCATGTGGGGGCGGCTGCCGCTGATGCACCTGCGCCACTGCCCGCTGCGGGCGGCGGAGGGCATGAAGGGACGCCACGCGGACTGCCGCCGCTGCGACGGCTGCGCGCCGGATATGCGGCTGGACGGCAAGGCGCTGGTGGACCGCAAGGGCGTGGCCTTCCCGCTGCGGCGCATCGCCCAGCCCAGCCAGCCGGACGGCTCCGGCGGCTGCGTGATCCAGGCGCTGAACTCCGCGCCGCTGATGCCGCTGCGAAGGCTGGACCGTCTGCCGGGGTGCGCCGGCTGGCGGTTGCTGCTGGACGCGGGCGAGCCCACGCAGGCCGTCGTGCGGGTGTACCGCGCGGCGCTGGACGGCGGGGATTTCAGATCGCTGCCGGAATGGGAGCGCATTGAGAATATGAACACGACCACGGGACATTACTTCCGGGGGGTAGAATAGACCATGAACGAACGCAACATAAGGGTGCTCGAATTCACGAAGATATTGGAGATGCTGGCGGAGCGCGCCGTGACCGATCCCGGCCGCGAGGCGGCCCGGGCGCTGCGACCCTCCGGCGACGCGGACACCGTGCGGCGCTGGCAGGCCGAGACCGAGGAGGCCTCCACCGTCATCGCCTACAACGGCTCCAACCCGATGGCCTGGTTCACCGACGTGCGGCCCTTCCTGAAGCTGGCGAAGGCGGGCGGCACGCTGAGCCCCAAGGCGCTTTTGCAGGTGGCGGACGCGCTGAAGGCCTCCCGCACCGTGCGCTCCGCGCTGGTGACGGACCGTGAGGACACGCCGCATTTGACGGAAATGGGCTCCCGGCTGGCCACCAACCGCAGCCTGGAGGAGGAGATATTCGACGCCATCATCTCCGAGGACGAGATCAGCGACCACGCCAGCCCGGAGCTTTACGACATCCGCCGCCAGATGCGGGTGCTGAACGACCGGGTGCGGGACAGGCTGAACGGCATCATACGCTCCTCCTCGATGCAGAAATACCTGATGGACGCCATCGTCACCATGCGCAACGGGCGCTATGTGGTGCCGGTGAAGGCGGAGTGCCGCGCCAACGTGCCCGGCATCGTCGCAGTGGTCCGTCAAGGAGAAGAACGAGATCGAGCGCATACTGGGCGCGTTCTCGGACCGCATCGCCCCGGACGCCGACCTGATCGCCAACAACCTGGACCTGATGGCCACGCTGGACGTGATCTTCGCCAAGGCGTCGCTGGGCCGGCAGATGCGGGCCGTGCCGCCGAAGCTGAACGAGCAGGGCCACGTGCGCTTGCTCCAGGCCCGGCACCCGCTGATCGACCCGCAGCAGGTGGTGCCCTCCACGCTGTGGCTGGGGGAGGAGTTCACCACGCTGGTGATCACCGGCCCCAACACCGGCGGCAAGACCGTCACGCTGAAGACCGTGGGCCTCTTGTCGCTGATGGCCCAGGCGGGCCTGCAGATCCCCGCGGCCTACGGCTCCGAGCTGGCCATATTCGACGAGGTCTTCGCGGACATCGGCGACGAGCAGTCCATCGAGCAGTCGCTGTCCACCTTCTCCTCCCACATGACCAACATCGTGGAGATACTGCGCAACGTGACGCCCCGGTCGCTGGCGCTGTTCGACGAGCTGGGCGCGGGCACCGATCCCACCGAGGGCGCGGCGCTGGCCATGTCGATACTGAACCACCTGCTGGAGATGAAGGTGACCACCATGGCCACCACCCACTACAGCGAATTGAAGGTGTTCGCGCTGGGCACGCCGGGGGTGGAGAACGCCTCTGTGGAGTTCAACGTGGAGACCCTGCGGCCCACCTACCGGCTGTCCATCGGCGTGCCCGGCAAGAGCAACGCCTTCGAGATCTCCCGCAAGCTGGGCCTGCCGGAGTTCCTCATCAAGGACGCCGGGGAGCGGCTGAGCAAGGACGCGGTGCGCTTCGAGGACGTCATCGCCAACGCCGAGTACCACCGGCAGATCGCCGAGAAGGAGCGGGAGCTGGCCGAACAGGCCCACATAGAGACCCAGAAGCTGCGGGACGAGGCGGAGAAGCTGCAGCGGGAGCTGGCCGCCCGCCGGGAGACGGAGCTGCGCAAGGCCAAGGACGAGGCCCGGAAGCTGCTGCAAAAGGCCCAGCGGGAGAGCGAGCAGATCATCTCCGACCTGAAGAAGAGCCGCAGCACCGGCATGAAGGAGCACGAGCTGCACGAGATGCGCGCGAAGCTCCAGGATGCCATCGACGCCAATTCCGAGCAGATCGCCAAGGACGAGGTCGGCAGCGTGCCCACCGAGCTGAAGGTGGGGGACACCGTGCTGCTGGTGAACCTGAATACCAAGGCCACCGTGCTGACCGTGCCGGACGGGAAGGGCGAATGCACCGTGCAGGCCGGGGCGCTGAAGCTGAAGGCCAACATGGCCGACATGCGCACCGCGCTGCCCGACAAGCCGGAAAAGCCCAGGGGACGCCAGCCCGCCCGGGGCAACGGCGGCGGCTCCGGCGCGTATGTGTCCGTGTCCGCCCGGGCGGTGGAGACCGAATGCGACGTGCGCGGCATGAACCTGGAGGAGGCGCTGCTGGCCGTGGACATGTTCCTGGACGGCGCGGTGCTCAACAAGCTCAGCCAGGTGTACATCATCCACGGCAAGGGCACCGGCATACTGCGCAACGGCATACAGCAGCATCTGAAAAAGCATCCCGCCATCAAGAGCTTCCGCCTGGGCAAGTACGGCGAGGGCGAGGACGGCGTGACTGTGGCGACGCTGAAGTGACAGACAGACGGAACGAATCGGAGGTGACGGGGCATTGAAGGTGTACCTGGACATGTGCTGCTACAACAGACCCTACGATCCGCAGGAACAGATGAAGATATACCTTGAAACCCAGGCCAAGCTGTTCATTCAGGATTGGATCAAGATGGGCAAGCTGGCGCTCGTCGCCTCCTATACGCTGGACTATGAGGTCAGCAACGTGCCGCAGGAGGAACGCAGGGCGACCATACGGGCGTTCATCTACGAAAACGCGAGTGAATACCTGGGCGTCGAAAACCGGAATGCGGTGGAGGAGAAGGCAAAGGCGATCATAGCCACGGGCGTCAAGGAGAAGGACGCCGCGCACGTGGCGTCTGCTATCCTTGCGGGCTGCGATTGCTTCGTATCGACGGACAAGCGTCTGCTGAAATATCGCACGGACGAAATCAGGTTGCTCAATCCGATAGAATTGATCTCAGAATTGGAGGGAGAATGATGGCGATGAATGCCTCCGACATCAAGAGCAAGGGCATGAAGTGCCTGGTCGAGCAGATGGGCGTGGTGGAAGCGGAGATGTTCATCTCCATCATGCTCAGGGAGCAGTTCGATTATACGAAATGGCAGCAGGAGCACTATGACGCGATGGAGCAGGGCGCTTTTTTGAAAGAGGCCGCCGAATACGCCCAGGTCCATCCCTACGAGGGCAAGGCGAAGCGGATCGTACTGTGAATCAGAAGGCGGCTTCTGTTATCCCCCCGTTCATGACCTGTTCACGACTTTATGGTATCCTGTATGCGCTATGAGATAGAGGTGATACCCATGTTAAAGACCAAGATCCTGCTGGTGGACGACGATCCGAACATCCGCCAGCTGGTGAACCTGTACCTGGAAAAAGAGGGCTTTGAGGTGGAAATGTCCGACCGGGGCGACGCGGCGCTGGCCCGCTTCAAGGCCTCGCCGCCGGATCTGATGCTGCTGGACGTGATGCTGCCCGGCATGGACGGCTGGCAGGTGCTGCGGGAGGCTCGCAAGGCCTCCAACGTGCCCATCATCATGCTCACGGCCAAGGACGAGACCTTCGACAAGGTGCTGGGCCTGGAGTTGGGCGCGGACGATTACATCGCCAAGCCCTTCGATATGAAGGAGCTGGTGGCCCGCATCAAGGCGGTCATCCGTCGCTACCAGGTCCCGGAAGCCCCGGACACCGGCAAGGAGGTGGCCTTCCCGGGCCTGACGGTGAACATCAGTCAGTATACCGTCACCTACATGGGCAAGGAGCTGGAGATGCCGCCCAAGGAGCTGGAGCTGTTGAACTTCCTGGCCGGGCACCCCAACCAGGTGTTCACCCGGGAGCAGCTGCTGGAGCAGGTCTGGGGCTACGATTTCTTCGGCGATTCCCGCACCGTGGACGTGCACGTGAAGCGCCTGCGGGAGAAGCTGACCGAGGGCGAAAAGCTGGGCTGGCAGATCAAGACGGTCTGGGGCGTGGGCTATAAATTCGAGGTGAAGTGACTTGCGCAGTAGCCTTTTCTGGCGCACCTACAGCGTGCTGCTGGCGGCGCTGCTGGCCACCATCGCCATATTCACTGGCGTGCTGTTCGCCGCGCGCCAGCAGGCCACCCAGGACAGCTACGAGGCCGAGGTGACCCGCCAGGCCCGGGAGGTCGCCGACTACATGGCCAACCTCAGCGAGCTGAGCTTCGTGCAGAGCAACGCCACGATGCGCTCCGTCATACGCCACAAGATCGCCGAGATCTACCGGGAGTACAACGCGGACATCTGGATCGTCAGCTATGATTCCGGCACCGTGCAATACCTGGACAGCACGTGGAACACCACCCGCAGCATCGCCACCGAGGCGGTGAAGGAGCAGCTGCAACAGATCCAGGCGGGCAACGAGATCCGCGTCACGGGCCTCTTCCCGGAGCTGGAGCAGGGCGACCAGATCGTCACCATCGGCGTGCCCTGGTGGTACGGCGAAAACGAGGTAGTGGGCGCGGTGCTGCTGCACATCCCCACGCGCTCGCTGAAGGTGGGCCTGCGGGGCGTCATCCGGCAGATATTGCCCCCGGCGGTGCTGGCGGTGGTGCTGGGCACCATACTGGCCTTCTTCCTGGCCCGCAGCCAGATCCGCCCCCTGAAGGAGATGAGCGGCGCCGTGCGCGAATTCTCCAAGGGCGACCTGACCCGCAGGGTGGACGTGCACTGCGGCGGCGAGCTGGAGGAGCTGGCCGATTCCATCAACCGCATGGCCGAGGAGCTGAGCCGCCTGGAGGACTCCCGGCGCAGCTTCGTGGCCAACGTATCCCACGAGCTGCGCTCGCCGATCACCTGCATGCGCGGCTACATCCAGGCCATGCAGGACGGCGTGATCGACCCGGAGGACATGCCCCGGTACTACAAGATCGTGCTGGACGAGACGGACCGGCTGACGGACCTGGTGAAGGACCTGCTGGACCTGTCCCGGCTGGAGTCGGGCAAATTCCCGCTGACGCTGGCCCCCTTTGACGCCAACGAGCTGGTGCGCCGGGTGCTGGTGAAC
This sequence comes from uncultured Eubacteriales bacterium, assembly GCA_900317565.1. Lineage (GTDB taxonomy): Bacteria > Bacillota > Clostridia > Christensenellales > Aristaeellaceae > UBA2862. The sequence goes on from ONHI01000032.1 coordinate 11,779, forward strand.
TTCGAGCCCCGCATCGACGCCAAGTCCATCGCCGTGTCGGTGCAGCTGGGCGAGGGCCCGCTGTACGTGACGGCGGACGCCAACCGCATCAACCAGGTGGTCTCCAACATCATCGACAACGCCGTCAAGTTCATGGACGGCGAGGGCAGTCGGCTGATCGTGCGCACCGCCCGGGAGGGCAAGAGCGTGCGCTTCACCATCGCCAACAACGGCCCGAAGATCGCCGACGCGGACCTGCCCTACATCTTCGAGCGCTTCTACAAGGCGGACAAAGCCCACACCTCCGGCCAGGGCACCGGCCTGGGGCTGTCCATCTGCCAGCGGATCATGCAGCAGCACGGCTCGGAGATCACCGTGCGCTCCAACGAATTCGAAACCGCCTTCGATTTCCTGCTGCCCGCCGCCGACGCGCCGCGGCTGCCGGACGAACATTCCCCGGAGAAATAAATATTAAGTTCGCATTATTCGCATTGGCAAACGGCCGTATATTGAGTATAATAAGGGTTAACATCCAAGATGTATACCCGTGAAAGGAAGGAAACGATACATGAAGCATTTCAACGCGATGACGCGATGCCTGACCCTGCTGCTGGCCGCGCTGATGCTCTCGGGCATGCTGGCCCTGGCGGAGCAGAGCGAGGCGACCGAGGCGGCCGGGGAGAAGGCCACCTACGACATCGTCTATTCCGCCAACAACCCCATCCCGGAGATCGCCGCCAGGGTGCGCCCCGCGGTGCCCCAGCTGAACGTGAAGGTGGAGAGCTGGGACCCCACCACCCGCGTGACGGACGTCTATGACTCCGCCAGCGGCTCGGCCTGCTATTTCCGCAAGACCGAGGATGCCGGCTATCTGCTGACCAATTACCACGTGGTCAAGGACGGCGACATCTTCACCGCCCTGTGGCTGGACGGCACCGAGACGGACCTGGAGCTGCTGGGCTATGACGACGGCAGCGACATCGCCGTGCTGAAGTTCACCGGCGACGCCCCCGAGGGCGTGGAGCCCATCCCCATGGGCGATTCCGACCAGCTGCAGATCGGCGAGCTGGCGATCACCATCGGCAACCCCGGCACCAACAGCGAGACCTTCATGGGCACCGTCACCGCCGGCATCATCTCCGGCCTGGAGCGCGAGGGCGTCAACGCCGACAACTTCAGCCACAGCATCACCACCATCCAGACCGACGCGGCCATCAACGGCGGCAACTCCGGCGGCGCGCTGCTGAACGCCAAGGGCGAGCTGGTGGGCATCCCCACGCTGCACTATGTGGCGATCTACGAGGGCATGTCCTTCTGCATCCCCATCAGCGTGGTCAAGGATTTCATCGAGCAGATTATCGACACCGGCAGCGTGGTGCGCCCCCGCATGGGCGTCACCGTGGTGTCCATCGACGGCCCGGACGAGCCGCTGCGGCGCTATCCGCCCGCCGGCGCCCAGGTCTACACCGTCGAGCCCGGCACCCCCGCGGACAGGGCCGGATTGCAGGAGAAGGACGTCATCACCATGGCCAACGGCGTGCGGGTGAAGTCCTCCCTGGACCTGGTCACCGCCGTGGACAAGTGCGGCGAGGGCGAGACCATGGAGCTGACCGTGTACCGCTATAACTACGACGCCGAGGGCAACGTCTCCGGCGGCTACGAGGAGCTGCACCTGACGCTGGAGCTGGAGATCATCGACAGGTAACACGCGGAACGGCGCGGCCGCGCCCAAGCGACGACGCGGCCCGCGCCGACCCGATATGGAGGAAAACGCCATGCAAATGACCGGCGCGCAGATATTGATGGAGTGCCTGGTGGAGCAGCGGGTGGACACCGTCTTCGGCTATCCGGGCGGCACCATACTGAACGTCTACGACGAGCTGCTGAACTATCCCGGCATCCGCCACATACTCACCGCCCACGAGCAGGGCGCCTGCCATGCGGCGGACGGCTATGCCCGCTCCACGGGACTGGTGGGCGTTTGCTTTGCCACCTCCGGCCCCGGGGCCACCAACCTGGTCACCGGCATCGCCACCGCCTACATGGATTCCTCGCCCGTGGTGTGCATCACCTGCAACGTGGGCCTGCCCCTGCTGGGCAAGGATTCCTTTCAGGAGGTGGACATCACCGGCGTGACCATGCCCATCACCAAGTGCAACTATCTGGTGCGCAGCGTGGAGGACCTGGCCGACACCGTGCGCGAGGCCTTCGCCATCGCCCGCAGCGGCCGCCCCGGCCCGGTGCTGATCGACATCCCGAAGAACGTGACCCTGGAGCGGGCGGAGTACGAGCCGCTGCCCCGGGGCATGCACGGCAAGAGCGGCAAGCTGGGCCAGCTGGTGAAGCGCTCCAGCCAGGATTTCAAGGCCCCCGAGCCGGATCACCGGGACATCGATGTGCTGGTGGACATGATCCGCGCCTCCGAAAAGCCGCTGGTGATCTGCGGCGGCGGCGTGGTGCGCTCCCGGGCGGACTGGGAATTCGAGGAATTCGCCAACCGCATCGACGCCCCGGTGGGCATCACCGTGATGGGCGCGGGCGGCTTCCGCGGGCTGAACAAGCTGGCCACGGGCCTGGTGGGCATGCACGGCAGCCAGGCCAGCAACATGGCCGTGGACGCCTGCGACCTGCTGATCGCCGTGGGCTGCCGGTTCTCGGACCGGGTGGCGCTGAAGCCCTCCAGCTTTGCCCGCAACGCCCGGGTGGTGCAGATCGACATCGACCGCAGCGAGATCAACAAGAACGTCGAGACCGCCCACCACATCATCGGCGACGCCAAGCGGGTGCTGCAGCTGCTGAACGAGCGGCTGGAGCAGCTGGACCACAGCGCCTGGAAGGACTACGTGTTCTCCTTCAAGACCCAGACCGAGTACGACGAGGCCGACGACCGCATGACGCCCAGCCAGATCCTGGACGCCATCGCGCGGATCGTGCCCCGGGACGCCATATACACCACCGACGTGGGCCAGCACCAGATGTGGGCCATACAGCACCTGCACTTTGAATATTCCGGCCAGCTGGTGACCTCCGGCGGCTTCGGCACCATGGGCTTCGGCCTGGGCGCGGCCATCGGGGCCCAGGCGGGCAACCCGGACAAGGTGGTCATGCACATCACCGGCGACGGCAGCTTCCGGATGAACCTCAATGAGCTGTCCACGGTGCAGTATTACAGGCTGCCCATCATCACGGTGCTGTTCAACAACCAGGCGCTGGGCATGGTGCGCCAGTGGCAGACGCTGACCTGCGACAGGCGCTATTCCCAGACCACGCTGGACCGCGGGCCGGATTTCGTCAAACTGGCGGAGGCCTACGGGCTGACGGGCCGCCGGGTGACGAACGTCGGGGACTTCGAGGCGGCGCTGACCGAGGCGCTCTCCTGCGGCCACGGCACGGTGATCGAGTGCGCCATCGCCACCGACGAGCTGGTGCGCCCGATGGTGTCCGGCGGCAGCCACATCACCGAGTTCATGGTGGACTGAGAGGGGGCGCATGGCATGAATGAAATCAGTAGGCACACCCTTGCGGTGCTGGTGGACAACGAGGCCGGCGTGCTGTCCCGCGTGGCCAGGCTGTTCTCCGGCAAGGGCTACAACATCGATTCCCTGGCCGTGGGCACCACCCACGATCCCGCCGTGTCCCGCATCACCATCGAGGTGTCCACGGACGAGCGGCAGGCGCGGCTGATCTGCATGCAGCTGCGCAAGCTGATCTGCGTCCATTCGGTCAAGCGGCTCTCCCCGGAGCACGCCATCCGCCGGGAGCTGGTGCTGATCAAGGTCTCCGCGCCCACCCACGAGGCGCGCAACGAGATCATACAGATCGCCAACATCTTCCGGGCCTCCATCATCGACGTGGCCACGGAATCGCTGACCATCGCCCTGATCGGCGACGACAGCAAGGCCGAGGCGATACAGAACCTGCTGAATGAGTTTGGGATCCTCGAGCTGGTGCGCACGGGCATGGTGGCGCTGGAGCGGGGCCAGTATACCATCGACGAACAGACCAAGGAAAAAGGAGAGTTTGACTATGGCAAGAATGTACTATGAGAAGGACTGTGACCTGAACGCCCTGAACGGAAAGAAAATCGCCATCGTCGGCTACGGCTCCCAGGGCCACGCCCACGCGCTGAACCTGCGGGACTCCGGCTGCGACGTCATCGTCGGCCTGCGCAAGGGCGGCAAGAGCTGGCCCGTGGCCGAGAAGGACGGCTTTGAGGTATATACGGTGTCCGAGGCCACCAAGCTGGCCGACATCATCATGATTCTCATCAACGACGAGAACCAGGCCGACATGTACGCCCAGGACATCAAGCCCTACCTGACCGAGGGCAAGGCCATCGCCTTCGCCCACGGCTTCAACATCCGCTACAAGCGCATCGTGCCCCCCGCCAACGTGGACGTGTTCATGGCCGCCCCCAAGGGCCCGGGCCACACCGTGCGCAGCCAGTATGTGGCGGGCAAGGGCGTGCCCTGCCTGATCGCCGTGGAGCAGGACGCCTCCGGCAAGTGCCAGGACATCGCGCTGGCCTACATCGCGGGCATCGGCGGCGCCCGCGCCGGCATCATGGAGACCACCATGCACGAGGAGGCCGAGACCGACCTGTTCGGCGAGCAGTGCGTGATCTGCGGCGGCGTGGCCGACCTGATGCGCTGCGGCTTCGAGACGCTGGTGGAGGCTGGCTATGAGCCGGAGAACGCCTATTTCGAGTGCATCCACGAGATGAAGCTGATCGTGGACCTGATCAACAAGGGCGGCATCGCGGCCATGAACTATTCCATCTCCGATACCGCCGAGTACGGCGAATACGTGTCCGGTCCCCGCGTGCTGCCCTACGAGCAGACCAAGGCCAACATGCGCGCCGTGCTGTCCGACATCCAGGACGGCACCTTCGCCGGCAAGTGGATCGCCGAGAACAAGAACGGCCGCACCTTCTTCAACTCCAAGCGCGAGCAGCTGGCCAAGCACCCCATGGAGGTCATCGGCAAGCAGCTGCGTGAGCAGATGCTCTGGAAGAACGATTCCGACCTGGATACCGCCTCGAACTGAGTTCGGGATCGGTAAGGCAGGAATCCCTGGCCAAGCATGGCCGCAACGCCGCGCCCGGCACCCCGCCGGGCGCGACTGTCATGGCGGCGACGGGGGATCGCTCCCGCAGCCGCCCCCCAGGAGGAACGGAGGGTGAGCATGAATTCCGATTACATCAAGCAGGGCGTCGAGCGCGCCCCGAACCGCAGTCTGCTGTACGCGCTGGGCTACACCGACGAGGAGATCAGCCGCCCGCTGATCGGCGTGGTCAGCAGCCACAATGAGATCGTGCCGGGCCACATGGACCTGGACAAGATCGCCGAGGCCGTCAAGGCGGGCGTGCGCGCCGCGGGCGGCACCCCGGTGATGTTCCCGGCCATCGCCGTGTGCGACGGCATCGCCATGGGCCACATCGGCATGAAGTATTCCCTGGTGACCCGGGATCTGATCGCCGATTCCACCGAGGCCATGGCCATCGCCCACCAGTTCGACGGCCTAGTGATGATCCCCAACTGCGACAAGAACGTGCCCGGGCTGCTGATGGCGGCGGCGCGGCTGAACATCCCCACGATATTCTGCTCCGGCGGGCCGATGCTGGCGGGCCATCTGAAGGACGGCCGCCGCACCTGCCTTTCCCACATGTTCGAGGCCGTGGGCGCGTATCACGCCGGGAAGCTGGACGCGGCGGGCGTGAAGGACTACGAGGAGAACGCCTGTCCCTCCTGCGGCTCCTGCTCGGGCATGTACACCGCGAACTCCATGAACTGCCTGACCGAGGCCATCGGCATGGCGCTGCCCGGCAACGGCACCGTGCCCGCGCCCTATTCCGCGCGGCTGCGGCTGGCGAAGAAGGCCGGCATGCAGGTCATGGAGCTGGTGAAGCGGAACATACGCCCCCGGGACATCATGACCCCGGCGGCCTTCCACAACGCCGAGACGGTGGACATGGCCCTGGGCTGCAGCACCAACACGATGCTGCACCTGCCCGCCATCGCCCACGAGGCGGGGGTCGATATCGACCTGGACGCCGCCAACGCCATCTCCGCCCACACCCCGAACCTGTGCCACCTGGCCCCGGCGGGGGACACCTTCATGGAGGACCTGGACCGGGCCGGCGGCGTGCTGGCGGTGATGAAGGAGCTGACGAAGCGGGGCCTGCTGGACACCTCCGTGGCCACCTGCACCGGCAGGACGCTGGCGGAAAACCTGGAGGGCGTGGAGAACCTGGACCCGGAGATCATACGGCCCATCGACAGGCCCTATTCCACCTCCGGCGGCATCGCCGTGCTGAAGGGCAACCTGGCCGTGGACGGCTGCGTGGTCAAGCAGAGCGCCGTCGCGCCGGAGATGATGCGGCACGAGGGCCCCGCCCGGGTGTTCGATTCCGAGGAGGAGGCCATCGCCGCCATATTCGGCAAGCAGATCGTGCCCGGCGACGTGGTGGTCATACGCTATGAGGGCCCCAAGGGCGGCCCCGGCATGCGGGAGATGCTGAACCCCACCTCCGCCATCGTGGGCATGGGCCTGGGCGCCAGCGTGGCGCTGATCACCGACGGGCGCTTCTCCGGCGCGACCCGGGGCGCGGCCATCGGCCACGTCAGCCCGGAGGCCGCCGCGGGCGGCAACATCGCGCTGGTGCAGGAGGGGGATATCATATCCATCGACATCCCGGCGTGCAGCATCGAGCTGAAGGTCTCCGACGAGGAGCTGGCCCGCCGCCGCGCGGCCTGGACCTGTCCCGAGCCGAAGGTCAAGACCGGCTATCTGGCCCGCTACGCCAAGCTGGTCACGTCCGCCGACAAGGGCGCGATACTGATGTAATGGGCGCGGCTCCAAGGGCCTTTCCCGCCGGGAAGGGCCTTTGGAGCGATATGTATTTATACGGAGGGATACGCTTGCATCGAGAGACTTCGCGGTTGATGCTGTACGGCGACCAGGGCCGGGACAGCCTGTTGACGGGCCTTTCCCGGCTGTACGGAGACTGGACCGGGGGCAGGAAGCCCGCCCACGAGCTGGCGCGCCGGGCCAACGCGCTGGCGCGGCGGCTGGTGGCGCTGGCGCTGCGGCTGGGGCTGGAGGGCGACCTCTGGCGCGGCTACCTGGCGTGGCTGCTGGCCACGGACGAGAATCCCTTCACGCTGGCCCGGGAGCGCGCCGGGGCGGGGGAGGACGACCTCTCCCGGCTGGCCCGGGTGGACCTGGAGGTGCTGCGGCGGCTGGGCGGCTTTGACTTCGGCCCGCTGGAGGCGGACGTGGGCGTCGCCTGCTTCGCGCCGCTGCGGGATTTCCGCTTCGCGCCGCTGCCGGAGGACCGCTGCGACCGGGAGGCGGGCAGGATCGTCACGGCGCTGGCGCGGGCCGTCTTTGAAGCCGGGGACGCCGACGCCGCCTTCGAGGCGCTGTCGGACCACTATCGCCGCCACGGCGCGGGCCTGTACGGCCTCTACCGCGCCTTCCGGGCGAAGGACGCCGGAGACGGCGTTCAGCTCCTGCCGGTGGGCACCGAGCGCGTGACGCTGGACGACCTCATCGGCTATGAGGGCCAGAAGGCCGAGCTGCGGCGCAACACCCGGGCCTTCGTCGGGGGCAGGGGCTTCAACAACATGCTGCTCTACGGCGACGCGGGCACGGGCAAGTCCACCTCCGTCAAGGGGCTGCTGAACGAGTTCGCGGGCCAGGGCCTGCGGCTGGTGGAGCTGTACAAGCACCAGTTCCACCTGCTGCCGGAGCTCATCGCCATGCTCCGGCGGCGGAACTATCCCTTCATGATATTCATCGACGACCTGTCCTTCGAGGAGGACGAGGTCGAGTACAAGTACCTGAAGGCCGTGATCGAGGGCGGCATCGAGGCCAAGCCGGCAAACGTGATGATCTGCGCCACGTCCAACCGGCGGCACCTGATCCGGGAGACCTGGAACGACCGCCGGGACATGGAGCACGACGGGGACATCCACCGCTCCGACACCGTGGAGGAGAAGCTGTCCCTGGCGGGGCGCTTCGGCTGCGCCGTCAGCTTCTCCACCCCGGACCGGCGGCTGTACCACGAGATCGTGAAGGGCATCGCCGCCCGGGACGGCGTGGACATGGACGAGGAGCAGCTGATCTACCTGGCAAACCGCTGGGAGCTGCGCCACGGCGGCGTCTCCGGACGGGCCGCCCGCCAGTTCATCAATGCCGTCATCGGCGCGGAAACAGAGGAATGATACAAGGAGATTGTTATGGGTAAATCCAATTTCGCCGTATTTGTGGACCTGGAAAACGTCGGCGCGAAGGAATCGCTGCTGCTTTCCATCATCGAAAAGGTCAAGATCCGCGGGGACATACTGCTGGGCAAGGTCTACGGCTATACGGACCGCTACACCGACCTGAAGCCGGTGCTGCTCAGCAACACCTTCGCCGTGGTGCCGTCGCTGCGCTGGGGCAAGGTCCAGAAGAACAACCTGGACATCCAGCTGGTGATCGACGCCATGGAGGTGGCCTACACCAACCCGCTGATCGACAGCTTCTGCATCGTGTCCGGCGACAGCGACTACACGCCGCTGGTGGGCCGGCTCAAGAGCATGGGCAAGCACGTGCTGGGCATCTCCCGCTCCGAGGCGGCGTCCGGCATATTCGTGAACGCCTGCAATGAATTCGTGTTCCTGGAATCAGTGGCCAAGCGCCAGCCGAAGCAGGCCAAGAAGCAGGAGAGCATCGCCGAGGACGGCGATATCAACGAGCTGGTGGCCCAGGTGGAGACCATCGTGGGCGACCAGGACGAGGAGCAGATGTACGCCAGCGAGCTGAAGGACACGCTGAACCGCCTGCGCCCCGACTTCTCCGAGCGCAGCTACGGCTGCGCCACCTTCGGAAAGCTGGTGCAGCAGATCACCAAGAACTCGGACAAGCTGACCAGCTGGATGGAGGCCTCCAGCCTGATGATCGGCCTGGAAGCCGAGGCGGAGGACAAGGAGCCCAAGCTGGACAAGGGCAACTGGCTGCCCGCCTTCGAGCAGGCGCTTGCCCATTTCAAGGACGAGGGCTTCGAGCGCGTCAACCCGTCCATCCTCAAGGCCACGATACAGGCCGACTATCCCAGCTTCGAGGAGAAGCAGATCGGCTTCAAGCGCTTCAGCGACGTGATGAAGGCGCTGGAGAAGAAGGGCCTGCTGGTGGTGGAGATGGACGACGCGCACACGATGCTGCTGAGGATCTGCTGAGGCGCAGGGAGGAAGTACCATGCTCAAGAAAATCCTGAAAATCCTCGCCATCGCGCTGGCCGTGGTGATCGTGGTGGTGGGCGGCTATGTCGCCTACGTATTCATCTCCTATCACCGCCTGCCGGACATGGACGATCAGACGGCCATGGCGGGGGAGGCGGCGCAGCTGGAGAGGCCCTATGCCATCGCCACCTGGAACCTGGGCTTCGGGGCCTACAGCGACGACTTCGGCTTCTTCATGGACGGCGGCACCGAGAGCCGCGCCCGGTCGAAGGAGGCCGTCTATGACAACCTGGGCCACGCCTTCGGGGTGCTGAACGATCTGGCCCCGGACTTCATGCTGCTCCAGGAGCTGGACACCGACGCGGACCGCAGCTATCACGTGGACGAGGCGGCGCTGGCGGGGGAGAGCCTGCCGGGCTACAATGGCTATTTCGCCCAGAACTACGATTCGCCCTACCTGTTTTATCCGATATTGAGGCCCCACGGCGCGTCCAAGGCGGGGATCCTGACGCTGGCGAACAAGGCCGTGGAGCGCGCCGCCCGGCGCAGCCTGCCCATCGAGACGGGCTTCACGAAATTCCTGGACCTGGACCGCTGCTACAGCAAGGTGTGGGTGCCGGTGGAAAACGGGAAGGCGCTGGTGCTGTACAACCTGCACCTGTCGGCCTACACCAGCGACGGCACCATCGCCGACGAGCAGCTGGAGAAGCTGACCGCGGACATGCGGCAGGAGTACGCCGCCGGGAACTACGTGGTGGGCGGCGGCGACTTCAACAAGGACCTGCTGGGCAACAGCCCGGAGGTGTTCGGCGTGTCCGGCGAGGCCTACACCTGGGCCCAGCCCATCAAGACGGGCGTCTTCGGAAACGGGCTCACGCTGGTCGACTCCCTGGACGCCGCAAGCCCGATTCCCTCCTGCCGCAACGCCGACGGGCAGTATGTGCCGGGGGAGAGCTTCGTTTTGACAGTGGACGGCTTCATTGTTTCCGATAATGTGGCGGTGGATTCCTGCCGGGTGATCAACGAGGGCTTCAAGTGCTCCGATCACAACCCGGTGGTCATGACATTTGAACTGAAAGGGGAAGATTGATATGAATTGGGACCTTTCCAAGCTGTACGCGGGGTTTGACGCCCCCGAATTCCTGAACGACGTGGAGGAATTGAAGCGCTGCGCCGACGAGGCCGTGGCGCAGGCCAGGGACATGGCGCTGACCGTGGAGGGGCTGGAGGAAGCGATCCGGCTGTCGGACAGGCTGACCACGCTGGCGATCAAGACGATGTCCTTCGCCCAGCTGACCCTGGCCGCGGACGCCAACTGCGAGCCCGCCATGGCGGCCTACGCGCGGCTGCTGCCCGTCATGAACCGGCTGGAGGAGGCCAACAGCGCCCTGAGCGCGAAGCTGGGCGGCTGCGACGATTTGGACGCGCTGATCGAAAAGAGCGCGCTGCTCACGGCCCACGCCTTCTTCCTCAAGCAGCTCAAGCGCCACGCGGAGCACGTGATCGACCCGGCGCTGGAGCCCGTGGTGCTGCAAATGCAGATGACCGGCGGCTCCGCCTGGGAGCAGCTGCGGGACCAGCTGGACGCCAACCACATGGTGGATATCGAGATCGACGGCGAGAAGAAGCAACTGCCCCTGTCCGCGGTGCGCGGCATGGCCAACAGCCCCGACGCCGACGTGCGCAAGGCCGCCTACGAGGCGGAGATCGCCGCCTATCCGAAGATGGAGATCCCCATGGCCGCCTGCCTGAACGGCATCAAGGGCGAGGCCCGCACGCTGTGCGAGCTGAAGCACTACGATTCCGTGCTGGACATGGCCCTGGACACCGCCAACATGGACCGGGCCACGCTGGACGCGCTGCTTCAGGCCATGGAGGAGAGCCTGCCCATGTTCCGGCGCTACCTCCGGCTGAAGGCCAAGCTGCTGGGCTACGAGGGCGGCCTGAAGTGGTACGACCTGTTCGCGCCGGTGGGGCAGATGCACGGCGATTACACCCCCGAGGACGCCCGGGCGCTGCTGGTGAAGGAGTTCGGCGCGTTCAGCCCCCGCATGGCGAACATGATGCAGCGGGCCTTCGACGAGCGCTGGATCGACATGTATCCCCGGGAGGGCAAGAGCGGCGGCGCGTTCTGCAGCGGCATGCACCCGCTGGGCATCAGCTATGTGCTGACCAACTTCGAGGGCAGCTACGGCTCCGTCAGCACACTGGCCCACGAGCTGGGCCACGCCTATCACAACGAGTGCATGCGGGACGTGCCCGTGCTGATGGCCGACTATCCCATGCCCCTGGCGGAGACGGCCTCCATATTCAACGAGACCTTCCTGGCCCAGAGCATGCTGAAGCAGGCCGACAGGGACATGCGCATCGCCATGCTGGAGCAGCAGCTCTCCGACGCGGCGCAGGTGATCGTGGACATCATGAGCCGCTTCCTGTTCGAGAAGGAGGTCGTGGATCGCCGCGCCGAGACCACGCTGAGCCCCAAGGAGCTGTGCCGGATCATGCTGGACGCCCAGGAGAAGACCTACGGCGACGGCCTCGATCCCGAGTGCCGGCATCCCTACATGTGGGCCTGCAAGAGCCACTACTATTCCACCGGCGTGCATTTCTATAACTTCCCCTATGCCTTCGGCCAGCTGTTCGCCGTGGGCGTGTACGCGCTGTACGAGCAGAAGGGCAACGCCTTCCTGCCCGACTATGAAAAGCTGCTGCGCATGGCGGGCAGCGGCACCGTGCGCGAGGTCGCGGCCTCCGTGGGCATCGACGTGGCCGACGTCGATTTCTGGCGCAGCAGCCTGAAGGTGTTCGAGGAGAAGCTGGAGGAGCTGGAGAAGCTGGCGAACGCATAATATCCCGTCACGGCCTGAGGACCGGATCGCCCCCGCGGGCGGTCCGGTCCTCATTTGCGTATAGATTTGATATTGACCGGAATGTAATATATATAGTATAATAATACTAGGACAGCATTCATTCCACACAGGAGCCAATTCTGACTTCGAGGTGCTATTGTCATGCGTGAATATCAGATCCACAGGCTGTGTGCCGCGCTGCTGGCGACGCTGCTGCTCCTGGGGCTCCCCTTCGCGGGGGCGGAGCAGACCGGCACGCAGTATTTTGAAAACGCCTGGAATTACGTGGACGGCTCCATGGATATCCTCGGGGCCATTCCCGAGGACGCGGAGGGCCTGTTGGGGGACATCCGGGCGGCGGGCGTGCTGCGCGTGGCCACGGAGCCCTATTATCCGCCCCAGGAGTTCATCGATCCCGGGCTGTCGGGCCAGGACATGTACGTCGGCGCGGACATGGAGCTGGCGCGGCTGATCGCCCGGCGCATGGGCGTGGAGCTGGAGATCGTGCCGATGGATTTTTCCGACGTGCTGCCCGCCGTGATGGAGGGCGTCTGCGACCTGGCCATATCGGGCCTGTCCTACACCCCGGCCCGGGCCGCCCAGGTGACCATGTCCAAGGGCTACCATTACGCCGCGGACAACGCGGGCACCGGCCTGGTCATCCGCGCGGAGGACGCGGAGGCGATCCGCGGCCCGGAGGACCTGGAGAACCGCAACATCGTGGCCCAGGCCAGCTCGCTGCAGGAGACGCTGATGGCCGAGCACGTGCCGCTGTACCATGAGTTCCGCCGGGTGAGCTCCGTGCAGGAGGTCTTTCGGGGCTTGCAGGAGGGCTGGGCGGACGCCGCGGCGATGGACATCGACAACGCCCGCATCTACATCCAGAGCAACCCCGATTGCGGGTTGATGCTGGTGCCCGACGTGTGCTTCGCGCTCGAGGAGCAGTTCGACGGGGACCGGGTGGCGGCGAAGAAGGGCGAATTGCAGCTGATGTACTTCGTGAACGGCGTGATCGACGAGATCCTGACCTCCGGCCAATACGAGGCCTGGTTTGAGGAATACGGGACCTATGCCTCCGAACTGGGGCTCTGATCGAACCGCGTCCGCGAACGACTGTGAATGAGGGGGGCTGCGACGGATGAAGAGCTGGAAGACCTATCAGATCGGCTTGTTTGTCGCGCTTTGCATATTGTTGAATTACCTGGGCCGCGTGCTCGCCGAGAGCTACGACCTGCCGCTTTGGCTGGATTCCTTCGGCACGGTGCTGTGCGCCTACATCGGCGGGCCGGTGTGCGGCGCGATCGTGGGCCTGACGGGGAACCTGGTCTACGGCTTTATGTACCACGATTCCTACGTCTACGCGCTGACCAGCGTGGCGCTGGGCCTGATCGTGGGCTTCGCTGCGCGGAAGGACCGGCTTTCGACCATATTCGGCACGATGACCGTCAGCGCCAGCGCGGCGATCGTCTCCGTCGTCATCTCCGTGCCGCTGAACATCATCTTCCATGGCGGCAACACCGGCAACCTCTGGGGCGACGGCGTGATCGGTTACCTGCGGGAGCGCGGCGCGCCGCTGCTGCTGTGCCAGGTGCTTGGCCAGTTCTACCTGGACTTCCTGGACAAATTCCTGACGATGGTGCTGCTCTACGCAGTGATGAAGCTGATCCGCTGGCGCATCGGCAGGGGCAGGAAGGAGGAGGAGCCGGTCACGGTGGAGAAGCTGCTGCCCGCGCTGCTGATCTTTGCGCTGTGCCTGGGCGGCGCGGGGGCCAGGGCCGAGAACGTGGAGGTCATCGACTACAACGACTACGTGCAGACCGTCTACAGCAGCAACAACGGCCTGCCCTGCGGCGAGGCCAACGACATCGCCCAGACCAACGACGGCATCCTCTGGATCGGCACCTACGCCGGCCTGTACCGCTACAACGGCAGGGAGTTTCGCTGGATGGACAGCTATGAATCGGTGCGAAACGTCAACTGCCTCTACGTGGACGAGGAAGGCCGGCTGTGGATCGGCACCAACGACAACGGCCTGTCCATCAGCATCAACGAGCGCATCGCCAACGTGATCGACCAGAGCGGCGGCCTGCCCTCCAACTCCGTGCGCGCCATCATACAGAGCAGCGACGGCTACTATTACATCGGCACCACCGGCAGCATGCAGATATTGACCCTGAACAGCGGCCTGAAGCGGGTGAACACGCTGTGGGAGATCAATTACGCGGACAAGATCGCCGCGGACGAGGACGGCCACGTGGCGACCATCACCTCCGACGGGCGGCTATTCCTGCTGCGCGGGGGCCAGATCCTCAGCTCCATCCGGCTGACCGAGGGCCACGAGCTGTTCAACAGCTGCTGCTTCGACGGGGATGGCCTGCTGCTGGCGGGCACCTCCACCAATCACCTCTACATCTATGACATCTCCCAGGGCTGGTTCGACGAAAAGGATATTCGGGAATGCCCGGGCCTGGCCAACATCAACGACCTGCGCTACATGGACAACGGCGAGGTGTTCATCTCCGCCGACAACGGCGTGGGCTACATCAGCCGGGACAAGGATTTCAAGGACATCAACACCAACGATTTCAACAATTCCATCGACAACATGCTGATCGACTACCAGGGGAACCTGTGGTTCACCTCGTCGCGCCTCGGCCTGCTGCGCATGGCGCCCTCTTCGTTCAAGGATGTCTACAGCTCCGTGGGCATGCCCAGCCGCGTGGTGAACACGGTGGCCAAGTGGCGCGGCGAATACTATTTTGGCACCGACAAGGGCCTGGACGTGGTGGACGAGGCCTGCAAGCGCCGGATCACCAATGAGCTGACCGAGGCGCTGGACGGCGTGCGCATACGCTGCATGCTGGTGGATTCCCGGGACAGCCTGTGGATATGCACCTACGGAAGCGGTCTGCTGGAGGTGGAGCCGGACGGCACCCAGCACCTGTACAACAGCGAGAGCGGCTCCTTCGGCAACCGCGCCCGCGTGGTGGCGGAGCTCTCCGACGGCAGTATCATGGCCGCGGGCGACACCGGCATCAGCTTTATCCGCGATCATACCGTCGAGCGCACCATCGGCTATGCCGACGGCCTGATCAATTCCATGATCCTCACCATAACCGAGATGTCCGACGGCCGCATACTGGCGGGCACGGACGGCGACGGCATGGCGGTGCTGGAGAACCGCGAGGTCGTGCGCATGTTCACCCGGGAGGACGGGCTGAGCTCCGGCGTCATATTGCGCACCGTGGCGGACCCCAAGTCCGAGGGCGTGTTCCTGGTCACCAGCAACGGCCTGTGCTATATGGACGCGGACGGCGCTATCCGCACGCTGAACAATTTTCCCTACTTCAACAACTATGATATCTGGGCCAAGGACGAGGACACGCTGTTCGTCATGAGCAGCGCGGGCATCTACGTGGTGGACCGGGACGAGCTGCTCTCCGACCGGACCGACATCGGCTATGACCTGCTGGACTCCCGCCGGGGCCTGAACAGCGCGCTGACGGCCAACTCCTGGAACTATTACGACGACAACGGCGATTTGTTCCTGCCCTGCGACAAGGGCGTGTTCGTCCTTGATACCCACCGCTATACCGTCGGCACCACCGCCTATCGCATGTCGGTCAGCTCCGTGCGGCTGGACAACGCGCTGCAGCGGGTGGAGCGGGGCAATCCCATCGTGGTGGGGCGCGGCGTCGGCAGGATCGAGCTGTACCCCGAGGTCATCAACTACACCATACAGGACCCCTACGTGGGCTACCGGATGGAGGGCTTTGACGGCGACTGGACCATACTGCCCCAGAGCGCAATGAGCACCATCGTGTACACCAACCTGCCCACCGGCAATTACACCTTCCACCTGGCCGTGTTCGACAACAACCAGGAAAACGTGCTGGAGGAGCGGGAATACGAGCTCATCAAGGAGAAGGAGATCTACGACAACCAGTGGTTCATGATCTATCTGCTGGCGGTGCCGATGATCGCCGTGGCGTGGTTCACCTGGTATGTGGTGCGCACCCGGGTGCAGCGCATGCTGGATATCCAGCGCCGCGAGCTGGCCCTGGCGCGGCAGCAGATCCAGATGGGCAACGAGACCATCATCGCCATCGCCAAGGCCGTGGACGCCAAGGACGAGCGCACCAGCCAGCATTCCCTGCGCGTGTCCCAGTATTCCGAAATGATCGCCCGGGAGATGGGGCTGGACGAGCAGGAGTGCGAAAACCTGCGCCGGA
This sequence comes from uncultured Eubacteriales bacterium, assembly GCA_900317565.1. GTDB lineage: Bacteria > Bacillota > Clostridia > Christensenellales > Aristaeellaceae > UBA2862. The sequence goes on from ONHI01000032.1 coordinate 28,066, forward strand.
CCGCGCTGATGCACGACATCGGCAAGATCGGCATACCGGACCGTATACTGAACAAGCCCGCCCGACTGACCGACGAGGAATACGCCATCATGAAGTCCCACGTTACCCGCGGCTCGGAGATATTGAAGGACTTCACGCTGATCGACCACGTGGTGGAAGGCGCGCGCTATCACCACGAGCGCTATGATGGCAAGGGGTATCCCGATGGGCTGAAGGGCGAGGAGATCCCTCTGTACGGCCGCATCATCGGGGTGGCGGACGCCTTTGACGCCATGACGGCCAACCGCGTCTACCGCAAGCAGATGGACTTCGGCTATGTGCTGAACGAGATGCGCAACGGGCGCGGCACCCAGTTTGATCCCCAGATCGTGGATATACTGCTGCGGCTGATCGACGAGGGCAAGATCGACTTGAATGCGCTGTATCCGGCCAAGACCGAGGATTGACGCCGGACGGGGGTGTGAATATGAAGCGCGTATACATCACAACGATCGTGACGGCACTGCTGATGCTGGCAATCTTCGGCACGGCCTTTTCCGCCTGGGAGAGCAAGCCCGAGACAGACGTGCTCAAGGTCGGCTTCATCTATGAGAACGACGAGAGCACACCCTACACCTACAATTTCATGCTGGCGCAGTATGCGCTGGAGCGTCAGTTCCCGGGCCAGGTGCAGACCTACGCCTTCAGCAACGTGCGCGAGAACGAGACCCTGGAGCCGGTGCATGAGCTGGTGCGCCGGGGCTGCACGCTGATCTTCTCCAACAGCTACAGCGACCAGTTCGTCCAGGCCGTCGAGACCTATCCCGACGTGCAGTTCTGCCAGAGCTCCTACAACAGCGCCGATCACAAGCGCTATCCCGCCAATTACCACACCTTCAACGGCGCGATCTACCAGGCGCGCTACGTGACCGGCATCGCCGCGGGCATGAAGCTGCGGGACTGGATCGACAGCCGCGTGATCGAGCCCGGGGAGGCGCTGGTGGGCTATGTGGGGGCGTTCCCCACGGTAGAGGTCATCTCCGGCTACACCGCGTTCCTGCTGGGCGTGCGCTCCGTCGCCCCGGAGGCCACCATGCGCGTGCGCTACACCGGCAGCTGGAGCAGCTTCAAGAAGGAGAAGGCCTGCGCCGAGGCGCTCATCGACGAGGGCTGCCTGGTCATCGGCCAGCACACCGACACCATCGGGCCCGCCGTGGCCTGCGAGATGGCCGGCGCGGACCGCCGGGTGATCCACGTGGGCTACAACCAGGACATGGTGGACATCGCCCCGAACACATCGCTGATCAGCTGCCGCGTCAACTGGACGCCCTATGTGGTAGGCGCCGCCCAGGCGGTTCTGGACCGCAAGCCCATCGAGAAGGCCGTGGAGGGCAGCGTGCACGACAGCGACATCTGCGCGGGCTTCGACCTGGGCTGGGTGCAGGTGCTGGATCTGAACAAGCAGATCGCCGCCTTCGGCACCCAGGAAAAGCTGGACAAGGCCGTGGAGGCGCTGCGCCGGGGTACGCTGGAGGTGTATCGCGGCGATTACACCGGCGTCGATCCCATTAACCCCTCCGATACCTGCGATCTGAAGCTGGGCTATCAGGAGAACGAGAAGAACTCCTGGCCCACGTTCCACTACATACTCAACGACGTCATAACGGTGGAATGACCGGATTACCTGAAATTGCTTCGGGACGCGCTGCGGCGCGTCCCGAATTTTAACCGGCGGCGGGGTTGATTTTGCGGCGGGATGATGGTATACTGTAGCCATAAAAATACCGGGGAGGGGTATAATGATGGCTGAGGAAATCGTCAACGCCGCGCAGGAGGCGCTCTACCAGCGGGCGAAGGATAAATACATGCACTATGCCGGGGCGGAGGACCTGAACGAGGCGGTCGCCCTGTTTGAACAGATATCGGATTACAAGCAGTCGGCGTCCTACATCGAAAAGTGCCGCACGCTGCTGGAATACATGGTGGGGAACGAAGTGACCTTCGGCAGCTTCGACGGCGCGCCGATCCGCTGGCGCGTGGTGGACCTGCGGGGCAAGATGCGGCTGCTGCTGGCGGAGGACATCGTCACCCGCCGCTGCTATCACCGCACCACGCTGGAGGACGCCACCTGGTCGGATTGCTCGCTGCGCCAGTGGCTCAACAAGGATTTCCTGGAGAGCGCCTTCACGCCCGCGGAGCGCATGAAGATCGTGCCCAACCGGCTGACCAACCCGCGCAACCGCAAGAATTACACCCAGGGCGGCCCGAACACCATGGACAGGGTGCACGTGCCCAGCCCCGAGGAGATCGAGCGATACATGCCCGAGCAGCAGAGCCGGGCGGGGGACGGCTGGTGGTGGCTGCGCAGCCCCGGCAGCAACCTGTTCAGCGCCGTGGCCGTGTACGACGACGGCACGCTGTATGAAAACGGCATCCACATCGACTATGAAAAGGGCGGCGTCCGGCCCGCGCTGTGGGTGCTCCTGAAGGTATGATAAAAGCTTTGACCCGGCATTGCCGGGTCAAAATTGTCTGATCAGCGCCATCAGCTTGCCGAGCACCGTCACCGAATCGGCGTAGATGGGCTCCATCGTGCGGTTTTCGGGCTGGAGGCGCACATGGCCGTCCTCGTAGAATATGCGCTTCAGCGTGGCCTCGTCGTCCTCGGTCATGGCCACGACGATCTCGCCGTTTTCGGCGGTGTCCTGCTGGCGCAGCACCACGATGTCGCCGTCCAGTATGCCGATGTCGATCATGCTCTCGCCCTG
>ONHI01000261.1 GCA_900317565.1 uncultured Eubacteriales bacterium
ATTGGTTACATACGGATGTAAAACTTTACTATAGTAGCGCAATTTGCCGGACAAAAACGATTTACTTTACAAAACTGCTGTGCTATAATAATATTCAGTTTTTAATTTAGGGTACGTGTCGGCCTGGCCGACCAAGAAAGGTTGTTTCCGAATGCTCAAATACACCGTCAAGCGCGTGCTGCTGGCCGTGGTCACCGTGTTCATCATCGCGGCGGTCACGTTCTTTGCCATGAACGCCATCCCCGGCGGTCCCTTCTCCAAGGAAAAGGCCCCCGACCCCGCGGTGCAGGCCGCGCTGGAGGCCCGCTTCAACCTGGACAAGCCGGTGGGGCAGCAGTTTGTCATCTACCTGGGCAATCTCGCCCGCGGGGACTTCGGCATCTCGCTGAAGACCGGGCGCGAGATCTCCCAGATCATCGGCGAGAAGTTCGCCGTGTCCGCCAGGCTGGGCGGCATGGCCGCGGGCTTCGCGATCCTGTTCGGCCTGATTCTGGGCTCCGTCGCGGCGCTGTGCCGCAACAAGTGGCCGGACCGGCTGATCATCTTCCTGACGACGCTGTTCGTGTCGGTGCTCAGCTTCATCCTGGCGACGATCCTGCTGCTGGTGTTCGCGCTGACGTTGAAGTGGGTGGGCGTGTTCAACGCCAACAACCCGAACTACGTGCTGCCAGTGATCTCGCTGATGCTCTATCCCATGAGCTACATCACCCGCCTGACGAAGTCCTCGATGCTGGACGTGCTGGGCCAGGACTACATCCGCACCGCCCGGGCCAAGGGCGTCCGGGACAGCTTGGTGATCTTCAAGCACGCGCTGCGCAACGCCCTGATCCCCGTGATCACCTACGTGGGCCCGATGATCGCCGGCATCCTCACCGGCTCCATGGTGGTGGAGACGGTGTTCACCATCGGCGGCCTGGGCACGGAATTCGTGCGCAGCATCAACAATCAGGACTACCCGCTGATCATGGCCACGACGATCTTCCTGGCCGTGCTGATGGTGATCGCCACGCTGATCAGCGACCTGGTGTACAAGCTGGTCGACCCGAAGATCACATTTGACTAACCCCTCAGTCACGCTGCGCGTGCCAGCTCCCCTTAACCTCTCAGTCACGCTGCGCGTGCCAGCTCCCCTTGAAAGGGGAGCCGAGAAGGGGAGCCGAGAAGGGGAGCCGAGACAGGACTGCATAAAACCCATTAGGAGATTCGAGATATGACCTACAACGCGGACAAATTGCCCAGGAAGCAGCTTCTCAGCCTGCAGCTCGATCTGCAGAAATTCGAGAAGGCCACCGAAGACGAAAAGGCCCAGCATGAGACCATGCGCCAGTCCACCACCTTCTTCAAGGACGGCATGCGCAAGCTGCGCAGGAACCCGCTGGCGGTGGGCAGCATCATCGTGCTGATCTGCCTGATCCTGACCATCGTCATCGTGCCGCTGTTCTATCCCTACAGCTACGAGCAGATGATCTCCGTGAACGGCAAGCGGGACAAGACGGCCAAGAACCTGGCCCCCTTCGAGTATTCCAAGAACGAGCAGAAGGCCATTGAGGAGGGCGCGCAGATCTTCCCCCACATCTTTGGCACCGACGAGCTCTGCCGGGACTACTTCATCCGCGTGCTCTACGGGGCGCGGGTGTCGCTGGTGGTGGGATTGTTTGCCAGTCTCATCGTGCTGGTGATCGGCCTGCTGTACGGCTCCATATCCGGCTACTTCGGCGGGAAGGTGGACATCGTGATGATGCGCATCGTCGACATCATCTACTCCCTGCCCGACACGCTGATGGTGGTGCTGCTCTCCGTGGTGCTGACCCAGGTGCTGGGCAACACCCTCCAGGGCACGGTGCTGGCCAAGGTGGGCACCAACATGATCTCGCTGTTCGTGGTGTTCGGCGTGCTTTACTGGGTGGGCATGGCCCGCTTGGTGCGCGGCCAGATCCTTTCCATCAAAACCAATGAATACGTGCTGGCGGCCCGCGCCATGGGCGCCAAGCCCGGCCGCATCATCCGGCGGCACATCCTGCCCAACTGCA
>ONHI01000073.1 GCA_900317565.1 uncultured Eubacteriales bacterium
CTTCCTGAACTGCATCGAGGGCGTCATGCACACCGGCCAGCGCGACATGATCCGCATCCGCGTGTCCAACGCCTCCTTCGACGCCGGCTTCCGCGCCCGCCACATCGGCGAGGTGCTGTACGCCAAGATCAAGTCCGAGTACGACACCGTCGTGGACAAGTGCCAGGTCAAGATCTACACCGATCCGGAGAAGGTCAAGGAGCTGCGCGCCGAGGCGAACCACACCTTCGACGTGCGCGACGAGCGCCTGAAGAGCATGACCGACGAGTCCGTGGACGTGTTCTACACCTGCATCCTGTGCCAGGCGTTCTCCCCGTCCCACGTCTGCATCGTCACCCCCGAGCGTCTGGGCCTGTGCGGCGCCGTTTCCTGGCTGGATGCCAAGGCGACCAACGAGCTCGACCCCAACGGCCCCTGCCAGATCGTGCCCAAGACCCGCCTGATCGACGAGCGCGTCGGCCGCTATGAGGACGTCAACGAGGCCGTCAACAAGTACTCTCACGGCGCCCTGGAGCAGGTCACCCTGTACTCCATCATGGAGGACCCCATGACCTCCTGCGGCTGCTTCGAGTGCATCTGCGGCATCGAGCCCCTGTCCAACGGCGTGGTCATCGTCAACCGCGAGCACGTGGGCATGACCCCCATGGGCATGAGCTTCTCCGAGCTGGCCTCCATGACCGGCGGCGGCGTGCAGACCCCCGGCTTCATGGGCCACGGCAAGCACTTCATCGCCTCCAAGAAGTTCATCAAGGCCGAGGGCGGCCTGGGCCGCATCGTGTGGCTGCCGAAGGCCCTGAAGGAGCAGATCGCCGATCGCCTGAACGAGTCCGCCAAGGAGCTGTACGGCATCGAGAACTTCACCGACATGATCGCCGATGAGACCATCTGCACCGAGGATCCCGAGGAGCTGCTGAACTATCTGACCGAGGTGGGCCATCCCGTGCTGGGCATGGAGCCCCTGATGTAGCCAGTAGGACTGGCAACCATTTGCTGCCGCGCTTCCTGACGACGCCGGGTCGGCCATCGAACGGCCTTCCGGCTCCGGTCGGGAGGATCGACAGCGAAGCACTGCCGCACATAGTTATCCCTCCCGTCCTGAAAGGCATTTCGGGCGGGAGGGTGTTTCGTTTCCATTGGAATCTCAAACGAGCGCATCGCGTCCAGAAAATGGGGCGGTCTGCAGGGGCAACAATCGGTTGCTTGTATTGCAGGTATCTCTATAGTACAATACGTTTCAAGAGATCTATTTCGAGGAGGTATTTGCATGAAGACGCAGGAGATTATTCACAATCTAAGAACCAACATGGGCCTTTCTCAGGACGAGCTGGCCGAGAAGGTCTTCGTCACTCGGCAGGCGGTTTCCCGGTGGGAGAACGGCGACACGGTGCCGAACACCGATACGCTGAAGCTGCTCTCACGGGTCTTCAACGTGTCCATCAACACGCTGCTGGGCTCCCCGCGCCAGCTGATCTGCCAGTGCTGCGGCATGCCCCTGGAGGATTCCATCCTCGGCAGGGACAGGGACGGAGCGCTCAACGAGGACTACTGCCAGTGGTGCTACGCGGACGGGACCTACACCTACAGCGACATGGATGAACTGATCGACGTCTGCCTGGGGAACATGGTCAATCAGGGCTTCACCGAGGAGCAGGCCCGCGCCTACCTGAAGCAGGCGCTGCCGAAGCTGGATTACTGGAAGCGTTACGCGGAGCTGAGCGACGACGGCCAGTTTGAGGCCTTCAAGCGACAGCTGATCGAGGAGATCAACGCGCTGCACATCGAGGGCATGCCCGAGGTCAAGCGGCTGAACGCCCTCGTGGGCAGATATATCAACCTGGCATACCCCTTGCCCAACGGGGCGAGCGTGAAGCTCCTGGACGATCAGACGACCTATCTGGGAAACCAGCTGGAATCCGGGCTCGGCGGGGAGCGCTGCTTCGGCGTCGTCGCCAACATGGACTTCATACTGGTCAGCACCTATGAGAAGGACGGCGTCAATCCGGAGCTCGTGCTGTACAAAAAGCGATAATAGCGAGGTATCATCATGGACAAGAAGGCCCTGCGCCGGGAGATCGGCGAAAAGAAGCGTGGGCTGACGGCGGCGGAAATCGAAGCGCGGAGCGCCGTGCTGGCGGAAAGGCTGTTTGAGACGCCGCAATATATGGCGTGTCGCTCCCTGTACGCCTACCTGTCCTTCAACCAGGAGGTGCGCACGGACCCCATCATCCGGCGCGCCTGGGCCGACGGCAAGCGCGTGGCGGTGCCGAAGGTGGTCGGCAAGGAGATGGTCTTCATCTGGATCGACAGCTTCGACAACCTGGCGCCCCAGGGGGCCTACAACATCACCGAGCCCATCGGGGACGGGCCCGTGGCGGACGACGCGACGGCCCTGGTGCTGATGCCCGGGCTGGCCTTCGATCCGGAGGGACACCGGGTGGGCTACGGCGGGGGCTTCTACGACCGCTTCCTGGAGAGGGAGCCCAATCATCCGCTGGTGGCGCTGTGCTATGACTTCCAGATGTACGACCACCTGGAGGTGGAGGCCCACGACATACCGGTGGAGACAGTGATCACAGATAAATGAATGAGGGAACCGCATTAGCGGTTCCCTCATTCACTTTATTGCTGCTTCCGCTGGCTTTTTGACTTGAAGTAATGCTCCAGTACGGGCACGAACAGGAAGCAGACGATGCCGGCGGTGAAGCCGCCGTTGTACAGGTTGAAGCCGCCGTGGATGGCGGGGACGCTGGTCACCAGGCAGTAGTGCAGCATGCCGGCCACGGTGCCCGCGATGATGCCGTATTCGCCGGAGATCGGCGCGAGGCCGCTGGCAAAGCACAGGCCCACCACGATGGCCTGGGCGTTCACGGCGAAGGCAGTGACGCCCGCCTTGTTCAGCAGGCCCATGATGACGTAGCCGATCATGATCGGGAACACATTGAAGGGCGTCGCGCCGTTGCAGCAGCAGCACAGCATGCAGAACACCGCGCCCATGGTCGTGCCGGTGAAGGTCGCGCCGATGAGGTTGTAGTACAGCATGATGAACAGGCCGTACACGCCGATGTTCAGTATGTTGGCCCCGGCGCTGTACTTCGCGGTGAAGTCGGACTTGTAGCCGGAGTCCATGAACAGCTTGCCGTAGTCGCCCAGGCCGCCGTTCAGCACGATGCCGCAGACCACGCACAGCGCGAACACGACGATGCAGAACACGTTCACGTAGGCCCGGTTGCCCTCGCCCAGCGTGGCCGCGATGGCGGGCGCCTCGACGCCCAGCGTCTTGTACAGCACCGCGAACAGCAGGAAGCACAGGAAGCCCGCGGCGGGGCCGGCGTTGTACAGGTCATAGCCCTTGTGGAAGCCCGGGGAATGGGCGCACAGCGCGGGCATGGTGCAGCCCACCACGACGCCGATCAGCAGCGACAGCGCCACGCCCAGCAGGCTCAGCTGGGGCGTCTCGCCCATATTGGGATAATAGAAGAGCACCTGGGTGATGATCGGCGCGACCGCCGTGGCGAACATGTAGAAGTTCAGGAACTTGCCGAACCTCTGGTGCTTGATCAGCGCGTACACCGCCACGCCCAGCATCAGCGGGATGATGTTGAGTATGTTCATGCCGTAGGAGCAGAAGCCCACGGTCAGGAAATAGCCCAGCACCGTGCCGCCGTTGACCTTCGCCTCGGGCAGGAACATCAGCGCGCAGCACACTGCGCCCACCAGGGCGTAATTCAGCATCGTACCGGAGATGCTGCCGATTTCCGGCTTGAAATAGTCCTTGGTCAGCTGCGCAGGCAGCGTGCAGATGCGCCACAGGCCGGTGAATATCTCCTTCACGTCCGGCGCGAACAGCGCCCCGATCAGGAAGGCCGCCGTGAACGCGCACATCACCGCGCGCAGCACGCGACCGGTGTCCAGCTTGCGAATGTCGTTGATGCTCATTTCCAATCCCCCTGTACGCTTTTCAGTCCGGTCTGCCGGGCGCTGCCCGACAGGCCGGACCGATGTTTATTATTTTGCCATCTTCCGCTCAGCCGCCTCGACCACATGGCCGATCAGCACGCTGGTGGTCACGGAGCCGACGCCGCCGGGAACGGGCGTGATGGCCTCGACGATGGGCTCGACCTCGTCGAACACCGCGTCGCCCGCGATGGCGCCCTTGCCGCCCTTGCTGTTGGTCTTCTCGGGGTCCCAGTTGATGGACACGTCGATCACGATCTGGCCGGGCCGCACATAGTCCTTGGTCAGGCTCTTCAGCACGCCTGCGGAGGACACCAGGATGGCCGCCTCGCGGGCCTCCTTGGGCACGTCCACGGTGCGGGTGTGGCACACGGTGACGGTGGCGTTCTTGCCCATCAGCATCATCGCGGCGGGCTTGCCCACCACCAGGCTGCGGCCGATGACGACGGCCTTCTTGCCCTTGCAGTCGATGCCGTAGTAGTCCAGGATCTCCATGCAGGCCTGGGGCGTGCAGGGCGGGAAGCCCAGGTCCTTGCGGCCCTCGAACACGCCCGCGTTGCTGAGGTCGGTCATGCAGTCCACGTCCTTGGCGGGATCCAGCGCGTTGCAGATCTCGTCCTGGTCGGCCTTCAGGTGCTTCGGCAGGGGCCGGAACATCAGCACGCCGTGGATGCTGTCGTCGGCGTTGATCGCCTTGATCTGGTCGATCAGGGCTTCCTTGGTGACGTCCTCGGGCAGCACGAACTTCTCCACCTCGACGCCGATCAGCTCGGCGCGGGCGGTCGCGCCCTTCTCATAGGACAGGTCGGAGGGGTTCTCGCCGCAGCGGACGATGCCCAGCTTCGGGGTGACGCCCTTTTCCTTCAGCGCCGCCACCCGCTCCTGCAGCTTCGCGTTCAGCGCGGCGGTGACTTCCTTACCTAATAATTGCTTTGCCATAATCTATCTCTCCTATAAATCAGTTGAAGTTCGCGCGGACGCTGGCGAAGATCTCATCGGCCATGGCGCAGTACTTGTCCAGCATGCCGTTGGCCTTCTTGTTCATCTCCTCGGCGACCTCTCGGTTCTTCAGAGACTTGGTGTTTATGAACACGTTCAGGCTCGCGCTCTGCAGCGCCGCCTTGCAGCACACCGCGCCGCAGCCCGCGTCGGAGACCGCCAGGCGGGAGCCCTTCGCGGCGAACACGGCGATGGCCTCGATGGCCTCGCAGCACAGCTCCATGATCTTCATGGGCACCGCGCAGGCCACGATGGTGGCCTCCTCCAGCACCTTGTCGCGGTTGGGATCGTCCTTCGGGATGCCATAGGCCTTCGCCAGCGGCTCAAAGCCCTCCGCGTCCGCGGGCACCTGGTCCAGCAGGTCCTTCTGCAGGCCGTCGCACTTGGCCTTCAGGGCGATGATCTCGGCCTCCACGTCGGCGTACTTCTTCTTGCCGACGGTCAGGCTGCCCACCATGTTGCCCAGGGCCGTGCCGATCGCGCCCACCAGCGCCGCCGCGCCGCCGCCGCCCGGAACCGGGGCGTTGGAGGCCAGCACTTCAACAAATTCACGGCAGGAATTGAGGGTGAAATCAGTTGCCATATTTCATCTCTCCTTACAGTAGATGCGGTTGGTATTGACACGTTACATGCCCGTAGGGGCGGCCAATGGCCGCCCGCCCTGTACGATCCACAATGTCGTACCCGGCGAGCGGCGCATCGCCGCCCCTACAGACGTTCTGTGCAAGAAACAATTGTCTTCTGAGACAGTCTCATCTGCTTTATGTCCTGTGACGGTCTCCGATGCTTCGGCTTAGAACAGGCCGGAAACCTTGCCGGTCTCGGTGTCCACATCCACGCGGCGATAGGCCGGGTCGGACGCGGTGCCGGGCATCATGGAGATGGTGCCGGCCATCGGGCACAGGAACTTCGCTCCGCCGTACTCCAGGATGTCGCGGATGGGCAGACGCCAGCCCTTCGGCACGCCCTTCAGGGTCGGGTCGTGGGACAGGGACAGGTGGGTCTTGACCATCATGGTGCAATAGTCGGCGTACTTCGGATCGCTCTCGAAGCGCTTGGCCTTCTCGATGGCCAGGGGCGCCCAATCGACGCCGTCCGCGCCGTAGACTTCCTTGGCGATGCGCTCGACGCGCTCGCGCAGCGGCATCTCGAGGTCATACAGGAACTTGATCTCGGGCTTCTGCTCGCAGGCCTCGACGACGACCTCGGCCAGCTCCTTCGCGCCCTCGCCGCCATAGCGCCAGTGGTTGGACTGGGCGCAGCGCACGCCGCGATCGGCACACAGCTTCTTGATCAGGTTGATCTCGTTGTCGGTGTCGGTGTAGAACTGGTTGATGCAGACCACCGGGACGATGCCGGACTTCAGAACGGTGTTCACATGGTGGAACAGGTTCTCGCAGCCCTTCTCGACCAGCTCCAGGTTCTCCTCGGTGTACTCCACGGGCAGGGGACGGCCGGGAGAGACCTTGGGCCCGCCGCCGTGCATCTTCAGAGCGCGGACGGTGGCGACGATGACGGAGACGTTCGGGGTCAGGCCGGACAGGCGGGTCTTGACGTTCCAGAACTTCTCGAAGCCGATGTCAGCGGCGAAGCCGGACTCGGTCACGTGATAGTCGAACAGCTTCAGCGCCAGGCGGTCGGCGATGACGGAGCTCTGGCCGATGGCGATGTTCGCGAAGGGGCCGGCATGGATCAGCACGGGCTGATGCTCAACCGTGTAGCACATGGTGGGATTGATGGTGTTGCGCATCCAGGCGGTCATGGCGCCGGCAACCTCCAGATCCTCGCAGGTCACGGGCTCGCCGCTGCGGCTGTAGGCCACGACGATCTTGCCGATGCGCTCGCGCAGGTCCTTCAGGTCGCGGGCGACGGCCAGGATGGCCATCAGCTCGGAGCCCACGGCGATGCCGAACTTGCTCTCCATCAGGAAGCCGTCCTTGTTGCCGCCGATGCCCATGATGATGTTGCGCAGGCCCTGGGCGCAGAAGTCCAGAACCCAGCCCATCTCGATGCGCTTGGGGTCGATGTCCAGGCGACGGCCCATGTTGTGCTTGGCCATCTCCTCGTCGGTGTAGTTGCGCTCATGCTGCATGCGGGCGTTCAGCGCCACCATGGCCAGGTTGTGGGCGTTCATGATGTCGTTGATGTCGCCGGTCAGGCCGAGGGAGAACTCGGTCATGGGCATCAGCAGGGCGTTGCCGCCGCCGGCCGCGGTGCCCTTGACGTTCATGGTGGGGCCGCCGGAGGGCTGACGCAGCGCGCCGCCGACGTTCTTGCCGATCTTCGCCAGGCCCTCGATCAGGCCCAGGGAGACGGTGGACTTGCCCTCGCCCAGGGGGGTGGGGGTGATGGCGGTGACTTCGATGAACTTGCCGTCGGGCTTATCCTTCAGGCGATTCATGATTTTGATGAAGTCCAGCTTCGGGGTCTTGCCGTAGGGGATGATCTCCTCGGGCAGCAGGCCCAGCTTCTCCCGGAAATACTCCACCGGGGGCAGCTTCTTTTCGGCATTTTCGGCGATCTGCCAGTCTTTGTAGACCGTAGGATCAAGCATGTCGGTCTTCTCGAAGATGGTGGGATCAAGCATGGTCAGTTTTCCTCCTTCAATTGAATCGCTCATCATCATGACGGTTCCCGCGCTGCCACGCAAAGGGGCAGGCCCCAACCGCTCACTGCGCAAGAGTATAGCACGATTATTCAAATTTGTCAATAAATAATGCCATAATTATTAGAATAACAGGGCATTAAGACATTGCAAATTCAAAGATTTCGCGCCCATATCTCCCGCGCGCCGCAGTCCGGGCATTGACAGCAACCCGCATAATATGATACATTGATTCTATCACATTGGAATTGGAGTGTCAATAAAATGTTACATTATAAAGGCCTTAAGGGCACCTATGAACGGCTGATCGTCTCCGACGCCCAGGTGGACCGCCAGATCGAGGCGCTGATCGAGCAGCATCCCCGCATCATCCCCGTGACCGACCGCCCCAGCCGCCTGGACGACGAGGTGGTGCTGGACTACGCGGGCTATTGCAACGGCGTGCAGTTCGAGGGCGGCACCGCCCAGGACCAGACGCTGGTACTGGGCAGCGGCACGTTCATCCCCGGCTTCGAGGACCAGCTGGTGGGCAAGCAGCCCGGCGACGACGTGCTGGTGCGGGTCACCTTCCCCACCCCCTATCACTCCGAGGCGCTGGCGGGCAAGGAGGCCATGTTCAAGTGCAAGCTGAAGGCCATCCGCCAGCGGGAGAAGTACGCGCCGGACGACGCCTTCGCGAAGGAGATCGGCGGCTTTGACAGCTTCGCGGCGCTGCGCGAGGCCATGCGCAAGGGGCTGCAGGCCTACGCCGACAGGCAGGCCGACGAGGACCTGAAGCTGAAGCTGCTGGACCAGCTGGTGCTGCAATACGACGGGGAGATCACGCCGAAGCAGCTGGACGGCGCCGTGGACGGGGAGATACAGTCCCTCCAGGCCCAGCTGGCGCGCCAGGGGCTGACGCTGGACGCCTATTGCCAGTTCACCGGCAAGACGAAGGAGCAGCTGCGGCAGGACATGCTGCCCGACGCCCGGAAGGGCATCGTCCGCCAGCGCATCATCGCGCAGATCGTCGACGCGGAGAAGATCGAGGCCGACGAGGCCTCCGTCTCCGCCGCCATACAGCAGATCTGCCGGGAGAACGGCATGAGCGTGGAGCAGCTCTCCGCCCACCTGGACGAGAACGCCCAGCGGGCCATCGTGCAGAACGTGGTCACCCAGAAGGCGCTGGACGCGCTGCGGGACAGCGCGGTGATCGAGACGGTGGAGAAGAAAGCCGAATAGATAAGTGCGAAGGAGGGCCGCCATGAATGGCGGCCCTCCTTCGCACATGCCCGTTGCTATTCCTCCTCCCTCCCCTTCAGCGGCATCGTCTCCAGTATGTAATCCCGGAAGGCGATCTGCTCGGGAGAGAGGTATTTTTTCTTGTGGACGAAGTACAGGTGATAGGGCATCGTGCCCTCCATCGGGAAGGCCAGCAGCCTGCCCTCGGCCACGGCCTCGCGCACGGCCACCTCGGAGATCACCGAAATGCCCACGCCGGAGGCCACCAGGCGCATGATGGTCTCGGTGTCGTCCACCGCGGCGGCCACCTTCAGCTTGGTGTCCGGTATGTTCAGCTTGGACCAGCGCAGGAATTCCTGCTGGAGCGTGGAGGTGCTGCTGCGGGTGATCAGCGGCTCCTCGCCAAACAGCGCGTTCGGGAAGGGACCGTCCCCCAGCGCACGGAAGCGGGGCGCATTGGGCGTGATCGCCACCAGGCTCGCCATCTGGCAATGCTTCACCGCGTAGTCGGAATTCATCAGCTTCATCGTACAGAAGGCGAATTCCACCGCGTCGGATTGCAGCCGGTTGTGGATCTCGGAATGGCCGCAGGTGATGAAATTGAAGCTGACCTCGGGGTGCAGCCGGTTGAAGCCGATCACGCTGTCCGTAAGGTAATAGCGGATGATGTAGGGCGTGGAGATGATGTTGATGGACTTCGCGTCCTGGTTGGCGCGGCTGAGGGCGAATATGCTGTCCCGGTTCAGCTTCAGCATCTGGCGCGCGTAGGCATAGAAGGTGCGCCCGTCGGCGCTCAGCTCCATGCTGCGGGTGGTGCGGTTCAGCAGCCGGGTGCCCAGCTCCGATTCCAGGTTGCGGATGTGGATCGTGACCATCGACTGCGAGAGCTGCAGGCGCTCGGCGGCATTGGAAAAGCTGCCCTCGTCCACCGCGGCCACAAAGGATTCCAGTTGCTTGAAGTCCATCGCTCAATCTCCGTAGATTATTTATCAATTACCGCCCATTATATATGATTTTTCATAAATTGTCAAACCATCCGGCGCTTCAAATCGGAAATCAGTATATCCCCCACCACGGTGCGGTCCTCAGCGGAGAACGCCTGGGGGAAGTTGTCTGAGAACAGGATCTGGCTGTTGGGCGGGAATTCGTCGTCCCCCTCCCATACGATCAGCCGCACGTCGTAGCCTGGCATGATCTCCAGCTGGTAGGCGGCGTCGCCCTTGCCGATGGGTATGGCCGGGGTCTGCTCCGCGGCCCGCTTGAAGGCCTCCAGCCGCGTGCCGAAGGTGAACGCCGCCCGGTTCAGGCAGCGCCCGGTGAAGGGCTTCAGGTAGACCTCGCCCCAGGGCATCTCCCGGTAGGGCAGGAATTCGCCGGAGCCCACGCTCCGCTTGCCCTCCAGCAGGAAGCGTATGATCAGCATTTGGGCGGGCAGGTTCGTCAGCGCGAAGCCCGCGTCGTCCTTCGAGGCGATGCTGAATTCCGGCCAGGTGATCTCATAGTCCACGTACAGCAGCCGCACGGTGAACGCGCCGCGCTCCGGATCGTACCGCACGCCGCAGCGCTCGGCGGCCTCGACCGGGTCCAGCGCCCTGAACAGGCCCGTGTAGTGCTCGAAGGGCACCATTTCCTTGTGGTTTTCAACGGTAGGCATTATATAACTCCCTCACTTTACCAGCAGTAGCGCGTCGCCGGCGACGCGGGCGGTGCAGGCCAGACGCCAGCCCTCGCCGAAGTCCACGTCGCTGACGTAGAAGGACCTCGACGCCTGGAGCGCGCCGGAGAGCAGCTGCACGCGGCACTTGCCGCAGCTGCCGTTGCCGTCGCAGGGCGCGAACAGCGGTATCCTCCCCCGCCGCGCCACGTCCAGCAGGTTTTCGCCCGCGCGGGCCTCGACGACGATGTCCTCCTCGTCCTCCTCGATGCGGAAGGTCACGCGGCAATCGGCTTCATCCATGGTCCGGCCATCCTCTCCCGGTCACGAACAGGGGCGCCGCTTGGGCGCCCCTTCGACCGTTTGTTATCCGGGTTGATCGCATTACATCAGCGGCTCCAGGCCCAGCACCGGATGGCCCTTCTCGGTCAGCCAGTTCAGCAGCTCCTCGGGGTCGGTGGTGATGGTCTCGTCCGCGATCATGTCGGTGAAGTTATCGATGCCGTACAGCTCCTTGGCGGTCTTGTTCAGCCGCTCGGCGACGTCGTCCTTCAGCTCCTTGGGCATCCAGACGATGCGCTCGGTGCCGCCCTCGGCGGAGGCGAACTTCTTGGAGGCGATGAAGTGGCGGCCGTGGCCCATGAAGCCCGGGGTCTGCACGCCGCCGCCGGTCATGGAGGCCAGCTCGCCGAAGCTCATGCCCGTGGGGGTCATGCCGACGTACTCGCGGTTGCAGATGATGACGCCGTTGGACAGGGGCTCGATGCCGCATATGCACTCGAAGCAGCCGCAGGAGGTCATCGGGTCCTCCATGATGGAGTACAGCGTGACGTTCTCCACCGCGCCGTGGGTCGCGCTCGCGACGGCCTCGTTGACGGTGTCATAGCGGCCGGTGCGCTCGTCGGTGCAGCCCACCTTGGCAATCGGCTGGCTGGGGCCGGTGGGGTTCAGCTGGTAGGTGGCCTTGGCGTCCAGCCAGGACACCGCGCCGCACAGGCCCAGGCGCTCCGGCGTGACCACGCAGCAGTGCGCGGGCGCGAAGCTCTGACACAGCGTGCAGGTGTAGAAGGTGTCCACGCTCTCGTCGGTCATGCTGGCCAGGCGGTCGTCGCGCTGGTTGTAGGTGGGCATGGCCACCTCGTCCAGCACCTGCTTGGCCTTGGCGGCGTCGGTCACCAGGCGCACCTGGCACTTGTCCACGACGGCGTCGAACTCGTCCATGATCATGTTGTACAGCACTTCGCCGAAGTGGTTCAGCCGCAGGCCCTTCTCATAGGCCTCGTTGCTGATGCGGATGCGGAACTGGTTGCGCTGGCCGGTGTGCATCACGCCCTCCATGTAGTTGAACCAGGCGTGGATCTTGCGCTCGATGACGGATTCGAAGTCGGCCTGCATCTTCGCGCCGGCCACCTCGATGTAGGTCGCCAGCGGGAATTCGGTCTCGCCGCAGTCGATGTCGGGGCCGTCGATGACGATCTTATGGTCCTCCACGGCGTCCATGTCGCGCATCTTCACGATCTCGCAGGTCACGTTCTTGCCGCTGTAGAACTCGATCTTCATGTCCTTCTTGCGGATGATCTCGCCCTCGAAGGCGGAGGCGAAGGCCACCGGGATGGGCAGCTCGGTCACCTTGATCTTGATGCCGCGCAGCTCCAGGGACTTCTTGACGGTCTGGTCGTGGTCCGTGACGGCCTCCAGCGCGCCGGGCACCTGCAGATCGCCGATGTCCTGGTCCACGATCACCGGGAAGCCCAGGGCGATCGCGCCCGCGCCGGCGGAGACGACGACCTCGTTCAGCGGCCCGAAGGTGTTCACGAAGGCGGGCACGCGGTCCTTGGTGTACTTCAGCAGCCCGGGCAGGTCGCCGGGATTGTGGGAGCCGAAGATCAGCGCCGCGCGCACGGCGACGGTGACCACGTGGATCACGGCGGTCACGTCGTGGCCCAGCGGCACCACGCGGAACTCCAGGCCCAGCTTCACGCCGCCCTCGATGCACTGCTCGATCACATCGCCGATCAGGAAGCTCATGATGCCCTTGGACTGGTAGTCCTTGACCACCTTCACCACGTCCTCGGGGTTCTCGGCCTTGCCCAGCACCACCGCGACGCCGGGGATATCCCCGGTCACCAGCGGCACGCCCAGGGAACGGATGATCGGATCGGGCACGAAGCCGATGCCGGACTCATTGGCGTAGGGGTCGGTGCCCTCGACGTATTTCAGGCCCTCGAGGATCTCCGCGCCCACGGCGGTGGCCAGGCCCGCGTTGAGCGCGTCGCCCAGCTCCGGCTTGTTGGAGATCAGGCTCTTCAGCACGCCCACGCAGGCGGGCAGGTCGCCCAGCTTGGCGACCTTCACGCCGGTGGCGGCATAGATCGTCGGGAAGAAATAGGCGGTGTCCGGGAAGGCGACCTTCCGGTCCGGGCCGTACTTTTCGATGGCGGCGTTCACCGCGCCTTCGGCGAGGCCCGCGACGGCGTTGGAACCGGCAAAGATAAGATCAGTCAAAGCGCTCATATTATATTCGTTCCTCCGTTCCATGTTGGTTCTCATATACAACCCCCGGAGGGGGTTCATTCCCTGCTATTATAACCCGGAAGGGGGCATAAATCAAGTATTCCGGGACACAGTTTGCGCAGTTTCTCAGGACACGCCGTCCACGATCATGATGTAATCGCTGCTGTTCCGGCCGCCCTGGGAGGGCTCGTTGATCAGCTTCGAGCCCAGTGCCAGCAGCGAGGTCTGGCCGCCGTCCAGGTTGTAGGCCAGCTTGCAGCCCAGCCCGGACATCAGCGTCGCCAGCTGGGTCAGCGTCGCGCCGCTGGACTCGTCGTTGCGCCCGTCCACCACCGCGAAGCAGTAGTGGCCCGGCTCGAAATAGCCGATGGCCGAGCGGGGATGCTTGCGCCGAAGGTAGTTGTCGCAGTTGAACTTCTTGAGCGGCTTGCCTGCCTCGTCCAGCAGCGAGGGCCCGAAGCTCCAGCTCTGGTAGGGATTGCGGTCCATCTCGCTGAGGGCGTTGAATTCCGAGGACTTGAAGGTCTCCATGTGGCCGTCCCAGTACAGCCCGCAGATGTCGCCCCGCATCTTCTTGTTGCGGTACAGCTCGCCGTTGCGTATGATCACGCCGGTGCTGCGGCTGCCGTAGTAATCTCCGTTCAGCGTGGCCACGCTCCTGTAGCGCTTGGCCACGTCGGTGATCCACTCGCTGTAGCCCCGGCCGTACTTGTCCTGGGCGAAGGCGGTGGTCAGGCAGCTGATGTCGGCGATGTAGATGTCCACCACGTAGGCCCGGGCGTCGATCTCGTCCACCTTCTTCTCCATGGCGGTGATGTTCAGGTTCGCGCTGCGATAGCTGTTCGCGCCCTGCTCCACCGCGCCGTCGGTGAACTTGTCCGGGAAGGCGCTGCGGAAATCGCCGATCTGGCCGACGCCGAAAAAGGCCTCCAGCGCCGCGTTGTCGGAGGCGGCAGCGGTCTGCGCAGCGGGCTCTACGGGCTCCGCAGGTGCCTCCACGGCGGGCAGGTCGATCTCGACCTCCGCCACCGGCGCGCTGTCCAGCTCGGAGATGACCTCGTCCTCGGCGACCTGGGCCGCGGCCTCGCGGCTGGAGACGATGCCCACGCTCGCCTCGCCGTGGGGGATCACGTGGTGCGGCAGCGCGTACAGCACCAACGCCAGGCCCAGCGCAACGGCGTGCAGCGCGCACACCAGCCACAGCGGCCTGGGCCTTCTTCTGAACTGACCGCGCAGCCACGGCAGTATGCCATGGCTGCGCCGGTTGCTTCGATTTCTTGTCGTGGACATACAGTCTGTCTCCTGTGAGCGGTAGGATACGGACGTCTTCACCGCGCCCTGCGGCGAAGGGTCCTGTCGCGGCGGCGCATCCGGGCGTACAGCAGCATGCCGCAGGCCGAGGAGCACAGGCACGTGACCAGCAGCAGCGCCTTCACGAATTCACTCAGGAAGATATCCCCCGAGGGCCAGATCAGGTCCGCCAGCAAGAGCAGCAGCGTCACGCCGCACAGCCCCGCGTCGATCATGGGCAGCAGCCTCTCAAGCGTCTTCATCGCCGCGCCGCCTCCCTGCCCCGCGCCGGGGCGCTGCCGTTCGCGGGCCGCCGGGGCGCGCCTTGCGC
>ONHI01000055.1 GCA_900317565.1 uncultured Eubacteriales bacterium
GCCGCGGCGACCACCGAGAGTATCGTGGATTTGCCCACGTTGGGAAAGCCCACCAGGCCCACGTCGGCGATGGACTTCAATTCCAGGGTCAGCTCGATGATATCCCGCTTCTCGCCGGGCTTGGCGAACTGGGGCGCCTGGCGCGTGGGCGTGGCGAAGTGCTGGTTGCCGAAGCCGCCGTTGCCGCCCTTCGCCAGCACCTTGCGCTCCCCGGCCTGGTACAGGTCCAGCAGCAGCTTGCCCGTGGCCTTCTCCCGCACCACCGTTCCCGGGGGCACCTGGATCACCACCGGCTCGCCCGACTTGCCCGAGCGCCGGTTGGCCATGCCGTCCCCGCCGTTCTCCGCGGTGAACTTGCGCTTGTAGCGGAAGTCCATCAGCGTGTGCATGCGCTCGGTGGCCTCGAAGATCACGTCGCCGCCGCGCCCGCCGTCGCCGCCGTCCGGCCCGCCGGCCTGGACGAACTTCTCCCGGTGGAAGGACACGCAGCCGTTGCCGCCGTCCCCCGCCTTCACGGTGATAGTAACAACATCTACGAATAAAGCCATACTTTTTCTCCATCAATCAGGAATCAGGAATGAGGAATTGAAGAGGAAATCCTTCGGATTTCTCTGATCGTAGAATTGCGAATCTGCACTATTAATTCCTCATTCCTCATTTTTCTTCCATGTGCTTCTCGCACAGTCCCCCGTTCAGCGGGCAGCGCTCGCACTCCGGCTTGCGGGCGTGGCAGCAGCGCCGCCCGTGCCAGATGATCAGGTGGTGCCCCAGGGACCATATGTCCCGGTCCAGCAAGTCGCGCAGCTGGGCCTCCACCTTCTCGGGGGTGTTGGCGTCGGCCAGGCCGATGCGCCGGGACACCCGGAACACGTGGGTATCCACCGGGATCTGGTCGTCCCCGAAGGCGGCCAGCAGCACCACGCCCGCGGTCTTCTGCCCCACGCCGGGCAGCTTCATCAGCTCCGCCCGGGTGGAGGGCACCTTGCCGTCATACTGCTCCACCAGCGCGCGGCTGGCGGCGACGATGTTCTTCGCCTTGTTGTGATACAGCCCGCACTCGCGGATCATCGGCTCCAGCTCCTGTGGCGTGAGCTTCGCCATGGCGAAGGCGTCCGGATATTGGGGAAACAGCCGTGCGGTGACCATGTTCACCCGCTTGTCCGTGCACTGGGCGGACAGTATCGTGGCGATCAGCGTCTCAAAGGGATTTCTGAAGTTCAGCTCCGGCTTCGCCTCCGGGTACAGCGCCTGCAGCGCCGCCATCACCCCGGCCGCCCGCGTCGCGTCCATGGGCACGCCTCCCCCGCTTTTGTATATGCCTGATTATACGTTATTGGGGCCCATGCGGTCAAGCATGAAACGGTAAAGGACCGGCGGCTTCCCGGCGTTGGACATGCCCGGACCAATACTGTCAGTATAAAAAATACTATTCTATTCGTATTGCCAGTGGCTTCATATATCCGGGCATATGCACTATAATACAACCATCAGATCGAACCGGAGGTGCTGAACATGGAGATGAAGCTGGGCGGAAACATACGGGCGCACCGAAAGGCGCGGGGGCTGACCCAGGAGCAGCTGGCGGAGGTGCTGGGCGTGACGGTCGGCGCGGTGTACAAGTGGGAGGCGCAGCTGTCCGTGCCGGAGCTGTCGCTGATCGTGGAGCTGGCGGATTTCTTCGACTGCTCCGTGGACGCGCTGCTGGGCTATGCGGTCAAGGACAACCGCCTGGAGGCCACCGAGGCGCGCATCTGGCGGTACCACGCCGAGAAGGACCGGAAGGGCCTGGTTGAGGTGGAAAAGGCGCTCAAGCGATACCCCAACGCCTTTACGATCGCCTATGCCGGGGCGATGCTCTATCACGGCATTGGCTTCGAGGCCCGCGACAAGGCGCTGCTGCGAAGGGCGCTGGAGCTGTATGAGACGGCGCGCAGGCTGCTGCCCCAGAACCGGGACACCGGCATCAGCGACCAGACCCTGTGCGGCTCGATATCGCAGGTGTACTTCGCCCTGGGCGAGAAGGAAGAGGCCATCGAGCTGGCAAAGGCGCACAACGCCGGGCACCTCTACAGCGCGATGATCGGCGAGGTGCTGGCCGTGGAGATGGGGCGGATGGATGAGGCGGTCCCCTACCTGTCCCACGGAATCACAACGATCTTCAACGGCATCATCTACACCGTGATCGGCTACGCCGCCGTCTACCTGGCGCGCCGGGACACGGAGAACGGCATGGCGGTGCTGCGATGGGGCATCCAGTCCCTTCGCGGGCTGAAGTCCACCGAGCAGCCGGATTTCATCGACAAGCTCTGCGCAGTGTTCCACGCCTGGATCGCGTGCTTCCAGCTGGTAGCGGGAGACGATGCCGCCGTCAGGGATTCCCTGGCCAAAGCCGTCACCCTGGCCCGCGCCTTCGACGCCGCGCCGGACTACACTATCCGGAATCTGCGGTTCATCATCGACTGCCATCGCAACGACGCCATCTACGACGCCCTCGGCGCGACGGCCCTGGAGGCCGTGGAGAACGCCCTGAAGGATACCGGCAGCGAAGCGCTGTTGACCCTGTACAGGGAAATGACTGACGAGCCCGAAGAGGAGGTATGAATCATGTTCGGATGGATGACACTCGAGGCGCAATGGACCACGGAGCAGGCCTATCAGGCGCTTGAAGTATTGAAGGAAAACCGCATCCCCACGCGGATGCCCTCGGACGACATGTTCTTCACCAGTGCCTTCCACCTGCCCCATCCGGACCTGCGCTGGCAGATCCAGGTGCGCCGCAGGGATCGGGACAAGGCCGTTGCGCTGCTGGCCTGGGAGGGACTGATGAAGGAGGCGCAGGGGGCGACGGGCATGGAACGGGACCATCGGTCAACGGTCCTGTGCGGCAGGGTCTCCCTGAATAAAAAAGTCTGCGCGCAGAAGGGCCGGATTGCCACGTCGCTGCGCTCCTCGCAATGACATGTGGGGGATAGCATCGGATGGTGTTACTCCGATAAGAACGGATTGCCGCGTCGGTCCCTTTGGGACCTCCTCGCATTGACACGCGGGGAAACAGTATCGGACGATGTCATTGCGGGGGAACGGATTGCCACGTCGGTCCCTTCGGGACCTCCTCGCAATGACATGCGGGGAATAGCATCGGATGGTGTCATTGCAATGAGAACGGATTGCCACGTCGGCCCCTTTGGGACCTCCTCGCAATGACATGTGGAGGATAGTATCGGAGGGTGTCATTGCAGGGAGAACGGGCGGGCGCCGCATCGGCGCCCCTACGGAGAAAAGCGCATCGTCATTCCCCGTCGTAGGGACGCCATACATGGCGTCCGCCCGTCTCCCCGGCATCCCGACTAATGCCTATTGCCTATTGCCTAATGCCTCGTATCCCTATTGCCTAATGCCTCGTATCCCTGTTGCCTAATGCCTCCCCCTACATTCCCCTCACCGTCAACCGCTGCCCATCGTATTCCGCGCGGTACAGGCCGATCAGGTTGCCCGGGTTGGCCGCGGCCAGCGCGCCGCGCACCTGTGTCAGATAT
The DNA here is from genome assembly GCA_900317565.1 of uncultured Eubacteriales bacterium. Lineage (GTDB taxonomy): Bacteria > Bacillota > Clostridia > Christensenellales > Aristaeellaceae > UBA2862. The sequence goes on from ONHI01000055.1 coordinate 3,537, forward strand.
TCCACGGGAAAGCGCACGGACAGGCCGCAGCCCATGGAGATCGCCCGGGGCGTGGAGACCACCCGGGTGGGCACGCCCATCCGCCGCAGCGTCGCCTCGAAGCGCAGCACCTGCTGGCGCGAGCGAAAGGCGGCGATGCCGTAAACGTCGCGCATGTCCTCCCCTCCTTCCATCGGTTCACGCGCCCGGCTCATAATCCGGCCCGGGCGCATGTATCCTATACTACGCGGGCGCATCGCCCGGCGTGAAGGAGGGGCACAGGGCATGCCGATCTATTTTGACAACGCCGCCACCAGCCATCCGAAGCCGCAGGCAGTGCTCGACGCGGTGCGGCGGGCGCTGACCGAGATCAACGCCAACCCGGGGCGCTCCGGCCACGGCGCGGCGCTGGCGGCGGCGCGGCAGGTGCTGGACACCCGGGAGCAGCTGGCGGCGCTGCTGGGCGCGGAGGACCCGATGCGGGTGATCCACTGCTTCAACTGCACGGACGCGCTGAACCTGGCCATCAAGGGCAGCCTGCGCCGGGGGGACCACGTGATCGCCACGCAGCTGGAGCACAATTCGGTGCTGCGGGTGCTGGCGGCGCTGGCGGACCGGGGCCGCATACGGCTGACGCTCGTCGCGCCCAGGCCGGACGGCTTCGTGGACCCGGAGGACGTGCGCGGGGCCATCGCCCGGGACACCGCGCTGATCGTCTGCACCCACGCCTCCAACGTCACCGGCGCGATACAGCCCGTGGCGGCCATCGGGCGCGTGGCGCGGCAGGCGGGCGTGCGCTTCCTGATCGACGGCGCGCAGGCGCTGGGCGGCATGCCGGTGGACGTGAAGGCGCTGGGCTGCGATCTGTACGCCTTTCCGGGGCACAAATCGCTGCTGGGGCCCCAGGGCACCGGCGGGCTTTACATCGCCCCGGGCGCGGCGCTGAACCCGCTGCGGGAGGGCGGCACGGGCACCGGGTCGGAGAGCCTTGCCCAGCCGGAGGAGCTGCCCGAGCGCTACGAATCCGGCACGGTCAACCTGCCCGGCATCGCAGGCCTCGGCGCGGGCTGCGCATACGTGCGTGGGCGGCTCAGCCAGATCATGATGCGGGAGCGGGAGCTGACCTCGGCGCTGTGCGAGGGGCTCGCAAATATCCCCGGCGTTGTGCTGTACACGCCCCGGCAGGAGGCGGGCCGCGCCGCCATCGCCTGCTTCAACGTGGGCGACCTGTCCTCGTCCCAGGTCGCTGACGCCCTCGCCCGGAGGGACATCGCCGTGCGCGGCGGGCTTCACTGCGCGCCGGGGGCCCACCGGTTCCTGGGCACGCTGGAGCGCGGCGCGGTCCGCGCCAGCCTGGGCCACGCCAACACCTTTGAGGAGGTGGAGCGGTTCCTGCGGGCCGTGCGGGAGATAGTGTGTTTCTAAAAAACAGACTCTATCCCCAAACGCGAAAACAGTATGTCTGGAGGGCGCTGCCATGCCGATGACCGAATGCAGAAGCTGCCACAAGATCGCCGATTCCCGCTCGTTCCGCGCCTGCGCGGACTGCGGCGCGCCGCTGTGTGACGATTGCGCCAACGAGTATTCCGGGCTGTGCCCGGACTGCGACCGGCCGGAGCCGGGCTGGGTGCTCCACGGGTTGTATTGAGCCGGGTCGATTCACGAAGCGGCCGACGCCTCCGCGGCCCTGTGGCGTTCACGGGCATCATTTGCCGCAGAACGCGAAGACGCGGTCGTAGAAGTCCCCGGCCTCCTCATAGGCCCCGTGCCCGAGGCCCTCGTACACGAACAGCGCGCTGCCGGGGATGGCGCGGCGCAGCGCGTCGGCGGCCTCCGTGCCCACCGTATTGTCGTCGCCGCCTGCGAGGATCAGCGTCGGGCAGGCGATCCCCGGAAGGGCGTCCCGGGCGTCGAACCGCAGGATCGCCCGGGCGTTCTTCAGGAAGCGGTCGTAGCTCTGGGGCCTGGTGAACCGTGCCAACAGCGGAAGCAGTCTGCGATTCCTGCGCAGATACGCCTCCGAGTACATCCTCCCGGCGGTGTCCGCCATCAGGGCCGCGTGATCCCCACGCAGGGCCATGTCGATCCAGCCGGAGACCGTCGCCCGGGCGACGTCGTTCGCGTTCGGGGCCGTGACCGCCAGGACCAGCCTCTCCACCCGCGCCGGGTGCCGTATGGCGAGGCATTGGGCGATCATGCCGCCCTGGGAGACCCCCAGCACGCACGCCCGGTCGATGCCCAGCTTGTCCATGGCCAGGGCCTGGTCGTCCGCCATGGCCTCGATGGTATAGCCCTCGGGCATGGCGTTCTTCCGGCTGAACATGTACACGGTGAAGTCCCGCAGGTATTTCCGGTAGGGCAGCCACAGCAGCAGCGCCTTGCCCTTCACCGTCGCCAGCCCGTCCGACAGCCCGGGCAGCACGACCAGCTTCCGCGGGCCCGCGCCGAAGGCGACATAGTACATATCCGTATCGCCGATCGTAACACGACCATTCTTCATCGTCATATCCTCCGTGGGTCACCGGAATCGCGGTGGTGCGTGTATAGGCAGCATATGTACTGTCCGCACGGCGTAAACCGCATGCCGTACCCGGACGCAGGGGCGGCATAGCCTGGTTCGGTCAATCATGCACATACATGCGCGTCTGCGCTCCCGAGCCCGCCTCCCGGACCGTGCACAGGAATTTCCAGCCGTAGCGCTCGTAGAAGCCCACGTGGTCTGTGACCAGGTACAGCGGCGATATGCCCTTTGCGCGCATGTCCTCCACCGCGAGCGCCAGCAGCCGTCCCGCGACGCCCCGCCCCCGGCAGGCCGCCTCCGTATAGACGGCGCAGACATTCGGCGCGAGGTCGGGCCGATCGTGGAAGTCGTTGTCGATGATGCCCAGCCCGCCGACGATGCGCCCGCCCGCCAGGCACAGGTACCAGCCGTATTCCGTCCCGCCGTCCAGATAGGCCGATATGCGCTCCAGATAGGCGCTCTCCGGCACGCCCCACTTTTCGTGGAACCACGCCGCCGCCACCTCCGCCAGCTCCGGCCGCTGCCGCAGCGTCACGAGGACACAGCCGGGCAGGTCCCGCGCGGCGTCCGCGCTGTTCTTCATGCCGGCACCTCCGTTCCGGGAGAAATCCATTGCCCCGCCCTACTGCTCCAGCTCATCCAGCACGTCGCCGATGTCGCCGTCGACGCACAGGCTGCGGCGCTCGATCCGCTTCGGGCAGAACGCCTCGCCGTAGTTCAGGCAGGCGTATGTCGCCCGGGGGTTCTCCGCGGTGAGCTGCCAGAAGGGATACTTGATGATGACCGGGGTGTTCGCGCCGACCCCCAGCTCCAGATACAGCACGCGGCCCGACGCATGCCCGCGCAGGAAGTCCGCATACGCCGCGGAGGCTTTGTGCCAGCCCGCATCCTCCACGAAGCTGTCGTCCGCGCGCAGGTTCATCGTCACGCCGCCGCCGTCCGCGGGACACGTGGGGATCAGCTCCGGGGGCAGGCGCATGGCCAGCCTTCCGTCCTCCGGCACCCGGAACACGCCGTCGGCGTCCCGGACGAAGCCCTGCGCCGCCATCGCCCGCAGCGTCCAATCCTCGTTGTCGAAGGTCCGCTGCACGGCGGGATCCACGCTCTGGAACAGGCCGTAGTCGCCCTGGGTGTAGAACAGCCGACGCTTGTCGAATCCGGCCCTCTGGAACTGGTGATCCACGTTGGTGGTGATGACGAAGTAATCCCTGTCCCGCACCAGCGCCAGCAGCTGGCGGTACACGGGCCTGGGCGGGTCGATATAGCGGTTGAAGTAGATGTGCCGCGCCCACCAGGCCCAGCGGGTCCCGTCGTCCGGGAAGGGATAGAAGCCGCCGGAATACATGTCCCGTATGCCGTACTTCGCCGCGAAGTCGAAGAAGCAGCGCTCGAAGCGCTCGCCGCTGTAGGTCAGCCCGGCGGAGGTGGAAAGCCCCGCGCCCGCGCCGATCACGATGGCCTCGGCGTCCTCCAGCGCCGCGCGCAGCCGTCCGAGCTGCTCCGCCCGGCTGCCGATGCCCCGGGAGAAGCCCTCCCCGTCGTCGCGCACGCCGTCCAGGCCCCTTTGGATCGTTTCGATATAGCCGTTCGGCCCCTTCCAATCGTGCTTCATATCCACGCCTCCCTTGCGTCTATGTTCAAAGCCGCTTCATGATGTTGGCGCACAGCGTGGCCAGCGGCGTGCCCACCACATAGCCCATCAGCGCCATAACATATCATCGCGTAGGTCAGGTTGTTCTTCAGCGCGCCGTAGGCCGCCTTGGTCTGCCCCAGGTCCCACACCCCCAGCGTGCACAGCAGCATCGCCGCCAGATAGCACAGCACCATCGAGGGCACATATTTGAAAATCTTCGCCAGCGTCCCCCGGGCTGTCTTTTCCAGCGTGACCAGCGCGCCCGCCATGAACAGCAGCACGGCGACATAGGTAAAGCCATCGGTAATCATGACACCGCTCCTCCCCCGTCCGCATCGAAGCTATTGCCTCTCGCGCATGTCGTACACGAACACCTCGTGGATCTCCTCCTCATAGCCCTCATAGAACCCCAGCGGCATGCCGAGCACCACCTGCGCGCCGCGGTTATAGCTGACCAGCAGGCGGCGGTTGTCCCGGTCGAAGGAGAGCCCTTCGATCTCGCCCTGCATCGTCACGTCGTCGAAGGTCCGCTCCAGCGCGACGGTCATGCTGGTCCTGTCGGGGTCGGCGACGCCGCGATAGAGGTGGTCGGGCTCACCCAGGTCCGCGGTGCCGTCGTCCGCCGTCAGGTACAGGCACCCGTCGTAGTACGCCACGCCCTGGAGCCACTGGGGCGGGCACTGCAGGTGGACCTTCCCGAGGTACGCGCCGTCGGCCATGGCGTATTTGTACAGATACCGCCCGGTCTCGCCGTCCGCCCAGGAGCACATCCAGACGATGCCGTGGTCCGGATCGACGGCGATGCCGGAGACCTCGGTCTGCCCGCTGGAGGGCTCGAAGGCATAGCAGCGGCTGAGCGCCAGCGTCTCGGCGTCGTACACCGCGATCTGTATGTCGTGGGCCTCGCCGTCGGCGAAGTACTCCACGCCGGCGTACAACTCCCCGGCGCACACGTCGATGTCACCGATGTGGTTCATGCCCCCCCCCCTCCATGCCGTCGAAGGGCGATTCGTTCAGCGCCAACAGGTTCCATTCGCCGTCGTAGCGGGAGAGGGTCGTGCTGCCGCTGACCCAGTATCCGCCACCCTCCCAGGCGATGCCCTGGCGGCCGTCCACCCGCTGCGCCGAGGCCAGCGCGTATTCATGCCGGGGCAGCAGGTCCTCCGCCGCGTCCTCCGGCCTGCCGGGCACGGTGACGGGCGCGGGCGCGGCCGCGTGACCGGGCACAACCGTGCAGATCAGCGCAAGCAGCAGCGCACACAGCACCATGGATTTCATCATCGGTTCACTCCTCCTGTCTCTGCAGGTTGTCCGCCGGGCGGCGTCCGTCCTCCGGCATTGTTAATCGACGTCGTCTCATTCCTGCCATGCCCCGGCCAGGCTGCCCAGCAGCTCGTCGTACCGGGACAGCACCTGCTGGCGCATGTTCTGGGCGTACAGCGGATGATACTGCGCGGGCAGGATCGGATTGGCCATGGCGGAGGCGTAGTACATCATCAGGCCGTAGGGCTCCAGCAGCGTGTCCATGGCCGCGGCCCTTTCGGCGCTTCCGAAGTAGGTCTCGCCAAACACCCTCCAGAACCGGCGCAGCTCCCCATAGGTCAGGCCGATGAAGCTCATGGCGTCGTCCCGCTTCTCGCCCGTGCCCGCGCCCATGATGTTGTAGATCAGGTAGCAGTGGATCAGGTCATAGAGGGGATTGCCCGCGCCGGCGTCGCCCAGGTCGATCAGCAGCAGCTCGCCGTCGCCGGTCTCCATGATGTTCTTGGCGTGATAATCGTTGTGGATGAAGCGGTTCATCTGTGGAATGGAGGCGTACAGCGCGTGCATCTGGTCGATCTCCCCGGGGGTAAAGTCCGCCGTCAGCCTGTCGATGCTGCCGTGCAGCGCCCGGTCCGCCGAGGGCATGCCGCCCTCGGGGATCTCGATGGCGTGCAGCTCCCGCAGCAGCTTCGTGGATCGCTCCGCCAGCGCCTCCAGCCGCTCGGGCTTTTCGCGGATGCGCTCCTCCAGCGTCCCGGCCTTCAGCAGCTCATACATGGTGCCGTAGCGGTCGCCCACCTTCACGGTGTCGAAGGCGATGGCGCAGGGCACGCCCAGCAGGAAGGCCCTCTTCGCCGCCTCCCGCTCCGCCTCGATCTCAGGCAGCGACAGCCCCGCGCGGAACACCTTGATCATCTCGTCGGGCGTGTAGCGGTACACCGTGCCGTTGGCGCCGGAGCCCATCTCCTGGCAGCCCTCCACGGACACCTCCCGCAGGCGCTTGCGCACGTCCAGCAGCTCCGTGAAGCCGGTGATCTCGAAGATGTCATAGACCTCCGGGGAGACGTTCACCACCGGCAGCGCCTTTTTGGCCTGCCTGCGCAGCTTCATCAGCACCCGCAGGCCCGCCGATGAGATGTATTCCAGGTTCCCGGCGTCGATCACGATGTCCGCGCCGGGGTTTTCGCCCACGGCGGCCATGATGTCGCTCTCCAGCGCGGCGGCGTTCGTCGAATCGATCCTGCCCTCCGGGAAGAGCGTCAGTCTGTTGTTTTCCACAGTCGTTTTCATGTTGCCATATCTCTCCTCAAAAGCAATGTGACGCAGCGGATGTATGGATATGCAAAAAGTCGGCAGATCCTTTCAAATCTACCAACTTGTGGGGGCAAACTGCCCGAAGGCGATCACGGGTGCCGGAGGAGCACCCCCGTGATGGTCTCCATGAGCTTTGTGATGTCGATGGGCTTGGCGACGTGGCCCTGCATGCCGGCTTCCTCCGCGGCGCGCACGTCCTCGGCGAAGGCGTTGGCGGTCATGGCCACGATGGGCACGGCGGCCTTTGCCGCGTCGGGCAGGGCGCGTATGGCCCGGGTGGCCTCATAGCCGTCCATCACGGGCATCTGGATGTCCATCAGCAGCAGGTCGTAATAGCCCGGCTCCGCGGCCTCCACGCGCTCCACGGCGATCTTTCCGTTCTCCGCGGTCTCCACCATGAAGCCGAACTGGCCCAGTATCATCACCGCGATCTCCATGTTGATGGCGTTGTCCTCCACCAGCAGTATGCGCACGCGGCTGAAATCCATCGGCCCGGCGTCCCCGCCGCTCTCCTGGGCCGCGGGCGCCTCTGCCACGGGCAGGCCCAGGCGAACCGTGAACTCGGTGCCCCGGCCCTCCTCGGTGCGCAGCTCGATCCGCCCGCCCATGGCGTCCAGTATGCCCTTGGTGATGCTCATGCCCAGGCCGGTGCCCTGGGTGCCGCTGACGGTGCTGGTGCGCTCGCGCTCAAAGGGCGTGAACACGTGCTCCGCAAAGGCCTCGCTCGTGCCGATGCCGCTGTCGCTGACCCACCACCAGTGCCGCCACGGCGAGGCCCACCTCGCCCAGGTAGATGTCGTAGCCCGCCAGCTGGTAGTGCGCCCCGCGCTCCAGGGCGCTGCCGAACAGCGCGCGGCCCATCACCGCCAGCGCCGTGGCGTTCTGGGGGATCAGCGAAAGATAAGGACAGGCACAGAAACCAGGAGCTCAAGAAGGCGTGGTCACGGCCAAAGGCCTGCTTGGTATAGGTGTATACGCCGCCGATGCCCGGCTGGCGCTTCATCAGGTAGGCGTAATTCAGGCCGATCACCAGCATTGCCAACGCGCTGAGCAGCATCGATATTACCGTGCCCGCCGGGCCCGCCAGCGGCAGGAAGGTGGTGCCGGGCATGACAAAAGCGCCCCACCCGATGATGCAGCCCAGGGAGAGCGCCCATACGTCCGTCGCCGAGAGATAGCGGGCCATCTCGCCCCGGCGCTGGTAGGCCTGTCGCTGATCGTTCAAAATCCACGCCTCCGGTCTTTGGACAGCTGTGCGCCGTGCCGCAGACGCGGCGTCACAACTTCACATTTTATATTGTAGCGCACTTGGCACTATTTTTCAATACACGGCGGCATGCTTTTCTTGTCGGCATGGCGCGCCCGATTGTCCTTGCCATTTGGATGAATTAACTGTATAATAGTGACATTGAGGCATATAATTCCATTGAATGAGCAAAACCGAGGCTGATCTATGAGCAAGGACATCAAGGATACCGCCGGCGACGCCGGGGAGCTGCGAAGCGGCAAAAAGCTGCGCTGGGCGGCCATATCGGTGGTCATCGCCGCGCTGAGCATATGGGCCGTGGCGTCCCAGTGGAAGGGCTTTTCCCTTCAGGCGCTGCTGGACTACATCGCCCAGGCGAACCCCTTCTGGCTGGCGGGGGCGGTGGCGGCCATGCTGGGCTTCATCGTGTTCGAGGGCTTCGCCATACGCTGCGCCTGCCACGCGCTGCACTACGACGTCACCCGCCATGGCAGCGTGGCCTACGCCGCGGCGGATATCTATTTCTCCGCCATCACGCCCTCGGCCTCCGGCGGCCAGCCCGCCTGCGCCTTTTTGATGGTGCGCGACGGCATACCGGCCATCGTCGCCACGGCGGTGCTGCTGATCACGCTGATGATGTATTCCCTGGCGATACTGATACTGGGGCTCGTCAGCGCGGCGCTGCGACCCGGGGTGCTGGCGACCTTCGGCACGGTGTCCAAGATACTGATCGCCGCGGGCACGGCGATGCAGGTCGTGCTGGCCGGGTTCTTCCTGCTGCTGATCCGCAGCGAACAGCTGCTGGAGCGCATCTGCCGCGGCGCGCTGCGGCTGCTGGGCAGGCTGCACCTGCTGCGGGACGAGCAGCGGCACCAGGCGAAGCTGGACGCCACGATGGAGGAATACCGCCGCTGCGCCGGGCTGCTGGGCGGCCACCGGCAGATGCTGGCGAAATCGCTGCTGTTCAACCTGCTGCAGCGGGCCTCCACGATCTCCGTTTCGATGCTGGTCTACCTGGCCATGGGCGGCGCGCCGCGGCACGCGCTGGACATATTCGCCATGCAGAGCTTCGTGGTGCTCGGCTCCAACTGCGTGCCGATCCCCGGGGCCATGGGCGTGGCGGACTACCTGATGCTGGACGGCTTCAACGCCTTCCTCCAGCCGGAGCAGGTGATCCGCATGGAGCTGCTCAGCCGCAGCATATCCTTCTACAGCTGCGTATTCCTGTGCGGCGTGGCAGTGCTGGCGATCAGCCGGAAGAGAAGGGCTTGAACCCGTAAAAGAAAGCAGGTTCCTGACGCTTCAAAGATGAAGCGTCAGGAATCTGCTTTTTTATACCTTCCGTCCTCCCCCAGCGCCAGCGTCACGTCCGCGGGCAGGGAGCGCTCCAGGCACAGGCGGATGTTGGCCATGTCGCTGCGCTCCACGATCCGCGCGGCGTCCTCCGTGGACTTGCCCCCGGCAAGGTGCCGCGCCAGCAGCCGACCGCGCAGGAACGCCGGGTCCGCCGAGACGAATATCGTCATATCCGCCAGGTCGCGCAGCGCCCGCCAGCCCTCCGCGTCCAGCAGCAGGTAGTTGCCCTCCAGCAGCACGATCTCCCCGGAGACCCGCCCGCCGTCCTCCACGGGGTCGTGGAGCGTGCGGTCGTAGCGCGGCCAGGGGCAGTCCTCCCCCGCCGCCACGCGGCGCAGGCGCTCCAGCAGCAGCGGCAGGTCGAAGGTCTCCGGCGCGCCCTTGATCCGGGCCATGGGGATGGTCTCGCCGTCCCGCCGGACGGTGTGGCCCAGCAGCCAGGACTGCCGCCGGTGGAAGCCGTCCATGCCGATGGCGCAGAGGGGCGTCAGCCCCGGCGTCTCCCGGGAGAGCCGCTCCAGCAGCGCGGCCAGGGTGCTCTTGCCCGCGGCGGGCGGCGCGGCCAGCAGCGCCAGCAGCCTGCCGCCCTTCGCGGCCTGCATCGCCGTCATGCGCCGCAGCAGCGGCAGGAAGATGCCCTCCACGTCCGCGTCCGCGAATCGGGCCGTCACGGGCACGCCCGCATTGACCAGTTCGTACTCCATGCGCCTCACCTGCCCCGGGATGTTGTGGGATCATTATACCACGGCACGGCGGGCGGCGCAATGGTTGGCGGGGCGTGCGGAATGCGGAATGCGTCGCTTCGTCGTTCTTATCGCGGACAGCATATATGCTGTCCCTACGGTGATATGAGTATCGTCGCGCTTGGCCGTAGGGGTGCCATAAATGGCGTCCGCGGGCGGCGACCTCTTCCGTCCCAGCCTGCGGCTGGTCCACCTTCCCCAGAGGGGGCTAAGGCGGGCAACGCCGCCCCCGCTATTCCTACTCCCTACTCCCTATTCCCTGCTCCCCCGTTACCCGGCCATCCGACTAATGCCTATTGCCTATTGCCTAATGCCTATTGCCTATTGCCTATTGCCTAATGCCTCATCTCTCCCCCGTCCATACGATACACCTTATCCGCGATCTGCGCGGCCTCGTCGTCGTGGGAGACGATGAACACGATCCGGCCCTCGGCCTTCGCGGCGTCTCGCAGCACCTCCAGCACCCGGGCGGTGTTCCCGTCGTCCAGGTCGCCGGTGGGCTCGTCCGCCAGCAGCGCCTCGGGCTGCTGGGTCAGGGCCCGGGCGATGGCCACGCGCCGCAGCTCGCCGCCGGAGAGCTCGGCGGGCCGGGCGTTCTCCAGGTCCGCGATGCCCAGCGCGTCCATCCAGCGCCGCGCGAGGCCCGCGTCCCCCGCGCCGCCGTACAGCGCGCCGGGGAGCAGTATGTTCTCCAGCACCGTCAGGCTGTCGATGGCGCTGCGCCCCTGGGGCACCACGCCCAGCCTCCGGTTGCGCAGCCGGGACAGCGCCCCGTCGTTCAGGCCGTACAGGTCCGCGTCCCCCAGCCTTACCGCGCCTTCCGTGGGCGTCAGCAGGCCGGACAGCATGTGCAGCAACGTGGTCTTGCCGGAGCCGGAGCGGCCCATCAGCACGGCGACCTCCCCGGGTCGCAGCTCGAGGCTGACATTCCGCACGGCGTAGAAGTGATTGGCCTGGCCGGTCCTCCTGAAATAGCGCTTTGAAACGTTCTCAGCGATCAGCATGCTCAGGCCCCCTCTCTCAGCGTCGTGCCCGGGTCGGTGCGGCTCAGCCGCCAGGCCGCCCATGCGCTGGCCGCGGCCCCGACGACGAGCGTCACCAGCAGCGTGACGGCCGCCATCGCCAGCACCGCGCCTGCACTGGGCGTCAGGTAGGGCAGGCCCAGACGGGATTCGATCAGCGCCGTGAAGGGGAACACCCCCAGCGCCGCGACGCCCACGCCCAGCAGGCCGCCCACGAGGCTGCACAGCGCGGATTCCGCCAGCATCAGCCCGCTCAGCCCGCGCCGGGACGCGCCCAGCAGCCGCAGCACCGCGAATTCCCGGCGGCGCTCCCCCACCATCATGGCGAAGGCGATCAGCAGGATCACGAAGGCCAGCGCGCACACCGCGCCCGCCAGCAGCGACACCGTGCGGGATATGCCCGTCAGGCTGTCGGAGACGTCGGTGAACATGCTGCGGGCGCGCACGGCGGTGGCCTTGCGCACGTGGCCGTTCAGCTTGTTGTTCACCAGCCCCACGTCGTAGCCGTCCTTCACCTTCACGTACACCGCGGAGATCAGATCGCTGGTGTCGCTGGTGATCTTGTGGCTCACGCCCTTCTCCTCGGCGGCGGCCAGCAGCGCGCGCATGGTGTCCATGTTGCAGTAGACCGCGGTGTCCAGGCCCGTGCCGGTCTCCGCCAGCCGCGCCACCACGTGGCAATTCCGGTCGTAAACCCGCAGCGTCTCGCCCACGCCGGCGGTGACGTTGCAGCCCACCGCCAAGTCCATGTCGCCCAGCGTCCCCGAATAGCTCTCGTCGATCCAGGGCTTCACGGTGAAGTCCAGCGCCGGGTCGATGCCGATGATCTGCACCTTGATGGCGCAGCAATCCGCCTTCAGCGAAGCCAGGAACGTCTGCGGCGCGGCGATCTCCACGCCCTCCACCTCGCTGACCCGCTCCAGCGTGCCGGCGTCCATGTAAAAGGCCCCGGCGGTGCCCTGGAGCAGCAGGTTCTGGAAGCTGACCTTGCTCTCGGCGGAGGCGGGCATCACGATGATGTCCGCGCCAAGCCGCGCCTCAAGGCTCTCCAGCCCGCTGCGCAGCGAGCGCACCACCAGGCTGCCGCCGAACACCGACAGCGCCAAGAAGGCGGTCAGCAGCACCAGCGCCGCCGTGCGGCCCGGCCTGCCGATCAGGTTCTTGACGGGCAATCCACGCGCCTTCACCGGCTCACCTCGCCTTCCTGCGCTCCAGCAGCCAGCCCAGCGCCGAGGCCGCCAGCGCCAGCGCGAACAGCACGGACATGGCGGGGCGCATCAGCGCCTGGCAGCGCATGGTGCTCATGCCGCACAGCGATACCAGCGGGCCGGGCACCAGCAGGCCCAGTGCCGAGGTCAGCGCCATGGCAAGGCAGAGGCCCCCCCGGCACCGGGGCAGCAGCAGCGCCAGCAGCGCCAGCGCCGCCAGCAGCCCGCCCACGCCAAGCAGCGCCCGGCCCGCCCAGTGGCACGCGCCGAAGCTGCCGTCCTCGTGGACGCAGGGACCCAGGAAGCTCTGGCTGCCGATGGCGGCGATCAGGGCGAGTATGAGGACGATCATAGCGGGTACAGATGTCTTTTTCATAGGCTCTCCTTCATTCACGCTGATAACAATGTCAGTCCACAAAGTTCTCGTTCACGACTTCCCTTGCGATCCTGCCGTGCTCCAGCACGATGGTGCGCTGGGCGGCCTCGGCGACCTCGGGGTCGTGGGTGACCACGATCAGCGTCGTGCCCTCCCGGTGCAGCTGGCGGAACAGGTCCAGCACGATGTTCTCGTTGGCCTCGTCCAGGTTGCCGGTGGGCTCGTCGGCCAGGATCAGCTCCGGGTGGTTGATCAGCGCCCGGGCCACGCACACGCGCTGCTGCTCGCCGCCGGACAGCTGGCTGGGCAGGTGCTTGGCGCGCTCCCGCAGGCCCACGCGGCCCAGGGCCTCCAGCGCCTCCTCCTCGTCGGGCATGGAGTGGTAATACTGGGAGACCATCACGTTCTCCACGGCGGTCAGATAGTTCACCATGTGGAACTGCTGGAAGATCAGGCCGATCTTGTCCCGGCGGATGTCGGTCAGCCGCTTGCTGGACTCCTTGGAGATGTCCACGCCGTCCAGCAGCACCTCGCCCTTGGTGGGCTTGTCCATGCAGCCGATGATGTTCATCATCGTGCTCTTGCCGGAGCCGGAGGGCCCCATGATGGCCACCCACTCCCCCTTGTCCACGTGCAGGCTGACGTTGTCCAGCGCCTTGAGTTCACCATATATCTTGGATATATTCTTCAGTTCGAGAAGGCTCATTGTCTTTCCTCCTAACGATAATTCCAATCGGGCCCGGCGACATGTGCGGCGGGGCCGGAGGAATTTTTCTGGCGGAAAATCCCATTTTCCATAAGAAAAATTCCAACCTTGCGGATTTTGCGGCCAGCCGTTCCCGCAGGGAACGCAAGCAAAATCCGGTAGGGGTGGCAGTGGCGGGGGAGCTTGCTCCCCTGTCCACATTACTCTCCCTTCAGTACCAGGGCGGGATCGATGGCGACGGCCCGCTTGATGGGCGCGAGGCAGCTGAGCGCGGCGATGATCATCGACACGACGATGGCGATCGGCAGCAGCAGCGGCTGGAACGTGATCGACGAATTGAACACGTTCACCGAGACCACCTGGGCGAACACGAAGCCCAGTATCGCTCCCAGCGCGCCGCCCAGCAGGCCAAGGAACATGCCCTCGCCCAGGAATTCCACGCGAATGGAGTTGTCCGACGCGCCCAGGGCCTTCCTCAGGCCGATCTCCCGGCGGCGCTCGGAGACCACGGCCATCATCGTGGTGGACACGCAGATCATCGTCAGCAGCAGCACCACGGCGGTCACCAGGAACACCAGCGCCTGGAGCTTGCCCAGCACCGCGGTCTCGGACTTGGTGACGCGCTTCACCAGCCGCGCCGTCACGCCCTCGCCGCTGGCGTTCAGCGCCTCGGCATAGGCGTTCAAGGCGTCCTCCTCGGCGGATATGCTCAGCTCCGCCACGTCCAGTTTGTCCTCGCCGGTGAGGTTTCGCATGTCCTCCAGGGACATGAAGGCGTAGCCCTCCTCCTCGCCGCCGGTCACCAGGATGCCGGTGACGGTGTACTTCATGGTGTTGGTCTTTGCCGCGGCGTTGGCCTGCCGGGCGGTGTTCAGGGCCTCGACCACGGCGGTGGAGGTGAAGGTCGCGCCGGTCAGGGCGTCCACATCCGTGCCCAGCTCGACGGGCAGCGTCTTGCCGATGAACTGCGCCGCGAACTCCGGCTCGCTCTGGGCCCTGCCGCCGAACTCCTCGGTCTGGGTAGAGGCGTCGATCTCCAGCTCCGCGATCCTGGCCTCGTCGTCCAGCACCGCGGTGACGGATACCGCGCCGCCGCTCCAGCCCTCGGCGCTGCCCGTGAGCCGCGCCCCGGGCACCCAGTCGGCGGAGGCGTCCCCCGCATTGTCCTGGGCCGTGGGCTGCCAGGTCAGCTCCATCGTGGAGCCCTCCCGCACGCCGATGGTCTCGGCGACCTCCTTGCCCACCAGGATCTCGCGGGTGGACTCGGGATAGCGGCCCTCCACGCTGAAATAGGGGCTGGTCTTCTGTACCTGCTCAAAGTCAGTGCCCGCGGTGGTGAAGGACTGCTGGCGGGAGGTCATGTCCAGCCGCACATAGCGGTAGGGCGCCGCGCCCACCAGCGCGTCTTCGGGCAGCTCGCCCAGCACCCGGGCCAGCTTTTCGGAATCCAGCGTGCCTCCGTCCTCGGGCATCAGCAGCATGTTCGCGCCGTAGGAGCGCATCTGCGCCCGCATCTGCCGGGGAACGTCGTAGTATATCGTCACCATGCCCGCCAGGATCGTCGCGCCGATGCCGATGGACAGCAGCGCGATCAGCATGCGGGAGCGCCGCCGCAGCAGCGACGCGGTGATCATCCGCAAGAACATTCTTCGTTTCGTCATGTTATGCCTCCATAGGAAGGATAAACGTATACCAATTAGGAATGTGAAATGAGGAATGGTTGTGCAAATCCCTTGCGGGATTTGTTTATTTTTATCGGCGTGGATTGGAGTCTGGTCGGCTCAATCAAAGAAATCCGTAGGATTTCAACCGCCATTCCTCATTCCTAATTTCTAATTCCTCATTCCTAATTCAGAATCAGTGTCCCCCGTGCAATACCTCCGCAGGGCGCAGCCGCAGCACCATGCGGATGGCCGGAAGGCTGCCCGCGATGGTCACCAGCGCGATCAGGGCCGCCACGATGGGGATCACCCTGGGATTCATGTCGATGGCGGAGCCGAACACGCTGCGGCCGATGAGCTGGGCGAAGCCGAAGCCCATGAAGTAGCCCGCGGTGAAGCCCAGCAGCGCCGTGATCAGTATCTCCGTCATGACCACGCCGGTGATGGAGCGGTCCTTCGCGCCGATGGCCTTCAGCAGGCCGATCTCCTGGGCGCGCTCCATGACGGAGGCGGTCACCAGGTTGGAGATGCCCAGCGCGGAGCCGATCAGGCTGAGGGCCGTGATCAGTATCATCAATAGCTTCGTCTTTTCCAGCACCGTGCCCTCGCTCTCGGCCACCTGCCGGACGGCGGAGGCGACGGAGCCGGTGATGACCTCCTGGATCTGGTAGCAGATGGCGCTGACGTAGGCCGTGCAATACCAGGTCTCCTTGTCGCGGCTGGTCAGCGCGTCCGGGTTGCGGGCCGCGCGGCGGGCCAGGTCGTTGTCCGGGGTGGTCAGCGCGGAGACCTCGATGGAGGCCACCTTGCCGACCCTGTCGGTCAGCGCCTGCACCGCGTCCAGCGTGGTGAACAGCTGGTTGTCCTCGTCGCCGCCGGCGTCGAATATGCCCACGATCTCGGCGTCCAGAGCCTGTTCACCGGCGGTGAGACGCACCTTCTCCCCCACGGTCCAGTGCTTCTCCTCGGCCAGCAGCGCGCCGACCATGATCTGTTCGTTCGCGCCGTCGTTGGCCTCGTCCAGCCAGCGGCCCGCGGTCACGTCCCACCAGGAGCGCATGCCCGCGATGCCCGCGTCCAGCTCCTCGCCGGTGGGCAGGGACAGGTGGTGGTTGAACCAGGTGCCCACCAGCTTCGCCTGGGCGCCGTCGGGCAGCGCGACCTGGGTGTCCAGGAAGGGGGTGAAGTCCACGATGTTGAAGGCCCAGAAGATGGTCTTCAGCTTGCCCAGCTCGTCCTCCTTCAGGTAGGCGGCGTTCAGCGCCTCCCCGCCCTCGCCCACGTCGTAGATGTCCGACAGCAGCGAGGCGTCCTTGGGCTTGACGGTGATGTTGGCGCCGTAATTCTTCAGCTCCTTGTTCACCTTTTCCTCGACGCCCATCACCACGTTCAGCATGCCCGTGGCCAGCGAGGCCCCCAGGGCGATGGTGACGGCGATCAGCAGCATCTTGCTCTTCTGGTGGAACAGCACGCCGCGTATCATTCTGAATAACATCGTCCGTTCCTCCTCACTTGAATTCCCGTTCGCCCGCCAGTATGTCCGCCAGCGCGAACACCAGGTTGCCGTTCTCCACCTCGTAGCTCAGCGGGATCGGGTTGCAGCCGCCCTTGAAGCCGATGGTGTTGATGTTCATCACCACGTCGCAGCGGCGGCACACCACCTGGCCGTTGCGCTCGTAATACCCGGCGTTGCCGCACACGTCGCAGGCGTCCAGGCCCACGCCGTAGGCGGCGGAATTCGGCTTGCGCACCACGATCCAGCGCACGTTCACGTCGTTCTCGGTCTTGTATTCAAAGCGGTGCAGGTGGAAATCGTTCACCGCGTCCATGGGCACCAGGATCTTATCGCCCTCCACGGTGAAGGTCTCCGGCGCGGACAGCTCGATCACGCGGGTGTCGTAGCCCTTCACCAGCGTCAGAAACAGCGTGAACACCACCACCGCCCCCAGCGCCGTGCAGGCCATGCGCCGGAAGCCCCGGTTCCTGGCCCGTAGCTTGCGCCGCTGGGCGGAGTTTTCATAGGGCTCGGTGACCCGCGTGTTCTGGGCGAAGCACAGCGCGAGGCTCGCCGCTGCCAGCGCCACCACCAGCCAGATGAACAGCATGGAGTGGTTGGCGGTGAACATCATCCAATCGCCGATCCAGCCGTAGGCCTCGTCGGTGTACTTCACCGACCAGTTCAGCCACTTGGCCCGGTTCACCCATGGCGCGAAGAAGCGCCCGAAGCAATAGGCCGCGTTGACCAGCGTCCCGGCGCAGAGCAGCCCGGAGACGGCGGCCAGCGGCCTTATATGTACAGCGCAGTTGTACAGCATGCGCGAATAAACGAGCAGCAGCAGGAGCGCCAGCAGCCAGCCCGCCATGCGCACCATGTAATAGGACGAGAGATAGCCCTCACCCATCGTGTTAAAGTTGAAGGGATGCAGCATCACACCCGGCAGCTGATAGAAGATCAGCGTCGCGGAGAGGCCCGTGCCCGCCAGGCAGGTCAGCAGCCCCTTGAAGCCCCGGCGACCGTTCTCCCGGCGGCCTGTGATCAGCGCCATGAGGATGAATACCAGCGAGAACGCCAGTATGAAGACATAGATGTAGTGGTTCCAGCGACTGGAAACGATCTTGTTCGTGGTGCCCTTCACCGCGGCCAGCGCCGCAGAGGCCAGCACGCCCACGACGATGCCGACGCCATGGAAGCGGCGGCCAAACCTGCCGTGCAGCCTGCCGAGCACCGCGTGCATCCACGTGACCAGCGTCACCGTGACGAACAGGTCCTGGGTCACCGTCCAGAGATATTTCAGCATTTTCATGCCTCCCGGAAGCGCCGTGCCAAGCCTCGGTCCAGAAGTTAACACGCGCTAACATTTTCCTTAACAATGGTTCTTAACGCACATACTGCTGATGCGCATCCCCCGCGGATCGCGCATCAGCAGCACCGGATATTGTCATTTGTTGCGCCCGGTATCATCGAGCGCGTTTTGCGTCACGCGGCGGTCAATTACCACTCCTTGACGAACTTCCAGCCGGTCCAGGTCGCCTCGAGGGGCTCGGTCCAGAAACCGTCCTTGGCGTCGACGCCGGTCTCGTCGTCCACGTGCAGCAGGTAGCCGTTCTCAGCGGGGCTCTTGATGGACAGGGTGATGGTGTACTCGCCCTCGGCCAGCGCGATGTTGTTGCCGTAGTGGGGGCCGTCGGAAGCCGCCATGGGCATCATGGAGCCGGTCAGCACCTCGTTGCCGTCCAGGTCCTTGATGGTGTAATCGATGCTCAGATAGGGCACCCAGCCGTCCACCGGGAAGGAATAGGGGTTCTCATTGGCGGTCAGGTCCACTTCGATGTGCAGGTCGGAATCCTCCTTGGAAGCGGCCAGATCGGCGGGAGCCATGTCGACGGGCTGGAAGTAAACCATGCTCATGGTCATGAAGCCAACGTCCTGCTCGCCTTCAACACCCAGCTCGTACTCGTCAAAACCGGCCTCCTCAGCCAGAGCGAAAGCGGAAATGCTGAGCATCATGACGGCCAGCAGCAGAGCGAGAAACTTCTTCATGTTTGTAGCCTCCTAAAATAATGATTGATGATTTGTATCTTCAACGCGGCCCGCGCGGGGCAGGCCGCATGGAGATCCTTGTGTATCACTTCGCGGCGTACTGCGCCTTGACGGCGTCGATCTTGCCGCGGTAGTGGGCGATCATAAAGGTGACCAGCAGCACGATGGACAGTATCAGCTGGGGCACCAGCGTCTCCAGGTACGGATAGATGCCCAGCACCTGTATCACGTCATTCTCCGGGATGCCCGGCACGCGCAGCGCCAGGTCGAACACGTTGCCCTCGGCCAGCTCCTTGATGCCGCTGCCCAGGAAGGACACGCACATCACGGCCATCAGGATCGAGGTGGCGGTGAAGAACACCTTGATGGGCAGCTTGATGGACAGCTTCGTGATGGCCAGGTAGACGAACACCAGCACCACGCAGCCCACGCCGAAGCCCGCCCAGACCATGCCCGGGTTGCCCTCGGACAGCATGGGCTGATAGAACAGCACCACCTCGGCGCCCTCGCGGAACACGCTCAGGAACGCGGTGAAGGCCAGGGCAAAGGCGCTGCCCTGCTCCACGGAGGACTGGACCTTGCCGTCGATGTAGCGGCTCCAGGAGGCGGCCTCCGCCTTGGAGATCATCCAGTTGGACACGTAGAACAGCACGCACACGGCGATCAGGGCGGTGATGCCCTCGATGACCTCCTGGGCCATGCCGGCGCTGGCGAAGGCGCTCTTGGCCCAGGCCAGCACGGCGGCGGCGGCAAAGGACGCCGCGACGCCGCACACAGCGCCGATGTAGACGTTCCTGAGGCTCTTGCCGTTGCCGGACTTGGTCAGGTAGGCGATGATGGCCGCGATGACCAGTATGGCCTCCAGGCCCTCGCGCACGATGATGCCGAAGGCGCCCAGGAAGGTCAGCAGCCTCGGATCGGTGGGTGCGGCCTCCTCGACGACCTCCTCGGTCGCCTCGGCCTCGCCGCCCTCGGCGGCCTTAGCCTCGGCCTCCTGATCGTCGATCCGCTTGGCCAGCTTCAGTATGGCGTTCTTGGCGGCGTCGGTGGAGGTGCGGTACTTGTTCTTCTGGTATTTGGTCTCGCCGTTGGCGTTCAGCGCGGTCAGCGCATCGAAGTGCTTCTCCATCGCCAGCCGGTCCTCCAGGGACAGGTCGGTGTAGATCTTGTGGCCCAGGCCGGATTCCTCGAACACGCTGTAGTAGGCGGTCTCCAGGTTGTCGCCGCAGGCGGTGAAATCCTTGTCCAGGTAGCCCATGTAGGCCGTGTCCAGCAGCTCCTTGACCAGCGTGGCGGCCTCATACCAGTTTTCGTACTTCTGGGCCGCGTTGGGATCGGCGGAATACTCCGGATAGGGATCGGAGGAAACCAGCTCGCCCCGCTGGTAGTACTTCATCTCGCTCTGGACCCCGCCCTGCATGGCGGCCAGCTTGTTGCCGTCCTCGCGGATCATGCCCTTCAGCTTGGCCAGCGCCGTGCGCACGGAGACCCGCGTCTCCTGGTCCATGTTGTCCTTCTTGACGGCGGCCTTGCAGTTGGAAAACTGCATCTCCACGGCGTTCTTGCGGTTGCCGGATATGTAGCTCATGGTCTGGCGCTCGAAGCCCGTGGTCTCGTACACCCGGAAATAGGCGTTGCTGACGTTGTCATAGGCCGCGGCGGCGTCGCCGTCCAGGTAGGATTCAAACGCGGCGTCCAGGAATTTGTCGATCGCGTCCGATGCGTCCGCCCAGCGGGTATCCTCCTCCGCCATGGTGGGCGCGCACAGGCTCATCATGATCATCGCCACGACGGCCAGCAGGCTCAGCCGGGCGATCCTCGTTCTTCTCATGGGTGCTTCTTCCTTTCCGGCCCCGCCGCCATCCGGCGAGGCGCGACGACAGTTTGTTATCACTCACTAATTCGCAGGCAATATTTTAGCACAAACTAACTCTTTCCGCTATTCTGATATTGACTTTTTCGCGGGATTTACTTGTCTGTTATTGACTTTTTCAAAAAAGTGCTGGCGGAATGAGTTGCTTTATGCTAACATATATTAGGAAGTATAAACTAACACAGACGGATGAAGGTGACGGCGGTGATCTCTCAGGAGCGGCGATACACCCGGGGCGATTCCGGCAGCGCGCTGACGCAGGCGGCCCGGGAATACGTGGAGGCCCACAGCGCGGAGAAATTCGCGCTGCAATCGGTGGCCGACGCGCTGTACGTGAACGGCAGCTACCTGCTGCGCATCTTCAAGGCCAACACGGGCCACACGCTGCTGTGGTATCACAACCATGTGCGCTGCGAGCGGGCCAAGGCGCTGCTCATGCAGACCGATCGCAGCATATCGGAGATCGGCGAGGAGGTGGGCTTCGTGTCCTCGGCCCACTTTTCCCACGTGTTCAAGAAGATGACGGGCGTCACGCCCACCGCCTACCGTTTCGAATGCCTGCGCGCCTGAGGATGATGCCCATGGAAGACAAGCAAAAGCCCGCCCGCGTCATCAGCGACGCCACGCTGGACCGCTATCTCAGCGCCATACTCGCGCTGCGGCAGCAGCTGCCCATCGTGCGCTCCGTGGACGTGGCCAACGACCTGGGCTATTCCAAGGCCTGCGTGAGCATGGCGCTGAAGCAGATGACCCGGGAGGCGCTGGTGTGCATCGGCAGCCACGGCGCGCTGCTGCTCACCGAGGAGGGCGAGCGCCGCGCCGAGAGGCACCGGGAGCGCAGCCTGTACTTCCACCGGCTGCTGACGGAATCGGGCGTGGAGGACGCCGCCGCCCGGGACGAGGCCGCCGCGCTGACCCGCGCGGTGAGCGGCGATACCTTCGACGCGCTGCGGGGCTATCTCAAGCGCGCGGGGGTGCCCGCCCAGGAGCAGGGCGCGGAGTGACACAGATAAACAGGGGCCGCTGCCCGGCAAATGCCGGGCAGCGGCCCCCTTTACGTGCGTCTTCTCAGATCCTGTCCTTCATCCAATCCTTCACCGCGTCGATCACCTTGTCCAGGTGGCCGGGCCTCGTCCTGATCGCCGTGGACGACCAGCACCGGGCCGTCGTAGCGCTCGATGGCGTCCTCCACCCTTATGGTCTGGGCCACGCGGGCGTAATTGCCGTCCAGCTGCCGGTCGTCCCAGGCCCCCAGCGTGTCGGGGATGTGGTCCGGGTCGAAGCGCTGGCCCAGCAGCTCGCCCTTGCGGGCGTATTCCGGGATCATCCAGGCCGGGGACAGCGGGATCAGGCCCTTGACGACATCCCGCTCCATGGCCGCCGCCAGCATCACCAGCAGCCCGCCCTGGGAGTGGCCGCACAGATAGATGTCGGTCACGAAGTCCAGCCCCCTGGCGTAGTCCATCACGGTCAGCGCGTTGGTCAGCCACTTGTACAGCGTGTGCCTGCGAAATTCGCCGTCGCTGTGGCCGTGGCCGTACATGTCCACCCGCAGCGTGGCGAAGCCCAGCTCGTTGAAGGCCTTCGAGACGGCCACGATGTGCCGCTCCTCCTTGTAGCCCGTGAAGCCGTGGATCACGATCACCAGCGGGCACCTCTCCCCGCCGTTCTCCGGCCTCTCCAGCACGGCGTCCAGCCGCAGGCCGTCGTCGATGATGTACATATGCGCCTCTCTCCTCTCGCGGTTTTCTCTATCATACCGCATCCGGGCGGGATTGTCCATAGGTTTATGCCGCGCGATTGCGTTTGGATATCCCCCTCTCCGCCCGGGATGGTGCGCGGAAGCACGCCGTCATTCTGAGCGACAGCGAAGAATCCACACTTTATTTGCGCAAATCCCCGGCATCTGGTACAATAGAGGCATCACACGACGGGAGGCGTCCCATGAAATTCTTTCACCTGTCCGACCTGCACATCGGGCTGCGGCTGGTCAACTGGGATCTGAGCGAGGACCAGCGCCACATATTGGATCAGATCGTCGAACTCGCCCGGCGGGAGCAGCCGGACGCCGTGGTCGTCGCCGGGGACATCTACGACAAGCCCGTTCCCCCGGCGGAGGCCGTGGCGCTGTTCGACGGCTTCATCACCCACCTGGCCGAAGCCGCGCCGACGTGCGAGATCATGCTCATCAGCGGCAACCACGACAGCGCCGCGCGGCTGAACCTGTTCCGGCAGGTGCTGAGCCGCCAGCGGGTGCACATGATCGGCCTGCCGCCCCAGTCCCCCGAGGAGCATATCGCCCGGGTGACGCTGCGGGACGCATGGGGCCCGGTGAACTTCCTGCTGCTGCCCTTCGTGAAGCCCTCGATGGTCAAGCCCATCACCGGCACGGACGAAAACGGCAACAACCTGTCCTACGACGCGGCGCTGCGCCGGCTGCTGGACCGGGAGGAAATCGACCATGCCCAGCGCAACGTGCTGGTCAGCCACCAGTTCTACGTGCCCGCGGGCGCGGACGCCGGGCAGATCGCCCGGGAGAATTCGGAGATCGTCACCGTGGGCAACGTGGACCAGGTGTCCGCCGAGGTCCTCTCCCCCTTCGACTACGCCGCGCTGGGGCACCTGCACCGGCCTATGACGCTGGGCAGCGAGACCCGGCGCTACTGCGGCACGCCCCTGGCCTGCTCCGTCAGCGAGGCGGGCCAGCGCAAGGGCGTGGTCTGCGTGGCGCTGGGGCCGAAGGGCGATGTGCGCACGGAGGTGCTGCCCCTGGAGCCGCTGCGGCAGGTGCGCCTGATCCGCGGCGCACTGGAGGAGGTGCTTCAGCAGGCCTGCGGGGATTACGTGACCGTGTGCCTGACCGACAACGTCGACCTGGACGTGATCGACATGCGGGACCGGCTGAACGCCGCCTTCCCCCATCTGCTGGAGATCCGCCGGGAGGCGCTGCGCGGCGCGGACTACGGCGCGCAGGTCACGGTGGAGGCCGAGTTGAACCCCTATGAGCTCTGCAGCGCGTTCCTGGGGGATCTGGACGAGGGCGAACAGGCGCTGCTGACGGACGTGATCAACGCCGCGCGGGAGGTGCATTGACGTGAAGCCGCTACAGCTGACATTGCAGGCCTTCGGCTCCTATGCCGCAAGGACCACCGTGGATTTCACGCTGCCCGGGCAGAACCTGTTTCTGGTCACCGGCGACACCGGCGCGGGCAAGACCACGCTGTTCGACGCCATCGTGTTCGCGCTGTACGGCGAGGCCAGCTCCGGCGCGACCCGCAAGGACGGCGCGGAGCTGCAGAGCCAGTTTGCCGACGCGGGCGTGGAGCCCTTCGTGGAGCTGACGTTCTCGGAGCTGTCCGGCGGCGAGACGCTGGTCTACGCCGTGCGGCGCTCCCCCCGGCACACCCGGCCCGCCCGGCGGGGCGGCGGCGCGGTGGATGTGAAGGAGGTCGTGTCCCTCACGCTGCCGGACGGGCGGGAGTATTCCCAGAACCAGCGGGAGACGGACGCGAAGCTGGAGCAGATCGTGGGCCTCACCAAGGACCAGTTCATGCAGGTGGCCATGATCGCCCAGGGCGAGTTCATGGAGCTGCTGCGGGCGAAGTCCGAGGACAAGAAGGCCATCTTCCGCAAGCTGTTCAACACCGGGCTGTACCAGCAGATCGTGGACGAGCTGGCCCGGCGGCGCAAGGCGCTGGACGTGGGCATCGCCCAGCTGCGCACCGCCTGCCAGACCGAGGCGGGCCACATCGCCGCGCCCGGGGAATGGACGGGCAGCGACGCGCTGCTGGAGGTGAAGGCGCGCGTGATGGCCGCCCCGCGGCTGAACGTGGCCGACCTGGAAGCACTGGCCGGGGCGCTGGTGGAGCTCTGCGCGTGGCTGGAAGCGGAACACGCCGCCGCCCGGACGAACCGGGACGGGCTGAGCCGCCAGCGGGACGCCGCCCGGGACGCCCTCGCCCAGGCCGAGGCCCTGGGCCGCGCCTACGCCCAGCTGGAGGCGGCGCAGGCGGGGCTGGCGGGGTGCGACGCAGAGGAGGACGACGTGAAGCGGGCCTCGAAGCTGGCCATGGCCGTCGCCGCGGCCTATGAGATCGAGGCCGTCCACCGCCGCGCCGAGGAGGCCGCCAAGCGCGCGGAGGACACCCGGCGGGAGCTGGCGGGCCAGTCGGAGGCGCTGCCCGGGCTGGAAGCGGCCCGGGACGCCGCGGCCGGGGACGAGGCCGCGGCGAAGGCCGCGCTGGACGCGGAAGCCGAGGCCCTCACCCGGACCTCCGAGCGGGTGGCGCGGGCGCTGGAGGGCTTCCGGCGCACGGAGGAGGCCGGAAAGCGGGTGGCCGCGCTGGAGCGCGCCGCGCAGAAGTCTGAAACCGCCGCGGACCGGGCCCGGCAGGCGCTCGCCGATTTCGAGGCCCGGGAGCGCCAATGGCGAGCGCAGGCGGAGGCGCTGGCGGACGCCAACGCGCGGCTGGAGCTGTGGACGGGCCGCGTCGCGGAGGCCGACGCCCTGTTGGCCGACATCGACGGCGCGACCGCCGCGGGCGCGGACATCGGGATCAGCCGAGACAGGGCCGATCGCGCCGCCGCGGCCTATGCCGACGCCCGGGCCGAATACGCCGCCGGGAGCGCCGAATACGCCCAGCGCCGCACCGCGTTCCTGGACGCCCAGGCGGGCTACATCGCCCGGGAGCAGCTGCGCCCCGGCCAGCCCTGCCCCGTGTGCGGTTCGCTGGAGCATCCCAGCCCCTGCCACCTGCCCGCGGATGCGGCCCCGCTGAGCCGGGAGGCCCTGGAGGCGCTGGCCGGACGGGTGGAGGCGCTGAACCGGGCGCTGTCGAAGCAGGCCGAGGCCGCGGGCTCCGCGCTGGAGCTGCTGAAGCAGAAGCAGGCCCGGTTCGGGGAGCAGGTGGAGGCGCTGCGCCGAAGGGTCGCCCGGGGCATCGACGGCGCTCCCACCTTTGAGACGCCCGACGAGGCCCGTCCCCTGGTGGAGCGATACCGGAGGCAGCTGCAATCCGAAGGCGACGCCATCCGCAGGGATGCCGCGGCGCTGAAGGCGGCGCAGGACGCGCTGGCCACCGCCGACGCGACGCGGACCGCGCTGAAAGCAGACGCCGAGGCCGCGGCGAATCAGGCCAGTGCCGACGCCGCCGCGCTGGCTGCGGGCCGCGCGGAGCTGGCGGCGCTCTCGGCGCAGGGGGACTATCCCGACGCCGTCTCGGCCCGCGCCGCCCTGGAGGCCGCGAAGCAGCGCA
>ONHI01000140.1 GCA_900317565.1 uncultured Eubacteriales bacterium
TTGCCCTATCCTCCGTCCGAGCAGGGAGAGTATACCACACTCTGTCTCCTGATTCCCCTTACTTAATCAAAATTGTCCTTGACATGGGGAGCACTTTACACTTCAACTCCACACTCCACTCTCCACACTCCACTCTCATCTCAGCCCCGTCTCCTCCCACATCCCCGTTTGCGCGGACCGGCGGCAGTCCTCCATCAGCCGCTGCAGCCGCGCACCGTCCGCGACGGTGTTGTCGGGCCGGCGGCCGTGGGCGACGGCGTCCAGGAAGGTGTAGTAGCAGTGCAGGTGGCCGCGCTCCCAGCCCACGCTGTTCTTCGGGGGCAGAAAGCTGCCGCCGGGGGCGGGGTAGCGGCCCACGGCCTCGATGCGGGTGAAGCCCCGCATGCCGCCGTAGGGGGCCTCGGGCAGGGTGTTGTCGTAGTAGTAGAGATAGTTGATGTCCATGGAGCTCCAGCGCAGCGCGCCTTTCGTGCCCCGGACCTCCACCGACAGCTCGTCGTCCGCGCCGGTGGCGATCTTGCTGGCCTCCACGCCGCCCAGCGCACCGTTTTCCAGCTCCAGCATCAGCTGGACGTGGTCCTCGGCCAGCGCCGTCTCCCGCCCGCCGGACCGGGTGGGCCGCTCGGGATAGAGGGTGAAGGTCTTGCACAGCACCCGCCGGGGATATCCCACCAGCCAGGTGAGCAGGTCCAGCGCGTGGCTGCCCAGGTCCAGCAGCACGCCGCCCTGGGAGTGCAGATAGCGGGCGTTGAAGGTCAGCACCTCGCCGATGCGCCCCTCCTCCACCAGCTGCCGCGCCCGCAGCGTGGCGGGCAGATAGCGGTTGTTGAACACCATGCGGGTGAAGCCCGGGGCCCGGGCCGCCGCCTCGGCGATGCGATCGGCGCTTTCCGCCGTCACGGCCAGGGGCTTGTCCACGTACACGTGCTTGCCCGCCTCCAGCGCCGCGATGACCATCTCCTCGTGCATCGCGTTGGGGGTGCACACCGACACCACGTCGATGTCCTCCCGGGCCAGCAGCGCCCGGTAGTCGTCGGTCCAGCCGTCGACGCCCAGCGCCTCAGCGGCGGCCCGGGCGTTTTCGGCATGCCCGGCGCACACGCAGCGCAGCTCGGCTCTGAAGTCCGCGCCGGGATAGAACAGCGGCAGGCTGCGCAGCGCCTGCGCGTGGGTCTTGCCCATGAAGCCCCAGCCGATGATGCCCACGCCGATGGTTTTCATATTCCGTTCCTCCCCTTTGGGCATAGTTTTCAATTTAATGAAGCAGATTCTTCGACTCCGGCTTCGCCTCCGCTCAGAATGACGATTTCGCATCGCTTGTCATCCTGAGCGCAGCGAAGGATCTGCCAACTTGATATCATTGCCTTCCTTTTCGTCCTCACCCCAGCGCCCGCACGCCCATGTCGATCAGCGCGTAGATCCGGCAGCGCGTAGATCCGGCCGCCCATCAGGCCCATCAGCACAATCAGCGCCGCGAAGGCGGCCAGGGCGGCGTTGCTGTACCAGTGATGGCGCATCTTCACGGCGTAGTCGTGGGGCGGCGTGCGGTACAGCGTGACGATGGTGATGATGAAGTAGGCCGCGTTCAGCGCGGTGCTGGCCGCCAGCGCCACCAGCGACAGCGCCGCCCGCCTCGGCCCCATGCCCAGGCAGGCCCGGCACAGGTACAGCTTTCCGGCGAAGCCCGCCAGCAGCGGCACGCCCACGATGGACAGGCTGCCCACGGTGAAGGCCGCGCCGCACACCGGGGCCCGGAAGCCCGCGCCCCGCAGCTCGTGGAAGTGGGCGTCGCCGTCGGAGGCCCCGATCAGCCGGTCGCCCGTCAAAAACAGCAGCGCCTTCGCCAGCGCGTGGGCGATCATGTGGAACAGCGCCGCCGCCACGCCCACCGGCGTGCAGGCCGCGATGCCCAGATAGATGTAGCCGATCTGCGCCACCGACGAATAGGCGATCATGCGGCGCAGCTTCTTCTCCATGATCGCGTCGATGGAGCCCATCAGTATGCTGGCCACGGCGCACAGCAGCAGCAGCGTCTGGATGTGGGTGGCGGCCAGGTTCTCCAGCCCCACCACCCGCACGACGAACTTGACGTACAGGAAGATGTAGGTCTTGGAGATCAGGCTGGACAGCATGGCGCTGGAGGCCGGGGTGCAGCTGGCGTAGGCGTCCGGCAGCCAGCTGTGAAAGGGATACAGCGCGCTCTTCACCGCCAGGCCCACCGTGATCAGCGCCAGGGACAGCGTCAGCGAATCCATGTGCTCGCCCCGGCGGAACAGCTCCGACACGGCCTCATGCAGGCTGTCCATCAGCAGGTGGCCCGTCATGCAGTAGAGTATCGACAGCCCCAGCAGGAACAGGCCGCTGCCCAGCAGGTTGAATATCATGTACTTGGTGGCCGCGAACAGCGTGCGGCCCCGGGTGCGGGCCACGATCAGCGAGCAGGCCGCGATGGTCATGATCTCGATGAATACGTAGGCCGTGAACATGTCGTTGGTGAACACCTCGGCCATCATGCCGGACAGCAGCAGCATCACCATCACGCAGTACAGGCTCATGCGCCGGGGCGGGATCTGCACGCCCATGCGGTTCCAGCCGCCCAGCACGCTCAGCAGCATGATGACGCTGAAGGCCGTGGCCAGCAGCGCCTCCGCCGGGCCGGCCCGCAGCTCGTTGCCAAAGGGCGCGCCGAACACGCCCATGGCGTAGGTGAAGGATGCGCCCGTCCGGGCGGTGTAAAGCGCGAGTATCGCGCCGAACACCGCGCAAAGGCCCGGGAACAGCAGTATCATGCACCGGGCCGCCCGGGGCTTCAGCACCGCCGTGACCGAGGCGAACAGCAGCGGCGTCCACACCAGGAAGAAGGGTATGTTCTGCCACCAGATCAAGCGTCGTCCGCCTCCTTTGCCAGCATGGCGATCTCGTCGATGTCCAGCGTGTGGTAGCGCCGGTACAGCCGCACGGTCAGCGCCAGCATGATGGCCGTCACGCTGACGGACACCACGATGCCTGTCAGCACCAGGCCCGCGGGCAGCGGGTTGACGTATTGGCCCACCTGCGGCGCGGGCACATCGGATTCCATCACCGGCGCGAGGCGGCCGCGGATGTAGCCGTAGGAGGCCAGGAAAAGATAGATGGCGCTGTCCATCATCGAAAAGCCGATGATCTTCTTGATCATGTTCCGGTTCAGCAGCAGGTTGGAGAAGCCTATGCCGAACAGTATCAGCGCGGCGATCTCCTCGAAGTGATCCATCAGCGCGTGCAGCATCACAGGTCCCCCTTCCTGAACAGCGTGTACAGCACGTACATCGTGCAGGCCACCACAAGCCCCACGGCGATGCTCAGCGGCATCAGCAGCCCGCCGGAGAATATCGCCCCGAAGCGGCCCGTGCCGATGCCGTTGTCGATGCCGTTGGCCCCGGTGAAGAATATGAAGCCCTTGCTGAGGGCATAGAACACCAGCGCCGCGGTGGTCAGCCGGCGGAAGGTGCCGTAATGGAAGAAGCGCTCGGTCTTCTTGAAGCCGAAGGCCAGCAGATACAGTATCAGCCCCGCGCCCAGCACCGTGCCGCCGGAGAAGCCGCCGCCCGGGGAGAGATGGCCGTTGAGCAGTATGTATATGCCGAACACGGCCACCAGCGGCACGATCAGCAGCGCGCCCTGCTGCAATATCAGATCGCCGTGGGGCTCCAGCTGCCGGTCGTCCGCCTCGGAGGCCAGCCACTCCCGCAGGTCCCGGGGGTCGCCCTCCTTCGGCAGGTACAGCAGCATCAGCACCGTACACACCGCGATGAACAGCACGTGGGATTCGCCCAGCGTGTCGAAGCCGCGGAATTCCAGTATGATGCCGGTGACGATGTTCGCCGCGCCGGTGTGGCGATAGCCCTCCTCCACGTAGAAGGTGGACAGCGCGTCGTCCTCCAGCGGCTTGGCGTCGCCGAACTTGGGCATGTCCGCCGTGGTGGCCACCAGCAGCGCGCAGATGCCCACGCAGATCAGCACCGCCGCCGCGGAATAGAACCGCCGCAGCAGCCGCGCGCCCCGACCGTGGCTCCAGTCGTGGAAGCGGGCGTAGACCCGGCCCTCCCGGGGATGGGGCTGTTCAAAGTCGTCCGGCGTCTCCGGGGCCTCCGGTCCGCCGTACTGCTCCGCCAGCGCCTCGTCCAGCGCTTCGGAGCCGTCGGCCAGGGTCCTCAGCCAGTCATTCTTCTTCGTCATCTTTCCTGCCCTGTACGCGAATGGCGTGGAGTTTCTTGAGGGTGATGAACATCAAAAGCGTGGTGATGCCCGCGCCCACGGCGGCCTCGGTGATGGCCAGGTCCGGGGAGCGCAGCAGTATCCACACCACCGACATGGCCACGCTCTGGGCCATGAATATGATGATGGAGGTCAGCAGGTCCTTGGTCGCCGTGACTGCCACGGCGCACACCAGTATGAACACCAGCAGCAGCACGTTCAACGCTTCCACAGCGACACCTCCTCCGACAGGCGCTCGTTGGTCTCGTATTCCAGCGAGCCGATCAGGTGGCTGGAGATCGGCGAGGTGTTCCACATCAAAAACACCAGCAGCGCCAGCTTCGCCGACACCAGGCTCGCGCCGCAGCGCACGATCACCGCCAGCAGCACGAACAGCAGGCCCAGGGTGTCCCCCAGGGCCGCCGCGTGCATGCGGCGCAGCGCGGTGTCGAAGCGGTACACGCCCACCACCGCGGATATTTCAAAGAACAGCCCGGCACACATGAATGCCGCGCACAGCGCGAAGCGGATCATCTTCCCGCGCCTCCGTTTCCCCTCTGCTTGTTCGCCCGATAGACCCCGATGAATATCTTCACCAGCACCACCACTGCCAGGAAGCTGAGCAGCGCGTAGATGATGGCGATGTCCACCAGATAGCCCTCGTCCAGCATCACGGTGAGCAGCGCGATCATCATGATGGCGATGGTGCCGGTCATGTTGATGGACACCAGCCTATCCGCGATCCGCGGGCCCAGTATCGCCCGCACCAGGCAGGCGATCATCAGCCCGCCCAGCAGCAGCAGCGCGCCGGTAAACAGCGCGTCATAGGCCCCGCTCATTCCTCGCCCTCCAATCCGCGAATCCGCGCCTGCATCGGCCAGTCCTCCAGGCCCTCGGCCATCTCCCGGTCCAGGCAGTGCACGGCGATGTGCTGCTCGTCGCACTCCAGGCTGATGGTGCCCGGCGTCAGCGTGATGGCGTTGGCCAGCAGCTGGACCTGGCCCCGGGTCTTCATGCCGGGCTTCAGCGTCACGATCCGGGATTCCGGCGGCCTGCGGGACCACACCCGCTTCAGCGTGGCGATATTGGCCTTGAATATCTCCCACACCAGCGCCGCCGCCAGGGCGACCAGCTTCGGCAGCCGCGCCACCGCCCGGCCCTCCCGGGCCAGGCTCCAGTCCAGGAAGGCGCACATGAACGCGAACACCAGCAGCGCCACCGCCAGCCCGATCAGCGCGATCTCCAGCGTCCATCTGCCGTTCAGCACGATGAACACCAGCCACATCAGCAGTATCACAGCGCTCCCCCTCCTGCGTCGCCGGGGCGTTTCGCCCCGCGATCATATTCTTACTCAGTATAGCACTTTTGTGGGGAGGAACTGTTAATTAACCCATTTTTCATCATTATAAGGGGATAAATTTCCGGAATGCGAGCGCGTGTGGGCAGCCGGCGAGGTTCCTGGTTCTGAAGGCAAGCCGCCAAAAAGATTGCGTCCCTCGTGCCACTTTAGCGGAGGGAAGCGGTTCACACGGAGCCTTCAACAGAAAAGTGATGTCCCATGTCGGGACGGAGTTTTTTGGCGGTTTGCCTTACAAACCAGAACTGCGGCGCGCGCCCACATCGCGGTCGTGCTGCCTTGTCCAAATGGTTTGCGCCGGCAAACCGCCGTGACAGGGGGGTGCCCCACCACCGCAAGCGGTCCCCCTCCCCACTGCGGTGGGGAGGCTTTGGCCCTTCGGGCCGCGCCACCTTCCCCAAAGGGGAAGGCTTGATTTCAATTGCTCATCGGTCCCTTGCCTTCCCCTATGGGGAAGGTGGATCGGCGAAGCCGAGACGAAAGAGGTCCCCGGTCGTTCCCTGCCTTCCCATTTGGGGGTCCGAACGCCCGGGAAAATGTCCAGTGGACATTTCCCAGTGAGGACGGGCTGGTTAGGCCCATGGGAGGTGGCAGCGCGGAGCGCTGACGGATGAGGTCGAACCCGATGTCCTTCGCTCGTCGTTCCCTTGCCTTCCCCTCTGGGGAAGGTGCCCCCGCAGGGGGCGGAAGAGGTCCCCGGTCGTTCCCTGCCTTCCCCTTTGGGGGCCGAAGGCCTAGCGAGGCCGCAAATGACGGAAGAGGTCGTTCCCCTCGTAAAGGGCGGCTTGCCGGCACGAACCATTGAACGAGCCTGGCTGACCGCGATGTGGGCAGCCGGCGAAGTTCCTGGTTCTACAGGCAAGCCGCCAAAAAGATTGCGTCCCTCGTTCCCTTGAAACGAATGGAAGCGGTTCACACGGAGCCGTCGACAGAAAAGAATCGTCCCATGTCGGGACGGAGTTTTTTGGCGGTTTGCCTTACAAACCAGAACTGCGGCGCGCGCCCACATCGCGGTCGCGCTGCCTTGTCCAAATGGTTTGCGCCGGCAAACCGCCGTGACAGGGGGGTGCCCCACCACCGCAAGCGGTCCCCCTCCCCACTGCGGTGGGGAGGCTTTGCGGTGGGGAGGCCTTTGGAACAGCGAAATCGAACTTGCCGCGCGACAACTTTCCCTTGTCAATTGCCACGGGCAATGTTATAATTATAATTAGGATAGTATGGGGAAAAAATGATTACCTGCAAGGGGCCTGGCGATGAAAAAGAACCTGATCATTGTTGTGAACGTGCTGATCGTGCTGAGCATACTGGCCTTCGTGCTGCTGTACACGAGCAACGACGCGCGTACGACGCTGGACGCCCGGGTGGACGCCTTCCAGGGCATGACCGCGGCCATGGTGCGCGTGACCACCAATTACCTGGAGAGCGAGCAGCGCGTGTGCAACTCCTGGGCGAAGTATATCAACAGCGTGGAGATGGAGCCGGAGGCGGCCATCGAGTATCTTCGGGCCTGCCTGACCCGGCCCGAGAATTCCGCCCACGTGCTGTTCACCGACGGCGGCGCGCTCACGGGCCTGTCCACGTCGCCGAAGGCCCTGGACCCGGAGGATTACACCGTGTCCTACGCCAGCGTGGACGTGCTGAACGGCTGGACCGGGGAGAACGCCGATTCCGACGCCATCGTGAACATCACCCGCGCCTACACCAACCCGATGAACGGCGTACAGTCCATCGCCTTCTACAACCCCATCCGCCTGGCCGGGGGGCGCTCGGCGCTGCTGCTGCGGGTGGTGCCCATATCGGTGCTGCAGCAGGAATGGGTGTTCCCCACCGACGAATACGCCATGGCGGAGATATCGATGATCGACGCCGCGGGCAATTACATCATCAAGAGCCGCTCCCTGAAGAACACCAACTTCTTTGAATTCTACAAGTCCTACAACAAGACGGACACCGCGGCGCTGGAGGCGCTGGAGGACACCGTCAACAACGAGACCGGCCACTTCATGCTGCTGAACTCCAAGGGCCAGGAGTGCCTGGTGGCCCACACGCCGGTGAAGTCCACCACCGACTGGACGATCCTCACCTACATCCCCATGGACGCGCTGAGCAACAACGAGATGGACTGGGCGCTGATACTGTGCGTGTCCATCGGGCTGCTGCTGCTGTTCGTGTTCGACCTGCTGATCCTGCTGCACTACAACCGCAGGCTGGTCGCCAGCGCCGCCGAGGCCGCCAACGCCAACCGGGCCAAGACGGACTTCCTGTCCACCATGTCCCATGACATCCGCACCCCGATGAACGCCATCATCGGCCTGACCACCATCGCGGGCAAAAACGTGAACGACGCGGACACCGTGAAGGACAGCCTGAAGAAGATCAACATGGCCAGCAACCACCTGCTGACCCTCATCAACGACATACTGGATATCTCCAAGGTGGAGAGCGGCAAGCTGAACCTCAGCCCGGTCACCTTCTCCATCGTGGAATCGGCGGAGAACCTGGTGAACCTGTCCCAGCCGATGGTGAAGGAGAAGAACATCGATTTCAACTTCCGCATCAACCGCATGGAGCACGAATACCTGTTTGCCGACCAGCTGCGCATCAACCAGGTGTTCATCAACCTGCTGTCCAACGCCATCAAGTACACCGAGCCCGGCGGCCGGGTGTGCGTGGACATGCGGGAGGAGCCCTGCGCCGACCCGAAGCGCGTGCGGCTGGTCTACGTCGTGGCGGACACCGGCATCGGCATGACGCCGGAATTCATGGCCAAGATGTACCAGCCCTTCTCCCGCCAGACCGACAGCCGCGTCAACAGCATACAGGGCACCGGCCTGGGCCTGGCCATCACCAAGCAGATGGTGGAGCTGATGGACGGCGAGATACAGTGCGAAAGCCAGGTGGGCGTGGGCACCACGTTCACCGTCACCATGGAGCTGCCCATCGCCGACAGGCTGCTGGACGACATGATGCTCCAGCCCATCGACGTGCTGCTGACCGACGACGACGAGGTGCTGCTGGAGACCGCCAGGGATACGCTGGGCTCCATCGGCGTGCACCCGGACATCGCCGACAGCGGCCGGGCGGCCCTGGAGCTGGTCCGCCAGCGCCACGCCGCCGGGCGGGATTACCGGGTGGTCATACTGGATTGGCGCATGCCGGACATGAGCGGCGTGGAGGTGGCGCGGCAGATCCGCGCCGAGGTGGGCGAGGAGGTCTCCATACTGGTGATCTCGGCCTACGACTGGTCCGACATCGAGGACGAGGCCCGGGCCGCGGGCGTGAACGCCTTCATCAGCAAGCCGCTGTTCAGATCCACGCTGTACAACAAGCTCAACGAGCTGCTGGGCAACGACGTGCCCGCCGTGGGCCAGGAGGAGGACGATTCCGACATCGCCGGCATGAACATACTGGTGGCCGAGGACAACGACATCAACTGGGAGATCATATCGATGCTGTTGCAGATGCACGGCGTGAACAGCGAGCGCGCGGAGAACGGCCAGCTGGCCGTGGAGCGCATGCAGCGCGCCGCCCGGGGCGAATTCGACCTGATATTCATGGACATCCAGATGCCCGTCATGAACGGCCTGGATGCCGCCAAGGCCATCCGGGCGCTGCCCGACCCCTGGGCCTGCAACATCCCGATCATCGCCATGACGGCGGACGCCTTCTCCGAGAACGTGGCGGAGTGCCTGGCCGCGGGCATGAACGGGCACATCGCCAAGCCGGTGGACATGAAGCTGGTCCTGAAGGAGATCCGCAGGATCAAGGAAGGCGCGATATGAGGGGCCTGTGCCCCGGAAGATCGCGCGGGGGCATGAAAAAAGCGCTGTATCAACAGCGCCTTTTTCATGCCCTCAAGCGTCCATCCAGTTCACATACCGCCCGGCGGCCATCAGCAGGCTGAAGAAGTACAGGCAGTTGTCGTAGTACCGGCGGACGCCCCTGCGGGGCTCGGCGTCCCACAGGCGGCGCACCCAATCCCAGCGGGCCTCGCCCGTGGCGGCCAGGGAGCCCGCCGCGGTGGTGGCCAGCAGCCCCAGCGGGTGCATCACCGGCGTGCCCTCCGGTGTCCCGTCCAGCTGGCAGGCGGTCTCCAGCGCCTCGGGATGGGCGTCCAGGAAGGCCTGCAGCCGGTCCACCACCGCGGAAAGCGCGGGCGTGGGGCCGTTCCAGGCGGCGTCCAGGCCGATGTTCATCGCCACGCGATAGGCGTCGGAGAAGAAGGCCATGTCCTTGCCGAACAGCAGCCGCGTCGCGCCGTCGTACTCCGCGTACTCCGCCGCCAGGCCGGTGACCGGGTGGCAGGCCTTCGCCAGGTAGCGGCGGCTGGCCTCGGAGGCCTCCCGCCAGAAGGGCGCGTCCTCCGGGTCGCAGGCCCGGGCAAACAGCGCGTAGAAGTGAGGCAGGTGGTAGGAGGGATCGGAGAAGTCCGCCTCGGGGATGAAGCGGATCAGGCGGCTGGCCTCGTCCCACATGGCGCGCCCGCCCTCGGCCAGCGCCGGCTGGTGGACGCAGTGGCGCAGTATGGTGCGGGCCTGGGCGGCGTAGTCCAGCGGCGGCTCCCCCTCGCCCCAGCGGGCCGCGGCGAACAGCAGCGCCATGGCAAAGTATTCCTCGCCGTCCGGGGCGGGTCCCTCGGCGTTGTGGGCGCCGTCCGGGGCCACCGACCAGGCGAAGTAGCCCGCGTGGGGGCCCTCCCGCAGCAGCATGAAGTCCCAGGCGAAGCGCCACAGCCGGTCGAACAGGTCCTTGCGGTCCATCTGCACCGACATCATCATGCCGTAGCTGATGCCCTCGGTGCGGGCGTCAACATTGCCCGTGTCCAGCAGGTAGCCCTTGTCCGCACCGATCTCAAAGTAAAAGCGCTCCTCCGGGTCCTCGAAGATCGCCCGGAACGCCGCCGCCAACTTCGCGTCGATCTCCGCCTCGCTCCTGCCCAGCTGGGCGAACAGATTCGGGTATTTCATGCGCATGCCTCCCATCGTTCATCGCCGTTTTCTGCGACCATTATAGCATCTCCCTCGGGATTTGACAAACCCTTTGGCAAACAAAGTGTCTCAAACAGATTGCTTTTAGCAAGCAGATATGCTATACTGTATCCATGGAATTGAAAGCGAGGTGCATTTTATGGCGAGGACAGCGACGAGGACGGCAAACGTGTTCACCCGGGTCGACCCAGAAACCAAGGAACAGGCGGAGGCGATCCTGAACCAGCTGGGCATTCCCATGTCCAATGCCATCGGCATGTTCCTGAAGCAGATCGTTATGCAGCGCGGGATTCCCTTTGAAATGAAGCTCCCCGCCTCAACGCCCTTGGCCATCGGCGGCATGACCCGGGAGCAGTTCGACGCGGAGCTGCAAAGGGGCATGGACGACATCGCCGCCGGTCGCGTCGTGTCCGCCGACGCGGTCGAAGCGGAGATGAGGAGCATGTACGGCGCATGAGCATGAACATCGTCTATACCCTCGCGGCCCGGCAGGACCTGAGGGATATCTATGAATACATCGCATATACGCTCCTCGTCCCGGATACGGCGCGGTCCCTCACGGACAGGATCATGGCGGAAGTGCGCGCCCTGGAGGATTATCCCGAGCGCAACCCCCTGTACCGGGACGAGCCCTGGCACAGCCTGGGCGTCCGGTTCCTCCCTGTCGGGAATTATATCGTCTTTTATACCGCGGACAAGGCGGCCGGGACGGTTTCCGTCGCGCGGATCATGTACGGCGGGCGGGACATCCGCCGCCAGCTGGAGGACACCGTCGAGTGGTGATCGCCGGATTTTGTGCGCGTACCGCGAATTTGACAAATCCCGCCTTGACAACCCCCGGCGGGATTGTCTATTATATATAATCGAGCGCCGGAGCAAGGGAGGATGCGTATGAAGCTGCATGGGCTGCAAAAGATGACGCTGCTGGACTTCCCCGGGCGGGTGGCCTGCACGGTGTTCCTGGGCGGCTGCGACTTCCGCTGCCCCTATTGCCACAACTTCGAGCTGGCGGACGGCAGCGCCCCGCCGGTGATGGAGGACGGCGAGCTGTTTGCCTTCCTGGAGAAGCGGCGCGGCCTGCTGGACGGCGTGGCGATCACCGGGGGCGAGCCCTGCCTGCGGCCCGACCTGCCGGAGCTGATGGCGCGCATAAGGGACATGGGCTTCGCCGTGAAGCTGGACACCAACGGCGGCCACCCGGCGCTGCTGGCGCGGATCCTGGAGGCGGGCCTGGCGGACTACGTGGCGATGGACATCAAGAACAGCCCGGAGAAGTACGCCCGCACCGCGGGGCTGGCGCGGCTGGACCTCGGGCCCATCCGGGAGAGCGTGGGCCTGCTGATGGCGGGCAGCGCGGATTACGAATTCCGCACCACCGTGGTGGACGAGCTGCACGAGGCCGCCGATTTTGAGGCCATCGGCGCCTGGATCGCCGGGGCGAAGCATTATTTCCTGCAGGCCTTCACCGACCGGGACACCGTGCCCTTCGGCAACCTGCACGCGCCCTCCGCCGAGAAGCTGCGCCGGTACGCGGCCATCGCGGGCAGGTATGTCGCCGACTGCCAGTTGCGGGGCGTGGACGGCAATTGACATAATTTTGTCAACATTGGCCGCCCGTCACATTTCTGTAATGCAACGGGCGCAAGCGGGCTTTTGAAAAAGGCTCCCGCGGCGCGGGGTATCGAAATCCGGACCGAAGTCGGATAACACAATATATGACGTTTTTAATACATTTCAAACACAACATATTGATTTGTGACCCTTGACTTTCCCCATATTTTGTGGTAGGGTGGATGTGCTCCGTTTGGGACGGTTTCCCTTGGACGCCGAATAACCATCATTTCCGCATAGGGGGATTTTTTTATGTATCAGGTAGTCAAGCGCGATGGCGGCATCGTCGAATTCACCATCGATAAGATCAGCGCGGCCATCACCAAGGCCTTCGTGGCCAGCGGGCGGCAGTATCACCCCAGCGTGATCGAGCTGCTGGCGCTGCACGTGACCAGCGATTTTGACAGCAAGATCCACGACGGCAAGATCACCGTCGAAGACATACAGGACAGCGTGGAGAAGGTGCTGTCCGAGTCCGGCTATGCCGACGTGGCCAAGGCCTACATACTGTACCGCAAGCAGCGCGAGAAGGTGCGCAACATCAACTCCGCCCTGCTGAACTACAAGGACCTGGTGGACAACTATCTGCAGATCAACGACTGGCGCGTGAAGGAGAATTCCACGGTCAGCTATTCCGTAGGTGGCCTGATCCTGTCCAACAGCGGCGCGATCACCGCGAACTACTGGCTCAGCGAGGTCTATGACGAGGAGATCGCCGAGGCCCACCGCAGCGCCGCCATCCACCTGCACGACCTGTCCATGCTCACCGGCTATTGCGCGGGCTGGAGCCTGAAGCAGCTGATCCAGGAGGGCCTGGGCGGCGTGCCCGGCAAGATCACCTCCTCCCCTGCCAGCCACCTGAGCACCCTGTGCAACCAGATGGTCAACTTCCTGGGCATCATGCAGAACGAGTGGGCCGGCGCCCAGGCGTTCAGCAGCTTCGACACCTACCTGGCCCCCTTCGTGAAGGTGGACAGCCTGAGCCAGAAGGAAGTCAAGCAGTGCATCCAGAGCTTCATCTACGGTGTGAACACCCCCAGCCGCTGGGGCACCCAGGCGCCCTTCAGCAACGTCACGCTGGATTGGACCGTGCCCAACGACCTCAAAAACCTGCCCGCCATCGTGGGCGGCAGGGAGATGGACTTCACCTATGGCGACTGCCAGAAGGAGATGGATATGGTCAACAAGGCGTTCATCGACGTGATGATCGAGGGCGACGCCAACGGCCGCGGCTTCCAGTATCCCATCCCCACCTATTCCATCACCCGGGACTTCGACTGGAGCGAGACCGAGAACAACAAG
>ONHI01000069.1 GCA_900317565.1 uncultured Eubacteriales bacterium
TTGTTGGTGTACACCCGGGGTACGATCATCAGACGGTCCCGGACCTGCTGTTCCACCTCCGAAAGCCGGTGCATGTAGTCCAGCACGGCGTCCTCCCGGTCAGCGGAGCAGGGCCCGATGATCAGCAGCAGCCGGTCGTCCCTGCCCGTCAGGATGTCCGCGATCTGCCCATCCCGCGCCGCCTTCCGGCGCCTCATTTCCTCCCCGATGGGATAGTCCCGCAGCAATTCTTGGGGAAGAGGCATCTTCCGCACAAATTCCATTTGCATATGCGATTCCTCTGCTATGATAATAATATCCTGTCATTGGCGAAGGCTTCGCCGCTGGCCTCAGTGAAGGCGTTCATCAGCATCTCCACGGTGAGATGCTTTTTTTCATCCCCGGAAATGTCCAGGATCACGCGGCCCTCGTTCATCATGATGAGCCGGTTGCCGTAGCGGATGGCGTCGCGCATGTTGTGGGTGACCATCAGGGTCATGAGGCGGTTTTCGGTCACGATCTGCTCGGACAGCTCCAGCACCTTCTGAGCGGTGCGGGGATCCAACGCGGCGGTGTGCTCGTCAAGCAGCAGAAGCTTCGGTTTCTTAAGCGTCGCCATCAAAAGGGTCAGCGCCTGCCGCTGGCCGCCGGAGAGCAGGCCCACCTTGGCGGTCATGCGGTCCTCCAGGCCCAGGCCGAGCCTTGCGAGCTTTTCCCGGTAGGCTTCCCGTTCCTGGCGGGTGATGCCGATCCTCAGCGTGCGCTTCTGGCCCCGGCGGGCGGCGAGGGCCAGATTCTCCTCGATCTGCATCGTGGCGGCGGTGCCGGTCATCGGATCCTGGAACACTCGCCCCAGCAGCGCGGCGCGGCGGTACTCCGGCAGGTGGGTGAGCTCGTAGCCGTCGATGGCGATATTGCCACTGTCGATGGGCCAGACTCCTGCGATGGCGTTCAGCATGGTGCTCTTGCCCGCGCCGTTGCCGCCGATCACGGTCACGAAGTCGCCGTCCGCAAGGCGCAGGTTCAGCCCGTCCAACGCCACCTTTTCGTTGACGGTCTTGGGGTTGAAGGTCTTTCGCACGTTCACCAGCTCAAGCATGGCCCCTGCCCCCTTTCAAATTCGCCTTCCAGTAGGGTACGGCGAGGAACACGGCCACGATCAGCGCAGACAGCAGCTTCAACAGGTTCGTATTCAGCCCCAGCCACAGCACCACCTGTATGACGATGTAGTAGATCACCGCGCCGATGGCCACGCCGGTGAGCTTCAACGCGAAGTTGCGGAACAGCTTTCCGAAGATCACGTCGCTGATGATGACGGCGGCCAGGCCAATCACAATGGCCCCGCGGCCCATATTCACGTCCACGAAGCCCTGGTAGTGGGAGAGCATGGCCGAGGACAGCGCCACGATGCCGTTGGAGATCATCAGGCCCAGGATCTTGCAGACGTTCGTGTTGATGCCCTGGGCGCGGCTCATGGCCCCGTTGGCGCCGGTGGCGCGCAGGGAGCTGCCCAGCTCCGTTCCAAAGAACCAGTAAAGCACAGCGATCACCAGTACCAGCACGATGAGGGATGTGAAGATCGGGTTGGACAGATCGAGCGCCCGCACGTTGCGCTGGCTGACGATCAGCGCGTACTTGGTGACGTTGATACCCTGATTGGCCTTGAAGCCCATGATGGCCAGGTTGATGGAATACAGCGAAAGCTGAGTGAGTATGCCGGACAGGATCGGCGGAATGCCCATGGCGGTGTGGAAGATGCCGGTCACGAGTCCCGCCAGCATGCCCGCGACTATCGCGCACGCAAGCGCCAGCCACACGTTGAGGCCATTCAGCATCAGCATCACGCACACCGCGCCGCCGGTGGCCATGGTGCCGTCCACGGTCAAGTCCGCCAGGTCTAGCACCTTGTAGGTGATGTACACGCCGATGGCCATGATGCCCCAGATCAGCCCCTGGGCCACCGCGCCGGGAAGGGCGTTTAATAGAGATGTCAGGTTCAAGGCAATTCCTCCAGACAGGTCAGGGAGGGGGATCGGTCCCCCTCCCGTTTATGGATTACTGAATGGCCATGTAGTCCTCGGGCACGGTCACGCCCAGCAGCTCGCAGAGCTCGGTGTTGTACTCCTTAGTGACGTTGGGAGCAAACGCGACGTTCAGCGTGGCGACGTCCGCGCCGTTCACCAGCACCTCATAGGCCATGTCGCCGGTGGCGTAGCCCAAGTCGTAGTAGCTGATGGACAGGGTGGCCACACCGCAGCCCTTGCAGATGCCCTCTTCACCGGCGATGACCGGTTTCATGGCGGGCTCCACCACGTTGCGAATGGCCTCGGTGCAGGAGGCGGCGGTGTTATCGGTGGGAATGTAGATCACGTCGCTGCCGTCGCAGGCAGACTGGGTGACGGAGGCTACATCGTTGGAATCGGCGAAGGTGTATTCCACACATTCATAGCCCATGTCCGTCAGATACCCGGTGATCACGTCCACCTGATACTTGCTGTTCGGCTCGGCGGAGCAGTACAGCAGGCCCACAACCTTGGCATCCGGAAACAGTTCGTTCAGCATCGCAGCCTGCTCATCCAGCGGGGCCAGGTCAGATGTACCGGACACATTGATGCCCGTCGCGCCGGTCCAGTCGTCGATGTCCAGCGCTGTAGCGTAATCGGTGACGGAGGTGCCCAGGATCGGGATATCACCGGTGGCGGCCACGGCGGCCTGCAGGGCGGGCGTAGCATTGGCCATGATGAGATCCACATTGTTCGACACGAAGCCGTTCACGATGGTGGAGCAGGTGTTGGAATCGCCGGAGGCGTTCTGGACATCAAAGGTGACGGCGTCGCCCAGCTTCTCGGTCAGGGCGTCCTGGAAGCCCTGGGTGGCGGCGTCCAGCGCGGGGTGCTGAACCAGCTGGCAGATGCCCACGGTGTAGGTTTCTTCGGCAATGGCGGCCATGCTCAGGCAGAGCATGCTGGCGATGAGGATGGCAAGCAGTTTCTTCATAATGGGGTTCCTCCTAAGAAAGAATGTATCATAAAAGCGGCCCCCCATCTGGAGAGCCGCCTCGATGATCCTTGATCCATGTCCGCGATTCTTCAGATGGGAAACGGCGTAAACCAAAAGCCAAAAATGCCAAAAAACAACTGCGCAAAGAAAAATCGCACAGCATTGAAATTGACATACAAAGTCTTCGCAACGCGGCAGATAGCGAGGCGAGAAACGGTACAATAACTATGATGACGACACTTCATACCATTTCCCACCTTCCCTGTTCCTTTGATTGGCATTATATCACGAACCAAGAAAATGTCAACAGCACGCAACCATGCTAAAGCGTTAAAATATTATTATGAAAAACCCATCTAATTATAACGCAACGCAGCCCACTTCACGGGTGCGGACACGCACGATATTTTCAACATCGGTGATAAAGATCCTGCCTACGCCGATGTTGTCGGTGTGCAGCACTTGCTTTGCGGTTTCGATGACCTGCCTGACGGGTATCTTGCTGACTACGATGCCCTCCTGAATCTTGGGCTTCAGCGTGATCTCAACAGGCGTGCCGCGGTAGTATGCCGGAACTGCTGGACGAACTCGTGGTTGCCCGTGCGGACAACCTACTCAAGAAGGTATCCAGGGCCTATGCCCAGGTGGATCTGCTGATTCTGGACGAGTGGCTGCTGTGCGCGCTCACGGTTCAACAGGCCTTTGACCTTCTGGAGATCATTGAGGCCAGAACCAAGCACGGCGCGACGGTGTTCTGCACCCAGTACGATACGGACGGCTGGTATGAGCGCATTAATTCCGATCCCAACCAGGATAGTCCCATTGCCGACGCCATCATGGACAGGATTGTCCACAACGCCTACACCATCTCCATTGGCGGCAGCATCTCCATGCGCGAGCGCCATGGCCTGCACCCGTTGGAGGACGGCGGTGATGGCAAGTGAGCAGAGCCTACAGGCGTGCACACAGGGAAATGTGGAAGTACCTAAAGCAATTTCCTGATGCTACAGCGGAGGAAATTGCCGCCTTGCGACAGTGGGTAAAGGATAAGGAGATGGAAACCTACAGATTCGAGTGGCCAGCAAAGCTCGTCGAGACCAAGTTTGCTTACGGTGGAATACACTAGAGGAGTATGGGGGCAGATCCATCAAGGAAGCATGGGAAAATGTGTGCGTTCTCAATTTGGGTATGATCCCTCTTGATGTTTGGTTGGACTCTTGTCCATTCAAGAATAAAATCGTAGAGGAAAATGGAATCTGGAAACTTCGGTAATTCATTCATTGTTTATTGAGGATTTCTTTTCAGAGCGGATTACCGCCTAGACTATCGGACTTGAGAACTCTTCGGACAGTGCAAATAGCAAATCAACAGTCCCGCGACGACAGAATCGCGGGGCTGCAGTTATGATACTTTATCCGTTATTTGGTTATCGTTATGTTCGACCCTTTAGTCCGATCAAGGTCACCCTGACGCCACATTACTTCCGGCACAACTACGTTACCCTGCTATGCGAAAGCGGCATCGACCCGCTGGTGACATGAAGATCTTCTGCCTTACTGACTGCCAAGCCACCGCCTACACCAGCATCCACATCAGGAAGGAGATGCTGAAAAAGGCCACTGTGGACCTGGAAGGTGTGGTCAAGAAGAGGATCGGGAAAGAATGATGCCGGACATAGCAGCATCGCAATCTAACCTGCTTATTGTAGAATCGCTCCCTTGTCCGCGCTGGAAACCAGCTTGGCGTACCGGACCAGGTAACCGGTCTTGACTTTGGGTTCTGGGCACACCCAAGTCATGCGTCTCTTTGCCAGTTCTGCCTCAGAAACCTTCAGTTCAATCGAGCAGTTCGGAATGTCTATGGAAATCTGGTCACCTTCCTCAACCAGAGCAATGGTTCCACCAGCGGCAGCCTCTGGGCTGACATGTCCGATGGCTGCACCGCGTGTCGCACCAGAGAAGCGCCCATCGGTGATCAGCGCTACGCTGGAGCCCAAGCCCATGCCCACAATGGCGCTGGTGGGATTCAACATTTCCCGCATTCCGGGGCCGCCCTTGGGGCCTTCATAGCGAATCACCACCACGTCGCCTGGATTGATCTGTTTTCCATAGATGGCGGCAATGGCCTCATCCTCGCTGTCGAATACCCGCGCAGGACCCTCATGGGTCATCATTTCATGGGCAACGGCGCTTTGCTTCACCACGCATCCGTCCTCGGCCAGATTT
This sequence comes from uncultured Eubacteriales bacterium, assembly GCA_900317565.1. GTDB lineage: Bacteria > Bacillota > Clostridia > Christensenellales > Aristaeellaceae > UBA2862. The sequence goes on from ONHI01000069.1 coordinate 5,205, forward strand.
CCCTTGAGCACGGCGATGCCACCGTTTTCAGAATAGGGGCGCTGGATGGGCCGGATGATCTCCGGGTCGAGGTTTTGAACTTCCTCCAGATTTTCGGCCATTATTTTTCCGGTGCACGTCATGACGCTCAGATCCAGCAGGTTCTTCTTCGTCAGCTCCTTCATCACGGCATACACGCCGCCCGCACGGTCCAAGTCTTCCATGAAGGTGTCCCCCGCCGGGGCCAGGTGGCACAGGTTCGGGGTGTGGGCGGAGATTTCATTGGCGGCATCCAGGTCGATTGCCACACCTGCTTCGTGAGCGATGGCGGGCAGGTGCAGCATGGTATTGGTGGAGCAGCCCAGAGCCATGTCCACGGTCTCGGCATTATGAAAGGCCGCGGCGGTCATGATGTCGCGTGGGCGCAAATTTCTCTTCACCAGCTCCATCACCTGCATACCTGTCTTCTTGGCCAAGCGGATGCGAGCGGACAACGGTGCAGGGATCGTGCCGTTGCCCGGCAGGGCCATGCCGATGGCCTCGGTCAGGCAGTTCATGGAATTGGCCGTGTACATGCCGGAGCAGGAGCCGCAGGAGGGGCAGGCATTCTCCTCGTAGTCCTGCACATCCATTTCGTCCATCGTTCCCGCGTGATAAGCGCCCACGGCCTCAAACATGTGGGAAAGGCAGGTGCGCCGGCCGTCCTTTAAATGGCCCGCCAGCATGGGGCCTCCTGAGACAAATATGGTGGGCACATTCACCCGTGCCGCCGCCATCAGCAGGCCGGGCACGTTCTTGTCGCAATTGGGAATCATCACCAGCCCGTCGAACTGGTGGGCGATGGCCATAGCCTCGGTCGAATCGGCGATCAGGTCCCGGGTGACCAGGGAATACTTCATCCCGATGTGACCCATGGCAATGCCGTCGCACACAGCGATGGCAGGAAACTCAACGGGAGTTCCACCCGCGGCGCGAACGCCAGCCTTCACCGCGTCGGCAATCTTGTCGATGTTCATGTGTCCGGGGACGATCTCGTTGTAGCTTGAAACCACGCCGATAATCGGGCGGGAGATCTCCTCCTTCGTCAAACCCAGCGCATATAGCAGACTGCGGTTTGGCGCGCGCTCCACGCCCTGTTTGATGAAATCAGATTGCATAATAGTATCCTCCTATTGTATTCAGAGCAGTCCCGGCACCAACAGCGGCACAAAAACGATGGCCAGAAATACCGCCACCAAACCGATCAGGTACGGCACCACAGACTTGGAGATCCGCTCGATGGGCAAGCCGGTGATGCCCGAAGCGACAAACAGGTTGATGGCCACGGGCGGCGTGATCATTCCAATGGCAATGCCCACCACGAACAATATGCCGAAGTGAAGGTCGCTGACGCCCAACAGCCGCACCAGCGGCAGGAACACCGGCGTCAGTATGATGATGGCCGACGAGGTCTCCATGAATACACCGGCAATCAGTATGATGACGGAAATCAGCCCCATGATGACGTACTTGTTGGACGACACCCCCAGCACGGCGGCTGAGATCGCCTCGGGAATGCGCCAATTTGCCAGCGCCCAGCCGAAGGGACCAGAGCAGGCGATGATGATCATGATGACCGCGCTGGTACGCCCGGAACCCGCCATGATCCTGAACAGTTCCTTCCACGTCAGGTCTCGATAGATCAGCTTGGATACGATGATGGCGTAAACCACCGCCACGCAGGCGGCCTCGGACGGTGTGAAGATGCCGGAGAATATGCCCACCAGGATGATGACCGGCATCAGCAGCGCCGGGATGGCCTTCAGGAAGGTGCGGGCGACGTTTTTGATGTTGAAGGCCACGCCCTTGGGATAGTGCCGCCTGTAGGCCTGCACCAGAGCGATGACGATCAGTATCAGGCCCATGATGATGCCTGGCACGAAGCCGTGGGCAAAAAGGTTCGTCACCGAAACCTGGCCGGAAATCACCGCGTACAGCACCATGGGCACCGAAGGCGGTATGACCACGCCGATCGTACCCGCGGCAGCCACCAGCGCGGCAGCGGAATCCACCTCGTAGCCGCGCTTCTTGAGTTCAGGCACCAGGGTCGCACCAACGGCTGCTGTGGTAGCTGCGCCGGAGCCGGAGATAGCCGCGAAAAACATGCCTGCCAGCACCGACACGATGCTCAGGCCGCCCCGCACCCAGCCCAGGAAGGACTCGCAAAACTCCACCAGCATCTTCGAAAGCTTGCCCTTCGCCAGCAGGTCTCCCGCCAGTATGAAGAATGGCACGGCGATCAGCGAGAAGGAATTGGTGCTTTCAAACATGCGGCTGATGAGCTTCATGCCCTGTTGTGGACCCACGCCCACAAACATGGCTACGCCCGCCGCACCCGCCACGGAAAAGGCGATCGGCACGCCGACGATCAACAACAGTATGAAGGCGCCAAAAAGTATCCACGCCATGCTACACCGCCTCCTTCTGTCCGGTCAGTTCCTCCAGCACCATCACCAGCGCGTGGAAGGCCAGGATCACCATGCTGCCAGGGATGCAGGCATAGATAAACTTCATGGGCAGGTTGATGGGCAGGGCGTCGGTGGTGCGTACCTGGCGCTGGCAGAACTGGAAGCCGTAGACGAAAACGGCCGCAAACACCACCATGCAGATCACGTGAACCAACACGCCGGCGGCCTTCTTTCCGCCCTCAGGCAGCAGGGCCTGCGCCGCCGTGATGGCAATATTCGAGCCGTGGCGATAGGCGCAGGTGGCTCCCACAAAAGTCGACCACACCAGCAGAAAGCGGGTCAACTCTTCCGACCAGGACAGGGGCCGCATCCAGGGGATGAAGCCGCTGCCCACACGCCAGATGATCTGGGCTGATGTGGCCAGCAGCATGATCGAGATCATGATCACTACCAGGGCCGAACAGACCTTGTCGACACCGAAGCTGATTTTTCTCAGAACTCTCATCGCAGTAACACCTTTCTTCAAATGTCATGGGCATTCGACGGGGATGACCCGGAAATCGCCATGTTGCCCGCCCCTTTCGGGGCGGGCGGGAAAGCGGTTACTGCGCCAGGGCTTCCTGTATGCGGGCCAGGTAGCCGGCGTACTGGGGATAGGCCTCGTACACCACCTGCACAGCATCGCGGAAGGAATCCACGTCGGGGTTCTCCTCAACGGTCACGCCGTGATCCTTGATGGCCTGCAACTGGTCAGCCTCCTGATCAGCCACCCACTGACGCTCATACTCGGCAGCCTGCTGGGCAGCATCCAGAAAGACCTGCTGGGTATCGGCATCCAAAGTATTCCAGGCATCCAGGCTCATGGTGATGATGGCGGTGGAATAGCTGTGGCGGTCCAGAGCCAGATAGTTCTGATTGTAGTCCCACAGACTATACGAGAAGAACACGTTGATGGGGTTCTCCTGGCCCTCGATGGTGCCCTGCTGGAGAGCGGTCAGCGCGTCAGCCCAAGCCATGGGCACGGTATTTACATTCAGGGCATTGAAGGTCTTGGTGTAAACCTCATTCTCCATCACGCGCAGCTTCAGGTCCACTACATCCATAGCGGAAGCGACGGGCTTTGTGGCATTGGAAATGTTGCGGAATCCACGCTCGGCATAGGCTAAACCCTTCAGGTTGGCATTCTCCAGGGTGTCGAGCAGTTCGCGTCCGATCTCACCGTCCAGGATGGTATAGGCCTCTTCATTGTTCGCGAACAGGAAAGGCATATCGAGCACGCCCATCATTTCGGAGAAGTTGACGAAGGGGCCGGAGGTGATGATTCCCATGTCCAGCATACCCATGCTCATGTCGTCCAGCATTTCGGCTTCGCCGCCCAGGGTGCCGTTGGGATAGATCTCGATCTTGTAAGCACCGTCGGTTCCGGCTTCCACCAGCTCCGCAAACTTCTCCGCGGCAACCTGGAAGGAATCCTGTTCGTTGACGGTGGTGCCCAGCTTCAGCACGGTCTCAGCGCTGGCGGTGGCGCACAGGCACATCAGGGCGGCCATCAGCATGGCCATCATTCGGGTCATCATTTTCATTGGGGTTTCCTCCTCGATGTAATGTATTGTTCAATGCCGTTTCGGCAATGAAGCCTTGGTAATTCACGGCTACAGCCGCCGGATGATTTCGTCGGTCATTTCACACGTTCCCAGCGGTTTGATGCCGCTGTCCCCGACAATGTCCGCCGTGCGAAGCCCATCGTTCAGCGCTGCGTCCACTGCGGCCTCCATGGCGTCCGCTTCCCGGGGCAGGTCGAAGGCATAGCGCAGCATCATGGCGGCGGACAGTATCGTGGCGATGGGGTTGGCGCGATCTTGCCCGGCTATGTCCGGCGCAGAGCCATGGATGGGCTCAAACAGGCCCCGTCTCGTCGCGCCCAAAGACGCCGAGGGCAAAAGCCCGATGGAACCTGTGATCTGGCTGGCCTCGTCGGAGAGGATATCGCCGAACATATTGCTGGTCACCACCACGTCGAACTGGCTTGGATTGCGCACCAGCTGCATGGCGGCGTTGTCCACCAGCATGTCGGATAAGGCCACATCCGGGTAATCCTCCGCAACGCGGCGCACCGTCTCCCGCCACAGGCGGGAGGTTTCCAGCACATTGGCCTTGTCGATGGATGTGACACGGCCTCTGCGCTTGCGGGCGGCTTCAAAGGCAACGCGGGCAATGCGTTCGATTTCCACCACGGAATAGGCCTCGGTGTCGTAAGCCTCGAGGCCGAACTTGCCTTCCCTGCGGCCCCTTTCGCCAAAGTAGATGCCTCCGGTCAGCTCGCGCACCATCATCAGGTCAAATCCCCGGGCCACGATATCCGGTCGCAATGGACACTCCGCTCTCAGCGCGGGATAGAGCTTCGCGGGACGCAGATTTGTATAGAGCCCCAGAGCACTGCGCAGCCCAAGCAGCGCCTTTTCCGGGCGTGTATTGCCGGGCAGGTTGTCCCACTTGAGGCCGCCCACCGCGCCCAACAGCACGCTGTCGCTGGCCAGGCAGCCTTTGACGGTCTCCTCTGGCAGCGGCACGCCGGTGGCGTCTATGGCGCAGCCGCCCGCCAGGTATTCGGTAAAATAAAAGACATGGTTGAACCGTTGACCGACCTTCTCCAACACCTGAACGGCGCTGTCCACGATCTCCGGGCCGATGCCGTCACCCTTCACCAACGCGATATTGTAGGTCACATCACTTCGCCTCCCTTTCCATACGCGCTCTCAGGTAGGGCAGTAGTCCGCCGTTTTCCACGATCCTGCCGATGAAGGGCGGCAGCGCTGTTGCCTGAAAGCGTCTGCCTGTGGTTTCATCCACGATCTCTCCGGTATCGAAGTTCACGGACACCGTATCGCCGTCGCCGATGGATGCTGCCGCCTCCGGGCACTCCAGAATCGGAAAGCCGATGTTGATGGCATTGCGATAAAAGATGCGGGCGAAGCTGGCCGCGATCACACAGCTGGCTCCGCTGGCGCGGATGGCGACGGGCGCGTGCTCGCGGGAGGAGCCGCAGCCGAAGTTCGCGCCGCCCACGATGATGTCCCCGGGACGGACGCGATCGACATAATCAGCGTCGATGTCCTCCATGCAATGCTTTGCCAGCTCGGCAGGATCCGGCGCATTCAGATAACGCGCAGGGATGATGACGTCGGTATCGACGTTATCGCCATATTTGAACACCTTTCCAGTTGTCATGTTATCATTACCCTCCTTCACAGCGATTCGGGCGAGGCGACACAGCCCCGGACAGCTGAAGCGGCGGCCACGGTGGGACTGGCCAATATGACCTCGCTCTTCACATGCCCCATGCGTCCCACAAAGTTGCGATTGGTGGTCGCCACAGCCCGCTCTCCCTCGGCCAGACAGCCCATGTGGCCACCCAGGCAGGGCCCGCAGGTCGGTGTGGAGACGGCGCAGCCGGCCTCGATGAACACCTGGGCCAGCCCCTCCTCCACGCATTGCAAATAAACACGCTGTGTTGCGGGTATGACGATGCAGCGAACGCCCTCGGCCACATGCCGTCCTTTGAGGATTTCCGCAGCCGCCCGCAGATCGGAAATGCGTCCGTTGGTACAGCTTCCGATCACCACCTGCTGAATGGGGATGCCCGCTGCCTCGTCCACGGTCCTTGTATTGGAGGGCAGGTGCGGCAGCGCCACGGTGGGCCTGAGCCGGTCAAGATCGATCACGATCTCCCGCTCGTACTCGGCATCCGGATCGGCCTCGTAGGCCTTCACGGGGCGATGGAAGCGATCCCGAACGTATTCCAGCGTCCGCTCGTCCACCGGGAAGATGCCATTCTTGCCGCCAGCCTCAATGGCCATGTTGGCAATGGTAAAGCGATCGTCCATGGACAGCGACGCCACGCCCTCCCCGGCAAATTCCAGCGACTTGTACAGCGCGCCGTCCACCCCGATCATGCCGATCAGGTGCAGGATCACATCCTTGCCGCTGACATGGGGCTGCAGTTTCCCCTTTAAAATGACCCGGATGGCGGAGGGGACCCTGAACCAGTTTTCGCCGGCAGCCATGCCCGCGGCCATGTCCGTGGAGCCCACGCCCGTGGAGAACGCGCCCAGCGCGCCATAGGTGCAGGTATGGCTGTCCGCGCCAACCACGCAGTCGCCCGGACCGACGATGCCCTGCTCCGGCAGCAGCGCGTGCTCGATACCCACCGCCCCCACGTCGTAGAAATGGGTCACGCCCTGTATCCTGGCAAAATCCCTGGCCCGCTTGCACAGCTGGGCCGACTTGATGTCCTTGCAAGGGGTGTAATGATCCAGAGTAATCACGATTTTCTCCGGGTCAAACACCCTTTCAAAACCTGCCTTTTCAAAAACGTCGATGGCGACGGGCGTGGTGACATCGTTGCCCAGCACGATGTCCAGCTTCGCCTCGATGAGATCCCCTGCTTTCACACGCTCAAGACCCGCGTGGGCGGCGAGTATCTTCTGCGTCATGGTCATTCCCATATCTGTTTCCTCCCTACATCGCCATGGCGGCCTGTTTTTCCGTCCAGCTGCTCAGCTTGCTGCAGGCACGCAGGTACGCCAGTATGCTGGCTTCAATGATGTCGGTGGACAGACCGTGGCCAGTGAAGGTCCGTCCGCTGGCATTCAGCTTCACATGCACGTCCCCCAGGGTATCCTGGCCGCGGGAAACAGAGTTGATCTGGTAGAGCTCGAAGGTGTGCTCCACGGGCTTTATGATCTGCTCGATGGCGCTAATAGCGGCGTCCACAGGTCCATCGCCGAGGCAGACCCTTTCGACCTTTTCATCGCCGTGCTTCAGACACACGGTACATGTAGCCGAGGTGATGTTGGAGGTCTGCACCGCGAACCAGTCCAGCTTGTAGGCGTCGTCCGCTTCGTCGTCCGCGGTGGCGGAATGGGTCACGATTGCGATGATGTCCTCGTCCTCCACATCCTTTTTCTTGTCGCACAGCAGCTTGAATTCCTCAAAGCAGCGATTCATCTCCTCCTGCTCCAGCGCGTATCCCAGTTCCTTCAGACGGCTCTCAAAGGCATGGCGGCCGGAGTGCTTTCCCAGCACGATGTTGTTAGTGGTAATGCCCACAGCCTCTGGAGTCAGTATTTCATAGGTCTTCTTGTTGGCCAACACGCCGTGCTGGTGGATGCCCGATTCGTGCAGGAAAGCGTTGCGGCCTACGATGGGCTTGTTCAGCGGCGCGGACTGGCCAATGATGGAATAGACCGTCTTGCTGGCGCGGCTGATCTGGGTGGTGTCCAGGCGGGTGAAGGTATCCGCATACATATCTGGGCGCGTGCGCATGGCCATGACCACCTCCTCCAGAGAGGTGTTCCCGGCGCGCTCGCCCAGGCCGTTGACGGTACACTCGATCTGCCGTGCGCCGCCCTGAATGCCCGCCAGCGCGTTGGCCACCGCCATGCCCAGGTCGTTGTGGCAGTGGACGGAGAACTCCACATCCGTTGCGCCTGGAACCCGCTCGATCAGCGTTCGAATCAGACCCTCCATCTCTACGGGCGTCGTATAGCCTACGGTGTCGGGAATGTTCACCACCGTCGCGCCGCTGCGGATGGCAGCTTCTACCACCCGACACAGGAAATCCACGTCGCTGCGGGTAGCGTCCTCGGCAGAGAACTCGACATTCGAGCAATACTTTTTCGCATGGGCGGTCATGGCTGCGGTCTGTTCCAGCACACGCTCCGGCGACATCTTCAGCTTATACTGCATGTGCAGCGGCGAGGTGGCGATAAACAGGTGGATGCGCGGATCGGCGGCATGTTTCACCGCTTCCCATGCACAGTCGATGTCCTTGACCGTGGCTCGCGCCAATGAGGCTACGGTACAGTCTTTCACGACACGTGATATCTCGGATACAGATTCAAAATCGCCTGGCGATGATATGGCAAAGCCCGCTTCGATGACGTCCACCTTCAGCCGCTCAAGGCATTTGGCGACCTCCAGCTTCTCCTTCAGGTTCATGCTGCATCCCGGCGACTGCTCGCCGTCCCGCAACGTAGTGTCGAAGATCTTGATCTGCTTCATGGAATTCCTCCTGTCTCTGAAATGAAACGTATATAAAAAAACCCGCGACCTGAAAGTCAGGTCGCGGGTTAAGGGCTTCATCATGGTCATATGGCCTATTATGATCTCGCTCTACCACATTCGGGCACGACTTTCGGCATTATTCCAAGTTGCGTAAGCAGCAGAATAATGCTAAGAATCAGGCCCAGAATGTACAGCGCGAACAGGTTCATCATCGTTTCAAATAGTCCTCCAAATCGGTCGGTTCGATGAATTGGATATTAGCACTTTATCACGCTAATGTCAAGCGATTTGCAATGATTTTTGCAAATTTTACAAATTTGCCAGCTTAAAGAGAGATAATGAATGGTCTGGCCCGCATAATACTCTTCCACATGGCTGTTGACCTCCGCAAGGCTTTGCTGCCTTGCGTTGAAGTACTTCTGGGATTTTCCCATGATGAGACCCATGCCGATGAACCCGATCAGCGAAGCGCCGATGGCGGTCAGCGCCATGTGCCATTCGGTGATGAACATCATCACCACGCACCCCACCAGCGTCGCCACCGCGGATACCAGCGTTCCGATGCTCATGTTCAGCGATTGAGAGATCATGTCGACGTCGTTGGTGACGCGGGACAATCATCCTATGAATACTACATGTCCGAGGGCTATCCCCGCGTCTGGTTCTGCACCTCGCCCTCGGATTCTCTGCTGTACGCCCACGCGCGCCGGATGCACGAGTTCATGCTGAGGAACGGCATTCCGCACGAGTACCGGGAATATTCCAGCACAGCTCGAAAGCTGGATCACGTATTCAACGTGCTGCACCCCGAATATCCTGAGAGTATACAGGCGAACGAGGATATCGTGAGGTTTTTTCTCGACTTTAACCAGCGAACATGAAAACTGGCATAAATCCAAGAAATGAAATAGCGAACCCTTCGCTCGCAATGACAGTCTAAAACTGACTTGGAGTCTGGTTTGATGTTTTCACATTATTCTGTAGGCAGTATACAGTCTGTATACATCACATCGTACATCGTTAGGGGGCACGTCATCGGAGTAATGATTTATGCATCGTCCTCAATTGTCAGGAAAGAAATCACGGAGGTTCCTGTCTTATTTCATATGGCGTCATTAACCATTCATCGATCAATCCACCATCCATTAATGGCTTGTACATATTCCTAATAGGTTCCAAGTACTTCATTGATGGAATTGATCTGAAACACCTTCATAAAGCAGTATCTATTCCACAAGCCAAGTATGCTTGTATTGTGTCCCCCTGTCATCCTGCGGCACCGTGCGGAAAGGCGAATTGCTGATAACCATCATGAGCAGCCTCGCCCA
>ONHI01000106.1 GCA_900317565.1 uncultured Eubacteriales bacterium
GAGTGGGAGAAGGGCATCAAGGTGCCCGACCCCAAGGAGAGCGACGTTTACAAGGCGCTGCAGGGCGAGTTTGACGCCTACAAGGCCATGCAGACGGCGCGCGGGTCGAAGGAATACGAGGGCGTGAAGCCCAAGTTCTTTCCCCGGTCAGGATGGTAAATTATGACAAAATTAAGTTAATATTCGGAGGATTTATACGAAATTTTGATGATAATATGCGTTTTAGTCTTGATTTTGAAATAATTATGTAATATAATAGGGGAAATTCTGATTCATTCGGAGGCTATGTCGCAATGTTTACTTCCACGACGAAACGCACGATCGCAATCCTGACCGCTGTTCTGCTGATGCTGGCGCTGAGCGCCACGGCGCTGGCGGAGCGGCTTACCGTATACACCGCAAACGATGGCGCAAAGGTCTACGACGAGGGCGGCAATGCCGTCGGCACGCTGCCCGCCGACATACAGCTGACCCTCACCGGCGTGAAGGGGGATATCTGCCGGGTGGAGAAGGGCGGCAGGACCGCCTATATGATGAAATCCGACCTGAGCCGCACGCCCTCCGGCGCGGACGCCGCCCCGGAGGAGAGCGCCGAACCGGCGAGGTCCGTCAAGGCCTATGTGACCGAGGACGGCGCGGCGGTGTACACCGCGAAGGGCGTGGCCGCGGCCACGCTGCCGCTGAACACCGCGGTGACGGTCACCGGCGTGAAGGGCTCGATCTGCCGGGTGGAGAAGGACGGCCGCACCGGCTACATGAGGAAGGGCGACCTGGGGACCTCCCCGGTGAGCGAACCTGCACCCGAGACCGTCAGCGCGACGCCCTCGAACGGCTCCACCGTCACCCCCGCGCGGGGCACCGCCAAGGAGATGGACTGGTGGACCAGCGACATCCAGACGATATTCGCCCGGGGCGTCGTCGCTCAGATCACCGACGTGGAGACCGGCCTCTCATGGCGCGAGGTGCGCAACGGCGGCACGAATCACGCCGACTGCCAGCCGCTGACCGCCGCGGACACCGCCGTGATGAAGCGGGTGTACGGCGGCACCTGGTCCTGGAACCGCCGGGCGGTGTTCGTGACCATCGACGGCGTGAACTACGCCGCCTCCATCAATGGCATGCCCCACGGCAGCGATTCCATCCCCGACAACGACTTCGACGGCCATCACTGCATCCACTTCACCAACAGCCGCACCCACGGCAGCAACAAGCTGTGTCCGCTGCACCAGGCCGCCGTCAAGAAGGCCGCCGAAGCGAGGCTGTAGGGAATATTGGTGGATTCTTCGCTTCGCTCAGAATGACGACGATGGATCATTTATCATACCGAACTGAGTAATGGCACTGCTATTCAGTGACCTTCCCCGCATAACCTTCCCCCTTTCGGGAGAGCATAATCTCCGGAGGTGAGGAACATGAGTCCCAAGGAGCTGCAGTATATCGAGGATGCGCTCGGACACGAGCAATTCCTGAAGAGCCAGTGCCAGCAGGCGGTGAGCCAGCTGACCGATCCCGAGCTGAAGAATTGCGTCAGCCAGCTGCTAACCAAGCATCAGGAGCTCTTCGGCAGGTTCTATCAATTGGTGTAGGGGGAGGGAAACGCGATGAACGACCAGATGATCATGGAGAACATACTGCTGACCACGAAGGGTGTGTGCGACCTGTATATGCACGGCGCCATCGAGTCTGCCACCCAGAACGTGCAGCAGACCTTCGATTCCGCGCTGAGCGACAGCCTGTGCATGCAGGGCGACATCTATCAGAAGATGGCCCAGAAGGGCTGGTATCCCGCCCAGCAGGCTGACCAGCAGCAGATCAACCAGGTCCGGCAGAAGTATTCCGGCCAGGCCTGAGCGCTGCCCGGGATTGCCCCGCGACGCCAAAGTCGCGGGGCAAAGTTATGCCCACGGGGCATTGAAACCCAGCGCCGAATTATGCTATAATTGACACAATACATCAATCGGAGGGATGACCGTGGACCGCATGCGGGAGCTGGTGGACCGGCTGAACGAGACCGCCTATCAATACTATACCCTGGACGCGCCGACCATATCCGACGCGGAGTGGGACCGGCTGTACGACGAGCTGGTGAAGCTGGAGAGCGAGACGGGCGAGCGCCTGCCCGATTCGCCCACCCGCCGCGTGGGCGGCGAGGTGCTGGCGGGCTTCGAGCCCCACACCCACCTGGCGCGGCTTTGGAGCATGGGCAAGGCCCAGTCCATCGAGGCGCTGGAGGATTGGGCGCGGCGGGCGGAGAAGCTGCGCCAGGACGCCGTGGCGGCGGGGACGCCGCTGCCGCCCATAAAATACGTGGTGGAGCACAAGTTCGACGGCCTGACCGTCAACCTGACCTACGAGGGCGGGCGGCTGGTGGGCGCGGCCACCCGGGGCAACGGCATCGTGGGGGAGGAGATACTCCCCCAGGTGATGACGATCCGCTCCATACCGCTGAAGATCCCCTTCACCGGGCGCATGGAGGTGCACGGCGAGGGCTTCATGCGCATATCGGTGCTGGAAAAGTACAACGAGACCGCGAAGGAGCCGCTGAAGAACCCCCGCAACGCCGCCGCCGGGGCGCTGCGCAACCTGGACCCGAACGTCACCGCCAGCCGTCGGCTGGACGCCTGCTTCTACGACGTGGGCTACATCGAGGGCCGGGATTTCGCCAGCCAGCACGAGATGCTGGATTTCCTGCGGGAGAACCGCTTCCCGGTGTCGGGCTGCGAGATCGACGCGGACAGCTTCCAGGCGGCCGTCGCCGCGGTGCGCAGCGTCGAGGAGAGCCGGGGCGGGCTGGACTACGACATCGACGGCGCGGTGATCAAGATCGACGACTATGCCACCCGCCGGGCCCTGGGCTACACCGACAAGTTCCCCCGCTGGGCCGTGGCCTACAAGTTCGAGGCCGAGGAGATGACCACCGAGCTGCTGGCGGTGGACTGGCAGATCGGGCGCACGGGCAAGCTCACCCCGGTGGCGAGCGTCAGCCCGGTGGAGCTGGCCGGGGCGACGGTGAACCGGGCCACGCTGAACAACTGGCAGGACATCCAGCGCAAGCGGGTGAAGCTGGGCGCGCGGGTGTGGATACGCCGCTCCAACGAGGTCATCCCGGAGATCATGGGCCGGGTGGACGAGTTCAGCGACGACGAGCGGGACGTGGAGAAGCCGGACGTCTGTCCCAGCTGCGGCGCGGCGCTGGTGGAGCGCGGCGCGCACCTGTTCTGTCCCAACCGGGACGGCTGCACGCCCCAGATCGTCATGCGGCTTTCCCACTTCGCCAGCCGCGACGCCATGGACATCGACACCTTCTCCGAAAAGACCGCCCGCCAGCTGGTGGAGGCGGGGCTGCTGCAGGAGGCGGACCAGCTGTATTCCCTGCAAAAGGAGCAGCTGTGCGCGCTGGAGCGCTTCGGCGAAAAGAAGGCGGAGAACCTGCTGGCGGCCATCGAAAAGAGCAAGGACTGCAAGCTGAACAACTTCATCTACGCCATCGGCATCCCCAACATCGGCACCAAGACCGCCCGGGACCTGGCCGAGCGCTTCGGCAGCGTGGACGCGCTGCGCGGCGCGAGCCGGGAGGCGCTCGTCCAGATGGACGACGTGGGCGACATCGTGGCCGATTCCGTGGTGGGCTTCTTCGCCGACCCCGCCAACGCCCGGCTGGTGGACGCGCTGCTGGCCGCCGGGGTGACGCCCCGCTGGGAGGCGCGGGACACCTCCGCCGGGGCCTTCGCGGGCATGACCGTGGTGGTCACCGGCACGCTGGCGTCCATGGGGCGCAGTGAGGCCGAGGAGGCCATCCGCGCGGCGGGCGGCAAGGCCGCGGGCAGCGTCTCGAAAAAGACCAGCCTGGTCGTCGCCGGGGAGAGCGCCGGCAGCAAGCTGACCAAGGCCCAGACCCTGGGCGTGAAGGTCATCGGCGAGGCGGAATTTTTGCAGATGCTGGGGCGGGACTGAGGTCACCTTATTAAAATTTGACTAGCCCATAGGCAATCCGGCGCGGATGTGCTATAATATATTTTGGAAATTGATCATCTGCCGCCGTCTGCGGCGGGGACATGGAGAAGTACTATGCAGAGCATGACCGGCTATGGCCGCGCCTTCGTGGAGATCGACGGCCGCCAGATGGCCGTGGAGGTCAAGAGCGTGAACCACCGCTTCCTGGACATCGCCTTCCGCATGCCCAGGAACCTGATGTTCCTGGAGGACGCAGCCCGCAAGGCCGTCGGCGCGAAGCTGTCCCGGGGACACGTGGACGTGTTCGTGACCTACCGCAACCTGCGCACCGACGCCCGGACGGTGCAGGTGGACGAGGCGCTGTTCGGGGCCTATGCCGACGCGCTGCGCAGCCTGGCCGAGCTGTCCGGCTCCGGCCTGCGGGACGACCGCACGCTGATGGGCATCGCCCGTATGCCGGACGTCATGACCGTCACCGAGGCGGACGAGGACCAGGACGCCGTGCGCGCGCTGATGCTCGCCGCGCTGAACGAGGCGCTGGAGGGGCTCGTCGCCATGCGGGGCCGGGAGGGCGATACCATCCGGGCGGACCTTTCCGGGCGGGTGGATGCCATCGAGCGCATGACCGCCGCCGTGGAGGCCCGCTATCCCGAGACGGTGGAGGAATACCGGCAGCGGCTGAAGAGCGCCGTCGCCGAGCTGGTGGACAGCGGCGTGGACGAGAACCGGCTGCTGATGGAGGTCGCCATCATGGCCGACCGCAGCGCCATCGCCGAGGAGATCGTCCGGCTCAACAGCCACGTGCAGCAGCTGCGCGCGCTGCTGGATGCCACCGAGCCCGTGGGCCGTCGCGTGGACTTCATCGTGCAGGAGCTCAACCGCGAGGTGAACACCATCTCCTCCAAGTCCCAGGACATCCCCATCACGCGGCTGACCGTGGACATGAAGGCGGAGATCGAAAAGCTGCGCGAGCAGGTGCAAAACATCGAATAGGTCCAGGGGAGAATACCTACATAAGATAAAGGGGGACGCTCACTATGGCGAATCGCGGCAGGCTGTTTGTCATCTCCGGCCCGGCGGGCGCGGGCAAGACCGAAATCGTGAAAAAGCTGCTGGAGAAGCACCCGGACGTGCGCTTGTCCGTTTCCTGCACCACCCGTGCGCCCCGCCCCGGCGAGGTCAACGGCGTCAATTACCACTTCGTGACCGAGGAGCGCTTCAAGGAGCTGATCGACCAGGACGCCTTCTATGAGTGGGCCCATGTGCACCAGAACCACTACGGCACGCTGAAGGCCACCGTGCAGAACGAGCTGGCCGAGGGCCACGACCTGATCCTGGAGATCGACGTGCAGGGCTGCCTGCAGGCCATGGCCCAGGACAGCAGCGTGACCGGCATATTCGTGTGCCCGCCCAGCCGGGAGAACCTGGAGCAGCGGCTGCGCCATCGGGGCACCGAGACGGAGGAATCCATCCGCGTGCGGCTGAACAACGTCGCCTCGGAGGTGGCCACCGCCTACAAATACCACTATGTCATCATCCACCAGGACTGGAGCGACGTGCCCAACGCCCTGGAGATTGCGGCGGATGAGGTCTATGCCGTCATCACCGCGAAGCGCCTGGAGATCGAAAACCGCAGGGATTTCCTGGATCACCTGAACGCTTCATTGAGAAAGTGATTTCGAACGAGGAGGATAACCAACCATGATGACCAACCCCCCCATCGGCGAGCTGCTTGAGAAGGTCGACTGCCGCTATACCCTGGCGGTGGAGGCGGCCAAGCGCGCCCGCGAGATCATCGGCGGCAGCCTGCCGCTGTACGATACCAAGGAGACCAAGCCGCTGTCCATCGCCATCGAGGAGATCAACCGCCGGCTGATCACCTACAGCCGCGTCGAGGAAGCGGAAGAAGAGGCCTGATTGAGCGAAGGTCAAACAAAATCCATATCAACCCGGACAGCGAAACCCGATTGAATCGGTTTCGCTATTCGTGTTATTTAAAAGGAGATCACAGCTATGTTGCAGGGCAAGCGCGTCGTGCTGGGCGTGACGGGCGGCATCGCGGCCTACAAGGCCTGCGATCTGGTCAGCCGGCTCAAAAAACAGGGGGCCGAGGTGCGGGTGGTGCTGACGGAGCACGCCTGCAAATTCGTGCCGCCGCTGACCTTTGAGACCCTCAGCGGCAACGCCGCCTGCACGGACACCTTCGCGCCCCGCCGGGAGCTGGAGCACATCGCGCTGGCCAAGTGGGCGGACGCCTTCGTGATCGCCCCCGCCACGGCCAACTGCCTGGCCAAGCTGGCAAACGGCATCGCGGACGACCTGCTGTCCACCACCGCGCTGGCCATGACCGCGCCCATGCTGATCGCCCCGGCCATGAACGCCAACATGTGGCGGCATCCGGCCACCCAAGCGAACGTGAAGACGCTGGTGGACCGCGGCGCGCGGCTGGTCGGGCCCGCCTCCGGGCACCTGGCCTGCGGCGACGACGACGTGGGCCGCATGTCCGAGCCCGCCGAGATCGTCGAGGCCCTGGACGCGCTGCTGAACGTCAGGCGGGACTTCGAGGGCGTGCGCGTGCTTGTCACCGCCGGCCCCACCGTGGAGCGCATCGACCCGGTGCGATACATCACCAACCGCTCCACCGGCAAGATGGGCTATGCCATTGCCGAGGCCGCCCGGGATCGCGGCGCCGAGGTGACGCTCGTCTCCGGCCCGGTGAACCTGGCCGCGCCGGCGGGCGTGACGCTCGTTCCCGTGGAATCCAGCGCCCAGCTGTGCGAGGCGGTGCTCTCGCGGGGCGAATGGGCGGACGTAGTGATCCAGGCCGCCGCCCCGGCGGACTTCCGGCCCGCCCATGTGGCCGACAGCAAGATCAAGAAGACCGGCGCGGGCATGGTCCTGGAGCTGGAGAACACCACCGACATCGCCGCCGAGCTGGGCCGCCGCAAGCGCCCCGGACAGCGGCTGGTGGCCTTCGCCGCGGAGACGGACGACATGCTTGAGAACGCCAGGGGCAAGCTGGAGCGCAAGAACGCCGACCTGATCGTCGCCAACGACGTGTCCCGTTCGGACGCGGGCTTCGGCGTGGACACCAACGCGGTCACGCTCATCACCCGGGCGGACGTGCGGAGCCTGCCGCTGATGTCCAAGCGGGCGACGGCGGACGGCATACTGGATCGCGTGGCCGAGCTATGAGCGCCTTCGCCCAAATCGCAGTGGACCTCTCCGCCGAGGCGGTGGACCGGCTGTTCACCTATGCCGTGCCCGAGGGCATGGCGGTGTCGCCCGGCCAGCTGGTGGCGGTGCCCTTCGGGCCGCGGACGCTGGAGGGCTTCGTGGTGTCGCTGTCGGATGCCTGCGAGCTGCCCCCGGAGCGGGTGAAGCCGATACTCCGCGTGGTGCGGGAGGAGCCGGTGGTGCTGCCGGACCTGATGGAGCTGGCCGAGTGGATGCACGTGCGGTACCTCTGCACGCTGGTGGACGCGCTGCGGCTGATGCTGCCTGCCGAGATGCGGGGCGGCCGGGTGCGGGAGAAGACCCGGCGCTACGCCCACCTGGCGCTGTCCGGCGACGCGCTGGAGGCATTCGTCGCGGCGAACCGCCGCGCGCCGAAGCAGCTGGAGCTGATCGACGCGCTGCGCCGGGGCGACGCCGAGACCGCCGGGCTGGACGCCGCGGCGCTGCGGGCGCTGGCGAAGAAGGGCGCGGTGGAATTCTATGACAGCGAGCGCCGCCGCACGCCCCGCGCGCTGGCGGACGAGCGCCGCACCGCCGATCCCGAGCCCATGCCGGAGCAGCGCCTGGCCGTGGCGCGACTGACGGAGGCCCTGGAGCGCGGCGGCGGGCGGTTCCTGCTGCACGGCGTCACCGGCAGCGGCAAGACCGAGGTCTACATACGGCTGATCCGCCGGGCGCTGGAGCTGGGCCGGACCGCCGTGGTGCTGGTGCCGGAGATCGCGCTGACGCCCCAGATGGTGGCCTGGCTGCACGCCCGCTTCGGCGGCGACGCGGCGGTGCTCCATTCGGCGCTGTCGGCGGGGGAGCGCTTCGACGAGTGGCGCAGGATACGCTCCGGCGAGGCCCGGGTGGTCATCGGCGCGCGCAGCGCGGTGTTCGCCCCGGTGCAGAACCTGGGCGTGATCGTGGTGGACGAGGAGCACGAGACCACCTATCAATCGGACCGCCGGCCCCGCTACGACGCCCGGGCCGTGGCCTGGAAGCGGGCGCAGCAGCACGGGGCGGTGCTGCTGCTGGGCAGCGCCACGCCCTCCATCACCACCTACATGCGGGCCATGCCCGGCGTGCGCCCTGAAAACCGGCTGGAGCTGATCGAGCTGCGCCAGCGGGTGAAGGGGCGGCCCCTGCCCGAGGTGGAGGTCGTGGACATGCGGGGCGAGTTCGAGCGGGGCAACCACTCGATCTTCAGCGCCCGGCTGGCCTCCCAGCTGCGCGCCTGCCTGGACGGCGGGCACCAGGCGATGCTGTTCATCAACCGCCGGGGCCATTCCACGTTCGTGTCCTGCCGCGCCTGCGGCTATGTGGTCAAGTGCGATCAGTGCGACGTCTCCATGACCTGGCACCAGGCGGAGAACGCGCTGCGCTGCCACTATTGCGGCAAGACCCTGCCGCCGCCGAAGCAGTGCCCGAACTGCGGCAGCGGCTACATCAAGTACTTCGGCGCGGGCACCCAGAAGGTGCAGGAGGAGGTCGCGCGGCTGTTTCCGGACGCCCGCGTGGCCCGCATGGACGTGGACACCACCCGGGAAAAGGACGCCCACGCCCGGATATTGGAGCGCTTTCGCAGCGGCGACGCCAACGTGCTGGTGGGCACCCAGATGATCGCCAAGGGGCTGGATTTTCCCAACGTGGCGCTGGTGGGCGTGGTGGCGGCGGACCTGTCGCTGAACCTGCCGGACTATCGCAGCGTGGAGCGCACCTTCCAGCTGATCACCCAGGTGGCGGGCCGCGCGGGCCGGGCGGAGGTGCCCGGGCGCGTGGTGGTGCAGACCTACGAGCCGGACCACTACGGCATACAGCTGTCGGCGGCCCAGGATTATCGGGCCTTCTACACCCGGGAGAGCGCCTACCGCCGCGCGGCGCTGTATCCGCCGTTCACGGTGATCGCGCGGATCGTCTACAGCGCCAGGGACCCGGAGGCCGCGAAGGCCGCCGCGGAGGCGGACGAGGCGCGGCTCGGCGCGTTTCTGGACGAGGCCGGGGCCCGGGAGGACGCCATACAGCTGAAGGCCGCGGAGGCGCCCATAAGGCTGCTGCGGGGCGAGGCCCGCTGGCAGCTGCTGCTGAAGCTGTACTTCAAGGCGGACATGGACGCCGTGGCCGAGAGGATGCAGGCCCTGGCCGACGCCGCCCCCGAGGGCGTGCGGGCGGAGCTGGAGATCAATCCGAACAATATGATTTAGGCATTAGGCAACAGGCATTAGGCATTAGGCATTAGATAAGAGGCATTAGGGACGAGGAGCAGGATAGATTATGGCAATTCGCAAGATCGTGGAAATGGGCAAGGACGAGATACTGCGCAAGCACTCCCGCAAGGTGACGAAGTTCGACCACCGGCTGGCGGTGCTGCTGGACGACATGGCGGACACCATGTACGAGGCCGACGGCGTCGGGCTGGCCGCGCCCCAGGTGGGCGTGCTGAAGCGGGCCGTGGTGATCGACGTGGGCGAGGGCCTGATCGAGCTGGTTAACCCGGAGATCCTGTGGTCCGAGGGCGAGGTCGTCAGCACCGAGGGCTGCCTGTCCGTGCCCGGACGCCGGGGCACCGTGCCCCGCCCGGAGAAGGTGCGGGTCCACGCCCAGGACCGCAAGGGCAACCACATCGAGGTGGAGGGCGAGGGCCTGCTGGCCGTGTGCCTGTGCCACGAGCTGGACCATCTGGACGGCGTGCTCTATGTGGACAAGATGATCGAGGATGTCACGGATAAAGTGGAAGAGGAGATGGCAGCGGAAGAATGAGCGAGTATCGTATCGTCTTTATGGGCACCCCCGATTTCGCGGTGCCGTCGCTGAGGGCGCTGGCGGAGGACGGGCGCTATGACATCGTGGGCGTGTTCACCCAGCCGGACCGTCCGGCGGGCCGGGGCAACAAGCTGACGGCCTGCCCGGTGAAGCAATACGCGCTGGAGCAGGGCCTGCCGGTGTACCAGTTCGAGCGCATCCGCAGGCCGGAGGGCGTGGCCCAGCTGCGGGCGCTGGCCCCGGACGTGGTGGTCAC
>ONHI01000170.1 GCA_900317565.1 uncultured Eubacteriales bacterium
ATGAAGGGGGTGCCGTCCGGGTTGTACACGTCGCAGATCAGCCGCGCCACCTTGCCGTGCTGGGGTCGCCAGGGCAGTATGGCGAAGGTGTCCAGGTCGGGCCGCAGGTACTGATCCGATTCGTTGATGCGCACGAAGCCCTCGATGCTGCTGCCGTCGATCATGATCTCATTATTGACAGCCTTCTCCACCTGGCTGGCGGTGATGGCCACGTTCTTCAGCTGGCCGAAGATGTCGGTAAACTGCATGCGGATGAACTCCACGTCGCCCTCCTTGACCAGGCGAATGATGTCCTGCTTGGTGTACTTGCTCATAACAGCACCTCCATAGACGATTGACTCTGAGAGACCAAAAAGAGAGAGGGCAAGGGACTGTCAACACGACGCCCTTGCCTTGTCACGCACAAAGCATAGCATACCCATGGGCAGGCTGTCAAGAGGTTATGAATGTTAAATGATTGAGAAATGCGGAATAGATGCAATAATCGACGCATTATAATGAAATTCTGCAAGTTTACAAACTCTTAATTGCAATTCTGTATTGACAAGCGCCGTGGGGCCGTGATAGAATACGCACAAAATTTCAGGCAAAGGACGGTGCGCGCCATGTGTTCCATTTTCGGCATTGAAGGCAAGACGATCCCCATTGATAAGCTGAATGCGTGCTTCAACCGCACCGTCTCTCGCGGCCCGGACATGAGCCGGTTCGTGGAGATCCCCTGCGGGTACCTGGGCTTCCACCGGCTGGCCATCATGGGCCTGACGGCGGAGGGCATGCAGCCGTTCCAAATGGGTCAATCATACGTGGTCTGCAACGGCGAGCTGTACGGCTTCCGGCCGCTGCGCCAGCGATTGATCGACGAGGGCTTTCCCATCAGGAGCGCGTCGGACTGCGAGATCCTGCTGCCGCTGTACCGGGAGTATGGCGTGGAGATGTTCAAGACGCTGGACGCGGAGTTCGCGCTGATACTGTACGACGGCGAGCAGGACAAGCTGATCGCCGCCCGGGACCCCATCGGCATCCGACCGCTGTACTATGGCTATCAGCCGGACGGCCATATCGCCTTCGCCAGCGAGCCCAAGAACCTGATGGGCTTATGTGATGAGATCATGCCCTTCCCGCCGGGACATTACTGGATCGATGGCGAATTCGTCCGCTACGCCGACCCCGCCCATGTGGACCAGTTCACGATGCGGGACGAGGACCACGTGTGCCAGAAGCTGCGCCGCCTGCTGATCGACGGCGTGGAGAAGCGCCTGGACGCCGACGCGCCGGTGGGCTTCCTGCTCTCCGGCGGGCTGGATTCCTCGCTGGTGTGCGCCATCGCCCAGAAGCTGCTCAATAAGCCCATACGCACCTTCGCCATCGGCATGGATGTGGACGCCATCGATCTCAAGTACGCCCGCATGGCGGCGGACTACATCGGCAGCGACCACACCGAGGTCATCATCAGCGAAAGGGACGTGCTGGAGGCGCTGCCCACCGTGGTGGAGCTGCTGGGCACCTGGGACATCACCACGATCCGCGCGTCCATCGGCATGTACCTGGTCTGCAAATACATCCACGAGCACACCGACATCCGGGTGCTGCTGACCGGCGAGATCTCGGACGAGCTGTTCGGCTACAAGTACACCGACTTCGCCCCCAGCGCCGCCGCCTTCCAGGAGGAGGCGGAGAAGCGCATCCGGGAGCTGCACATGTACGACGTGCTGCGCGCCGACCGCTGCATCAGCGTGAACAGCCTGGAGGCGCGGGTGCCGTTTGGCGATCTGAAGTTCGTGCGCTACGCCATGTCCATCGACCCGGAGCTGAAGATGAACAAGCACGACATGGGGAAGTATCTCATTCGAAAAGCCTTCGCGGACGAGCATATACTGCCCGACGCGATCCTCTGGCGGCAGAAGGCGGCCTTCTCCGACGCGGTGGGGCATTCCATGGTCAGCGACCTCAAGGCCCTGGCGGAGCGCACCTACACCGACGAAGAATTTGCCGATAAGGCGGCGCGCTACGACTATTGCCCGCCGTTCACCAAGGAGAGCCTGCTGTACCGGGAGCTGTTTGAGCAATACTATCCCGGACAGGCAAGGATGATCGCGGACTTCTGGATGCCCAACAGGACCTGGCCTGGCTGCGACGTGGACGACCCGTCGGCACGGGTGCTTTCAAACTACGGGGCCAGCGGGGTTTGACAATTGCATAGTTTCCACCAAGGCGCAAGGGTGCGCGCGGGAGTGATCCCGCAGGCAACCTTGCGCCTTGTTTTTGGAATAGAATGGAGGTAATGGATATGACATTTTCCGCGGTTAACACGATCTGGGTGCTGCTGGGCGCGGCGCTGGTGTTCTTCATGCAGGCGGGCTTCGCCATGTGCGAAGCTGGCTTCACGAGGGCGAAGAACACGGGCAACATCCTGATGAAGAACCTGATGGACTTCTGCATCGGCACGCCGCTTTATTGGCTGGTGGGCTTCGGCATCATGTTCGGCGCGGGCACGGCAGCCTTCGGCTGGATCGACCCGTTCATCTTGGGCGATTACAGCCACATCCTGCCCGCGGGCGTGCCGCTGTGGGCCTACGCCATCTTCCAGACGGTATTCTGCGCCACCAGTGCCACCATCGTCTCCGGCGCGATGGCCGAGCGCACGAAGTTTTCGGCTTACTGCGTCTACTCTGCGGCGATCTCGCTGTTCATCTACCCCGTCTCCGGGCACTGGATCTGGGGCGGCGGCTGGCTCAGCGCGCTGGGCTTTCACGACTTCGCCGGCTCCACCTGCGTGCACATGGTGGGCGGCGTGTGCGCCCTGATCGGCGCGAAGCTGCTGGGGCCCCGCATCGGCAAGTACGGGAAGGACGGCAAGCCCCGCGCCATCCTGGGCCACAACCTGTCCATCGCGGCGCTGGGCGTGTTCATCCTTTGGTTCTGCTGGTTCGGCTTCAACGGTGCCAGCACCGTGGGCATGGACAGTGACGAACTGATCGTCTCCGCCGGCCTGGTGTTCTTCAACACCAACCTGGCCGCCGCCGTGGCCACGCTGACCACCATGATCTTCACTTGGCTGCGCTATGGCAAGCCAGACGTGTCCATGACCTTCAACGCCTCGCTGGCGGGGCTGGTGGGCATCACGGCGGGCTGCGACGCGGTCAACCCCTTCGGCGCGGCGATCATCGGCCTGTGCTGCGGCTTCGCCGTGGTGCTGTCGGTGGAATTCTTCGACAAGGTCGTGAAGATCGACGATCCCGTCGGCGCGATCTCCGTGCATGGCGTGTGCGGCGCGCTGGGCACGATTCTGACCGGCCTGTTCGCCACGGGGATTTCCACGATGAAGGGTGTGTTCTACGGCGGCGGATTCAAATTCCTGGGCGTACAGCTGCTGGGCGTCGGCTCGGTGATCGCCTGGACGGCCGTGGTCATCACCGTCGTGTTTTCCATCATCAAAGCCACCATCGGACTGCGGGCATTCCGGCTTCAGCATCATGAGCGACAGCAGCCTGGAGGAGGTCGAACCCGTGGCCATTCCCGCCGTGGACGATGAAGCGCCCGCGCGGGTCGTGAGGGAAAAGGCCCCCGACGCGCCGGTCTACACCAACGTGCGCATCATCTGCCGCCCCGCCAGCCTGGAGCCCCTGAAGAAGAGCATGAACAGGATCGGCATCACCGGCATGACGGTGACGAACGTCATGGGCTACGGCACACAGAAGGGCAAGCCGGAATACTACCGCGGCACGCCCGTGGAGGTCACGCTGCTGCCCAAGGTGCAGGTGGACATCGTGGTCAGCAAGGTCCCGGTGCGCATGGTCGTCGAGACCGCCAAGCGCGTGCTGCATACCGGCCACATCGGCGACGGCAAGATTTTCATCACCGATGTGGAGAACGTCGTGCGCGTCCGCACCGGCGAGGAGGGCTACGACGCGCTGCAATCGGACTGATTGTGCCGTTGATTTTTACCTACTTTTGTGGTATCCTTGATAAAACTCAGTGAGCAATCAGGGAGGCAAAGGGATGTCAAACCAACAAAAGCTGCTTATCCTGGACTTTGGCGGGCAGTATACCCAGCTGATCGCGCGGCGGGTGCGGGAATGTCATGTCTATTCCGAGGTCGTGCCGTGGAGCATCTCCGCGGCGGACATCGTGACCCGGCAGCCTGCCGGCATCATACTCTCCGGCGGCCCGGCCAGCGTCAACGACCCGGGCGCGCCCCGCTGCGACCTCGCGATCTACGACCTGGGCGTGCCCGTGCTGGGCATCTGCTACGGCATGCAGCTGACCGCGACGCTGCTGGGCGGCTCTGTGGAGCGGGCGGTGGAGCGCGAATACGGGCGTGTCAAGGTCCGGATGGGGGAGAGCGTCGGCCTGCTGGAGGGCCTGTCCCCGGAATCCGCCTGCTGGATGAGCCACACCTGGCAGGTGCGCGAATGCCCGCCGGGCTTCCGCATCATCGCGCGGACGGACAACTGCCCCGTCGCCGCCATGGCGGACGACCAAAGGCGCATCTATGGCGTGCAGTTCCATCCCGAGGTGACCCATACCGACGAGGGGCGCAGGATCATCGAAAACTTCGTGCTGCGCATCTGCGGCTGCGCGGGGGACTGGACGATGGACGCCTACGCCGATACGGCGGTGAAGCAGATCCGCGAGATCGTCGGTGAGACCGGCACGGTGCTGCTGGCGCTGTCCGGCGGCGTGGATTCCTCCGTGGCGGCGGCGCTGATCCACCGGGCCATCGGCAATCGCCTGACCTGCGTGTTTGTGGACCATGGCCTGCTGCGCAAGGGCGAGAGCGAGCAGGTCTGTCGGGTGTTCAGCGAGCTCTTCCCGGTGCGATTCGTGCGCGCGGACGCCGCCGAACGGTTCTTTAATGACCTGAAGGGCGTCACCGAACCCGAGCAGAAGCGCAAGATCATCGGACGGGATTTCATTGAGGTGTTCAAGGATACCGCGAAGGACCTGGGCAAACTGGATTACTTCGCCCAGGGCACCATCTACCCGGATGTGATCGAGAGCGGCCAGGGCACCAGCGCCGCCGTGATCAAGAGCCACCACAACGTGGGCGGCCTGCCGAAGGAGCTGGGCTTTACCGAGCTGATCGAGCCGCTGCGGATGCTGTTCAAGGACGAGGTGCGTGCCCTGGGCGAGACGCTGGGCCTTCCCCGCGACCTGGTCTGGCGGCAGCCGTTCCCGGGTCCGGGCATTGCCATACGCATCATCGGCGAGGTCACGCCCGAAAAGGCGCAGATCGTCCGGGAGAGCGACGCCATCTTCCGGGAGGAAATCGCCGCGGCAGGCCTCGCCGGCAAGGTCAACCAGTACTTCACGGTGTTGACCGGCGTGCACTCCGTGGGCGTGATGGGAGATGAGCGCACCTACGACTATACCATCGCCCTGCGCGCCGTCACCACCGACGACTTCATGACCGCCGACTGGGCGCGCCTGCCCTATGACCTCATCGCCCGCATCTCCGAGCGCATCGTCAATGAGGTGCCCCACGCCAGTCGCGTGGTGCTGGACGTGACCTCCAAGCCCCCCGCCAGCATAGAGTGGGAATAAGGTACGATCCGCGAAAGTGCCTGAAAACACGGGCTTTTCGAGGGGTGTGACAACCGGATGATACTGTTTTGATACTATTTTCCGGGTTTCCATTATTCTGTAGGATAATACAAAAGTTGTCCTCTGGAAAACGACAAGATGTTTTCCAGAGGACTTTTTGTATTTGGTACGATTAGCGAACGGGCTGCGAAGCGGCCGTTGCGCGGGTCGGCGGCTTCCAAAGGAAGACGCTGACAATCGTTGTATGTTCAGGAGGTTTGGAGGATGCTTATTCGTCGCTGTTGGCTGCTCTGTCCCTGCGGCGCTTGTCGCGGGCGGCCTGTTCGAGCACCGCCTGACTGGCGGGATAGTTATAGCGCCATTCGTCGTAATCCTGCCTGGTGATCATGCCGTTGGCGAGGCGCATGGACTGCCTGTGCCAAAGCTCAAAGAGGTCGAGCAGGTTCATGTCGGGATTGAGCGTGCGATCAAGGTGCAGGCAC
This sequence comes from uncultured Eubacteriales bacterium, assembly GCA_900317565.1. Taxonomy (GTDB): domain Bacteria; phylum Bacillota; class Clostridia; order Christensenellales; family Aristaeellaceae; genus UBA2862. Next base: position 6,027 of record ONHI01000170.1, read on the forward strand.
AGTTCGCCGTCAATCTCGGCGATCTTGAGGCCGTACATATCCTCCAGTGCGAAGAAGGTGTGCATCAGGCCATCGTAGGTGTCGATCTCAGGAACCGAGATCGCCTTGGGGCTGACGTTGAAGATTTCGGCCATCTGCTCCACCAGCGGTGCCTTCGGCTCGCGGGCTTCCGCTTCATACTGCGCCATGCGGACTTCGGTGGCCGCGCCGTTGAAGCCGAGGATCTCGCCGACCTGACGCTGCTTCAATCCTCGCATGGTGCGGAACAGTTTGATGCGTTTTCCAAATGCCATGAGGATGTCCTCCTTAGACGATTCTTTCCAGTCTATAGAGACAGTATAGCACAGCGATAAGCATAAAACAAGAACATAAATTTAAATGTTTATTAAATGCATAAATCCATAGCAAAATCGCTTGCATTTTGGAAGAGAAGGTAGTATTATGATAGAGACTTATACAAAAAGAGATAAGTTTAACCGAATGACCGTCTGTACTGGAACAAACCGCGACGACCTTCTGGACAGGAGTGAGCGCCTTAAAAGGACCGGGAAAGGAGCCGCACAGGGCACACCCGCCGGGAACCAGCGCAGGGAGAACGGCAGGGACCTTACATTACAGAGATTGGAGGTGAAATAGTGTCAAACGCGGTTTTTGTCCGGGCTGAGGAGCTTGCTCAGGAGCTGGAGATTTCCAAGGCGAAAGCCTACAAGATGATTCGACAGTGGAACGAGGAGCTTCGCGCCAAGGGTTACGCGACCGTGAACGGTCGTGTGAGCCGACAGTATTACCTGGAACACATGTACGGCATGACTGAAAACAAGAAGGAGGGATAACAGATGCCGGCCTATAGCCGATGGCGCTGACAATGTCAACACGCATACCGTTAATTCGGGCAAGCGCGAGAAGAACAGGCTGAAAACCGTCTCCATGACCGACCTCTACAACCAGGTGTACACCAGCAGGCCGCCGATCATCAATAGCCTGCTGTACCCCGGTACCTACATACTCGCCGGTGCTCCGAAGCTGGGCAAGAGCTTCCTCATGGCGCAGCATGCGTATCATGTCGGTACCGGAACGGACATGTGGGGCTTTCAGGTTCAAAAGGGCTCGGTGCTGTATTTGGCGCTGGAGGACGACTATGGTCGGCTCCAGAAGCGGCTGTACAAGATGTTCGGCGTTGATACGGCGAAGAACCTGTATTTCGGAATCGAAGCGCCGAGCCTGGGAGACGGTCTGATCGAACTGCTGGAGGGATTTGTTGAATATCATCCCGACACGCGGCTCATCATCGTGGATACCCTGCAAAAAGTCAGAGGGAGCAACGATGGCCACACCTATTCCAGCGACTATCAGGACATCTGCCACGGCAAGCAGCTGGCGACGCTGTTCTTTGAGCCGAGCACCAGAACGCGGCTTTCGTTCGAGTCGGCCATGCTGAGCCTCGGCGGTGCGACGCTCGGATTCTCCGAGGCGCAGTCTTCGTCTGCATCCAAAGGGGAGAGCGTCAGCGACACGATCCGCGTGGTCGGCAACTACGTCGATATCATCGCGATGCGCCACCCCAAGGAAGGCGCCCCGATCGCCGCGGCGATGAAGACGGTCGTACCGATCATCAATGCCGGTGACGGCGGGCATTTCCATCCGACGCAGACCCTGACCGACCTT
>ONHI01000079.1 GCA_900317565.1 uncultured Eubacteriales bacterium
TCCTTGACTTGCAACCAGTAAGCCTGCGGAAAAGCGCCTTGAAATGCAGTCAAATCCACTCGAAACTGCATCTCCCGGGATTTAGAAACACACTCTAAAGGCGGATTGAAAATATGTTTTGCTTGTGTGGACTTTTTGTTGATGCTGTGTTATACTTTCAGTGATGGTTTGAGACTGAAACTTTAACTGCAGTACGACGGCCCGCCGGGGGCATTTTTTGCCTCCGGGCGCGGTCGGGGAGCGGCCCGATATGAAGCTGGATGATATCGAAAGACGCCTGGGCGAATGGGTGCAGCAGGGCATGCGGAAGATGGCGGACGAGATCCTGCCGCGGCTGCAATCCGTTGCGATGCCCTTTCAGAGGGAGGATGACGCGGAGCCGGGAGACGCGTGCGACGTAACTTGTTACGTTGCCCGGGACGACGGCATTTTCCCGGAGGAAGGCACCGTGGGGGAGCCTCTTTCCCCGGAGGAGGATTGTCCTCAGGCGACCTCTCTGCCCGGCGGCACCCTTCTCGCGGCGTTGTCACGGGTGCCGGAGCTTCCCGTGGCTCCCGACGACCGGACGCTCGTGCTCTGCCGCGAACGGGACGCGGGCCGGGGTGAGGATTCCTGCCTTGCGGTTCAGGCGGACGGTCGCGCCTTCCTGGGCGTTTTCGACGGCTGCGGCGGCAGCGGCGCGAAGACCTATGCCGCCTTTGAGGGCCATACCGGGGCCTGGGTGGCCTCCCGCGCGGCCACGCTGGCGGCGCGACAGTGGTTTGAGACGGGATATGCTCCGGGTGGCGACGGCGGCGCGTCGCTGCTGGAGAGCGGAAACGGCGTGGCGCTGGCGGAATGCCGCGACCTGCAGCCATCGCGCCAGCTGCTGATGGGCAGCCTGAGCCGGGATTTTCCCACGACGCTGGCGGGCTTTGCCGTTGACAATGACGGCCATGCGGACGTCTATTGGTGCGGCGATTCCCGCTGCTACCTGCTGGACGGCGGCGGCCTTCACCAGCTGACGGCGGACGACGCGGTGGTCCAGGACGCCATGCGAGCCCTGCGGGAGGACGCGCCGATGACCAACGTCATCAGCGCCTCCGCGCCCTTTGTGATCCACCACAGGACGCTGGAATTGAAGCGGCCCGGGCTGCTCATCGCCGCCACGGACGGCTGCTTCGGGTACGTCCCCTCGCCGATGGCCTTCGAGGCGCTGCTGCTGAAGGCTCTGCGCGGCGCGAAGGACATGGATAGCTGGCGGCGCGCACTGGACGCGGATATCGGGGCGGTGTCCGGCGACGATTACACGCTGTCGGCGTACAGCTTTGGCTATGCGGATTTCAAGGCGCTGAGGACGGCACTGGTGAAGCGGCAAAAGCGGCTGGAGGTAAAATATCCCCAGGCGGAGGCCGACGAGGCGGCGCTGTTTGACCAGTGGGAGGAATACCGCGCGAGCTATGAGCGGCTGCTGCCCAATGAAAAAGATACGATGAGAGAGGCCGAGCATGACGGAGATTAACGGCTATCGGCTGCTGGGGGAGCTCAAGACCACCAACAGCGGCTTTTCCCGCTGGGGCTTCGCGCAAAGGGGCGCCAACCGGTATTTCATCAAGGAGCTGATCGATCCGGTCTATCCGGTGTATGCCGAGCTGCTGGATCCGGCGGTGGTGGCCCACAAGAAGGCCATCTGCGAGGCATTCGAGCAGCGCAGCGCGCTGCTCTACAATCGCATCAATGCCGCCTCCGACGGCAACCTGGTGCGTGTGGAGGAGTTCTTCCGCTGGGGCAGCCACTATTACCTGGTGATGGAAAAGGTGGAGGCCATCGGCCTGGACGACGTGCAGCGCATCGACGCGGGGGACAAGCTGCGGATCTGCAAGGCGCTAGTGCACTGCCTGGGCCGATTGCACGCTGCGGGCATCGTCCACGGGGACATCAAGCTGGACAACATACTGTTCCGCCGCCTGCCCTCGGGCAAGGTGACGGGCAAGCTGATCGATTTCGACAACTGCTTCTGGGAGGTGCAGCCGCCCCGGCCCGACGAGGAGATCCACGGCGACCTGGTCTACATGGCCCCGGAGACCTTCATGATGATGCAGACGGAGGAGGGGACCATCGACCGGGCGATCGACGTATTCGCCCTGGGCGTGGTGTTCCACCAGATCTTCGCGGGCTGCCTGCCCGGCTTTGACGCGCGCTACGATTATCCCTTCGAGGCCGTGCTGGACGGCCGGAGGCTTGCCGTGGCCGAGGCGGTGCCCGCCCAGTGGCGGGACCTGATCGCCCGGATGCTGGAGGGGAATCGGGACAGGCGCGTGAGCCTCGCGGAAGCGGAAGCGACGCTGAAGCGCGGGGAGGCCGCTGCCTCAAGCCCGGTAAGCGGCAGCTCGTTCTTTGAAATACCGGGCGACCTTTGAGACGCATGGAGCAATAACAACACAGCATGGAGGAAGAGAGCATGGCGCTGAAAATGACCTATAACGTCGATATGTGCTTTTGCATCGACGCGACCGGCAGCATGGGACCTGTGATCAACAAGGTCAAGGAGAACGCGCTGTCGTTCTACCGGGACGTGACCCGGGAGATGGAACGCAAGCAAAAGAGCCTGGACAACATGCGTGTACGCGTGATCGCGTTCCGCGATTATGTGGCCGACGAGGTGCCGATGATGGCGACGCGGTTCTTCAACCTGCCCGAGGAAGCCGACAAGTTCGAGGCCTGCGTCAACAGCATCGAGGCCCAGGGCGGCGGCGACGAGCCGGAGGACGGCCTGGAGGCGCTGGCCTACGCCATACGCTCCGACTGGACCAAGGAGGGCACCAAGCGCCGGAACGTCATCGTCGTCTGGACGGACGCCTCCACCCATCCCATAGGCTTTGCCCAGGCGCAGCCCAAGTATCCCAAGGGCATGCCCGCGGATTTCAACGCGCTCACCCAGTGGTGGGGCGACAGCCAGATGGAACCCTACATCAAGAACGCGGCGAAGCGGCTGGTGCTGTTTGCGCCCAACGCGCCTTACTGGCAGCAGATCACCGCCACCTGGAACAATGTGATCCACTATCCCTCCACGGCCGGCAAGGGCCTTGAGGAGTATACCTACAAGGAGATCGTGGACGCGATCTGCAACAGCATCTAAGGGGGCCTGACCATGTTCTGCAGGAAGTGCGGCGCAAAGCTCAAGGACAGCGCCAAGTTCTGCGGCAAGTGCGGCGCGCCGGTGGCGATCGCTGTGGAGCCGAAGAAGGAGCTCGTTGCGCCGGCGGAGACCGTGAAGCCCATGGCACCGGCGGTAAAGCCGCCGAGGGACGCCGTGCCGCCGAAGGAAAAGGCGATGCCGCCGGCGGTAAAGCCGCCGAGGGATACCGAGCCGCCGGAGGAAAAGACGGTGGCGCCGGAGGAGAAGCCGAAGCTCATCGTCAACATGCCCGGCGCGAAGCCGGTCAGCTCAAACGGGGAGTTCGACAGGTGGTTCTCCGATCCCGGCAACCTTTGAAGCAAAAACGACCTCGGGGGGAGAAAGCAATATGGTATTGCCGCTTTTCTACACCAGCTACAAGCATTCCAAGCTGGCGACGATGTTCAGCGTCATCGGGGCTCTTTATTATGTCGGCGCGTTCATCATGGTGGTCGGCTGGCTTTTGAACTATCAGAACTTCCGGGAGGACAGCTCGTTCTTCGAATCCGTGATGGCGGGCCTGGCCTTTGCCATAGTGGGCTTCGCGAACAACCGGCTGGGGGCCTTCATCGCCAAGCGCAAGGCGAAAAAGCTGATCGGCAAGGCCGCCGCTGCCATGGGCAGCGCCACACCCGTCGCGCACGCCACACCGGTTTCGCACGCCACATCCGTCGCGCCCGCCGTGCCTGCGGTGCGTCACTGCCCGAAGTGCGGCGCGGAGATCGAGGACGGGGACGCCTTCTGCACGCAATGCGGAACAAGGATCTGATTATGCAGGGAAAGATTTGAGGGAGAAGCGAGGGGTCACGATGGGTGAGGAGATCAAGCGCTGGCGCTGTCCCTACTGCGACGGCCTGAACGAATGGCAGGACGCCGTCTGCCAGATCTGCGGCGACGGGCGCAGGCCGGAGACGGCCGGTACGGGCGGCACGGCGAAAACGGTTGGCGGCGTCGCCGGGGTGTTCACACCGCCCGCGGACGACACGCTGGTTGCCCCGGCGGAACTGACCGGGGACACCCTTGGGTCGTCCGGCGCGGGAAAAACCGTGAATACCGGGTCGGGCGCTGGGACGAAAACGGGGTATACCGGGTCGGGCGCGGGCACGAAGACGGACTATGCCGGGTCAGGCGCGGACATGAAGACAGGATATACCGGGTCGGGATTCAAAACAGGGGCGGTCAAGACTCCGCCGCCCGAGCTGGAAAAAAAGAAGAAGGGCGGCTTCGGCCGCTTGCTGATCGTGACGGTCATAGCGGTGCTGGCCTATTTCGGCGGCCAGCAGCTGGGCCTGCTGGGGGCGGGCGGCCTGCAAAGCCCGCAGGCTACGAATCGCCCCACGGCGGCGACGGCGGCGACGGAGAGCCAAAGCGCCGGGTCGGGAAGTGCCGCGAGCGTCGCCAACTGGCCCGCGCCGCAGCCCCGCACGGTCGCCCGATTCGATGCGCCCAGTGAGAATTACGCCTTCATAGAGACCATCACGGACAATGGGGACGGCACGGCAAAGCTGGTCGTGCGCCAGAACAATTGCCCGCGCAGCGAATATGAGGTCAAGTATAGCCTGCTGAAGGACAAGGACCACGAGGTGCTCCCTTGGGTGGACGACGGTTGGGGCTCACTGCCAAACCAGGGGTATCTCTTCCTTAACGCCGAGGGTAAGGATGGCAATTACGTAAGGTCGTGCACCGGGGACAGCGAGCTCTATGTTCCGATCGTCCCGGGGCAGTACATGCAGTTCTTCGTCATCGCCAGCGACGGGGGATTTACCAATGTGATGCGCTGGCGCACGCCTCCCTTGTACTTTTCCGCGGACGGCTATTCCAAGCCGCAGCTGCCCTTCTCCGTCAGGGAGATTCGCTGGTGCAATCATAACCCGGAGACCTATGAAATCGATAAATACTATCAGATCACCAGCGCCTCGCAGCTGAATGCGCTGCTGGGCTGGAACGGCTCTGAACGCACGACGCTGTACAACCAGATCGTCTTCGATACGGAACTGGACGAGCAGAGCTTCAACAACTGGCTGCAGGCTCAGCCGGAGCTCGAATGCAGGATCGTGGTGATCGGGCCTGATTTCGCCGTAGCGAGCATCGCCGCCTGGTCCTTTTATCCGAATTATATCGACGAACATACCATGACGGTGGATATGGTTTCGGCGCTGGACGAATACGCCGTTTTTACCAATCGCATGAGTGAAGGCGGTTTCCCGTCGGGCTATTATTCGATAAAATTCTTCATCAACGGGGTCAACATGGGCAGCACGCACCTTACGCTGTGAGCCCGACGTTGACGGCACATAGTACAGCGCCGGAACGGCCATCATGGCCGCCCCGGCGTTTTTGTCACTGCCCCCTGGTAAAGCTGAAGGTGAAGAACGCCCGGGTCACCGGCTGGGGCGCGGTCAGTTCGATCTGATACAGCGGCTCGCCCGCCGGGTCGCCGGAGGGGAAGCGCAGCCCCAGCGGCGCGATGTCGCAGCGCAGCTCGCCCTCCCAGCTCATGTCCACCGGCCCCAGCCGCAGTCCCGCGGTGAGGCGCTCGGGCTTCTGGGGCGTGATGAAGCGGAAGGCCACCGGCGCGGGCCGCTCCAGGTCGAAGGCGTCCACCAGCCGCAGCGCGCCCTGCTCCCGCAGCACCATGGCGGTGCGCTGTACGGACCGGGCGGCGGCGCCGGCGGGCCAGGCGTGGGTCAGGTCCACGCTCATCAGCTCCCGGTCGGGCCGCACCTCGAAATCGGCGGGGCAGACGTCCGCCCCGAAGGCGCTCTCCGGCGCGCTTGCCCCGGGCTTTTCCAGCTGGGGCGCGCCGCCGATCAGCGGAAGGCCGGCGTGGCCGGGGACCTCCACCAGTATGGGCTTCTCCCCGGCGAACAGCACGAGGCTGCCCGCGTTGCCCCGCTCGCCGCCGGTGTGCATGGCGCAGGTCATGCCGTTGAACCGGGACAGCATCACCCGGTTGCGGGCGGTGGAGGCGTGCTTGAGCCGCGGCGGCCTGCCCGTCCCGGCGGCCAGCATCCCGGCGCAGGACATGTCCAGCAGGCGGCCCGTCACCGTGGCGGAGGGCAGCCGGTGGGCCCGGTGCAGCGCCGCGCCCAGGGCCGTCAGCGCCTCGTCGTTTGCCGCGAGGCCCACGCGGAACAGCTCCTGCCCGGAGAGGTCCGGGCGCAGGCTCCCGCCCGCGGGGTCGGCGAAGCAATCCCCCTCCAGCCAGGGCACCAGCAGCCCGTCCAGCCAGTCCGGGGTGGGGTATTCGCCCGTCAGGTCCATCTCGCCCCGGGTCAGCTTGCGCAGCAGCAGGCAGAGGTCCGTGACCGCCGCCGTCTCCGCCAGCTCGTCCGCCAGCGGCGCGACCCGGCGCTCCCGGGCCTGCACGGCCTCGTCGATCAGCCGCAGCGCCTGCTTCAGTACCGCGCCTCGGCGGGCGGCGTCCGTCTCCAGCAGTACGGCGCTGAGCAGTATGTCGGACAGTATGCACAGCGGTCGGGCCTCCCGGCCGCTGCCGGGGCCGACGAAGCGCATGAAGGGATAATCCCCGTGGGCCAGGAAGGGGGAGAACACCCGCCGCCGCGCCTCGGACAGCAGCTTCGCCGACACCCGGGAACCCAGCCGCTCGCCCAGCGCCCGCTGGACCCAGCCCAGCAGCATCAGCGTCTCTGCGCACTGGAAGTCGATCACCGGGTGCTGGTCGTCGTCGAAGGGGGCGTTCCGGGGATTCTCCGACCAGGCGGATTCCTCCGCGATCATGCAGATCAGGTCCACCGCCCGCTCCAACCGCGGGCCGTCGGCCTCCACGGCGATCAGCGCCTCCAGCGCCTGCCGCCGTCCGCGCTGCACGCGCCGATAGGCCTCCGGGTCCGCCAGCCGCTGGGAAAGGGGCATCGCGGGCAGATCCCGGCTCATGGCCAGGTGCGCCCCGGCCTGGGCCCACTCCTTCGACGCGCCCGTGGCCAGCGGCGAGGGCAGCCCCTCCGGCCGCGCCAGGGCGGTGAGTATGCCGTAGTTGCGAAGGAACACGTCAAACACCCCATTCAATTCTCCATTTGCGTAAAAGCATAGGCTCCCACCGAGACCGCCACGGCGAGGTTGAAGGAATCGATCTCCGGGCTCTGGGGGATGAACACGCTCTGGCCCAGCTGTGCAAAGCGGGGCGGCAGGCCGGTCTGCTCGTTGCCGAAAACCAGCGAGAAGGGCGGCACCGCCTTCGGCGCGACCCTGTTCAGCGGCTGCGCGCCGTCCAGCATGAAGGGATACAGCGGCCGGTCCGGGAATTCGGCGCGGTAGGCGTCGAAGTCGTCGTACACCCGCACCCGCAGCTTGAAGAACGCGCCCATGGACGCCCGCAGCACGTGGGGGTCGAACACGTCCACGCAGGGCCGCACCACCGCCACGTCCCGTATGCCGAAGCCCAGCAGCGAGCGCATGGCCGTGCCCGCGTTGCCGTTGTCGGTGATCTGGCACAGCACCGCGTGGCTGGCCGCGGGGTCCAGCGGGCAGTCGTACTTGCGGAACACCAGTCCCGCGAAGCAGTTGTCCTTTTTGGACTCCCGGCGCAGCACGCGCTCCGCCAGCTCCTCCCGCACGCCCAGCGCGGCGCACTTCTCCCGCAGCTTGATCACGCCCTCGTTTTCCAACCCCTGGGGATGCAGCAGCAGCCGCAGCGCGCAGTCGGGCCGGGCCTCCAGCAGCATCAGCGACGGAAATACCCCCAGCTGGTAGCTGTAGTCCAGCTTGCGGGAATAGGGCTCCAATTTCGGCATATCGATACTTCCTTAAACGTAGTTTTGTTTAGGACGAAGCTCAGTCATTGTACCTCAGCCATCCCCTCAAATAATCCCGCAGCGCCTTGCTGTGGGTCTCCATGGGGAAGTGGCCGGCGGTGGCGAGGCGGTGGGTCTCGGCGTCGGGCAGCAGCGTGCGCACCTGCTTCAGGCGCGCCTCGTCCAGCAGTGGGTCCCGCCCGCCCAGCAGCGCCATCGTGGGGCAAAAGCCCATGCCCACCCGGGGCGGCGCGGCGCTCTTGTCCAGCATGCGCCCGAAGGTGTCCCGCATGCCGGGGCGCAGCAGCGGCGCGCGCATCCTGTCCACGATGTAATCGTCCATCGGGAAGCCGGAATAGCGCTCGATGGCCTGCCGGAAGCGCTGGGGGCTGGGCACGTGCTCGTCGAACCAATGGGCGCCGACGGCGGCGTGGCGGGATGTGGAATCGATCGAGAACAGCGGCGCGATGTGGATCTGGGATTTCACGCTGTCGGGGTATTGCACCGCCATGCGCAGCAGCGTCGCGCAGGCGATGCCGTGCCCGGCCAGGTGCCACAGGGACATCGGCGCGCCCATGGACCGGTCCACGTCGTCCAGCACGCCCCACAGCAGGTTCGCCCGCACGTCCGTGCCCTGGGGAGCGTCCGGGTCGCTCCTGCCGAAGCCCGGCAGGTCCGCCAGCACCGCCAGGCAGCCCAGCCCCGCCAGCTCCGGCAGCAGCTTGCGCCAGTGGAACGTGCTGATCAGCGGCGAGGACAGCAGCAGCATGCGGTTGCGCACGGGCACGTCCGGCCGGACGACGCAGAAGTGGACGCGCACGCCCGAAAAGGACAGGAATTGGCTCTCCTCCGTCAAACCCACGCACCCCCGACCGCTTTTGTACATAATACCCCATCTATATTCTAGCATAAGGGGCAGGGTTTGACAATGGAGAGTTTGCGCCGGGAGGGCCGTGTTTTGGCCTCTGCGGCGGCATTGAAGGTTAAATCTTTCCGGTGAAAACCGGGGTTTGGGGGGCTGAAAGGTTCCGTTCCGGTAATAACCACGTAAACAGGCTTGCTTGAATCGGCCGAGTCATGTATAATAGAATTTGCGATAGAAATATGGCGCTGTTTTTGCGCGCCGGAGGAAGCCTATGCCTGTATATGACTATAAGTGCGCCGTGTGCGGCCATCGGTTCGACCTGCTGCGCTCGCTTTCCGCCCGGGACGAGGTGAAATGTCCCAAGTGCGGCGGCGAGGTCGCCCGGGTGTACGAGGGCAAATGGTCCGTGGGCAAGCGCATCGGGGGCGGCGGCGGATGCAGCTGCGGCGGGAACTGCCAGGGCTGCTCGGGCTGCGGCAAGTGAGGCCGCGGGCTGATCTCAAATAATGATGGACCGGCTGGACCGGGTGGAGATAAGATGAAGGAAAAACTGCGAATTCACGGTGGCGCCCGCCTGGAGGGCGAGGTGATGGTCAGCGGCGGCAAGAATGCCGCGGTGGCCATACTTCCCGCTGCCCTTTTGGGGGATTCGCCGTCCGTGATCGAGAACGTTCCGGACATCAACGACGTACATATCATCATCGATATGCTCAGGTATCTGGGCGCGAAGGTGGATTTCGAGGACAACGTCATCACCATCGATCCCCGCACGGCGGACAAGTTCGATCCGCCCTACGAGCTCGCCTGCCAGATGCGCGCGTCCTATTACTTCGCGCCGGTGCTGCTGGGCGTGTTCAAGCGGGCCGAGGTGCCGCTGCCCGGCGGATGCGACCTGGGGCTTCGGCCCATCGACCAGACGCTGAAGGGCATGCGCGCCCTGGGCGCGGACGTGGACACCCCCGGCGGCGTCATCATGGCCAGCGCCGAGGAGCTGATCGGCGGCGACATCTTCCTCGATATGCCCAGCGTGGGCGCGACCGTGAACAGCATGCTCACCGCCGTGTCCGCCAGCGGCACCACCTGCATCCACAACGCGGCCAAGGAGCCGCACATCGTGGACCTGGCCAACTTCCTGTCCAGCATGGGCGCGGTGGTGAAAGGCGCGGGCACCGACGTGATCCGCATCCGCGGCGGGCGGCATCTGCACGGCACCAATTACACCGTGGTGCCGGACCAGATCGAGACCGGCACGCTGATGATCGCCGCGGCGGCCACCGGCGGCGACGTGATCATCACCGGCGCGATCCCCACCCACATGGAGGCCCTCTCGGCGAAGCTGCTGGAGATGGGCGTGCACGTGTCCAGCGAGGACGACATCATCCATGTGCGCAGCAACCGCAATTTCCGGGCCGTGAACGTGAAGACCCAGGGCTATCCCGGCTTCCCCACGGACCTGCAGCAGCCGCTGTCCGCGCTGCTGACCGTGGCCAACGGCACCAGCATCGTCACCGAGACCATCTTTGAAAACCGCTTCCGCTTCCTGGACGAGCTGCGCAAGATGGGCGCGAATTCCCGGGTCATCGAGACCACCGCCATCATCACCGGCGTGGAGCGCCTGGTGGGCGCGCGGGTGAACGCCACGGACCTGCGGGCGGGCGCGTCGCTGGTGATCGCGGCGCTGATGGCCGAGGGCGTGACGGAGATCTCCGGCGTGGAATACATCATGCGCGGCTACGAGCACTTCGACGACAAGCTGCGCAGCCTGGGGGCCCATATCGAGCATCTCAGGGACGGCGAATGGGTCTCGGACCCCGCTTTTCTGCCGAATATATAACATATAACGCGCTTTTTCTGATAAAATCAGGTTGTATTCTTCGGAAAAACGTGGTATAATGCAAAGGTATACGGGTAATAGGACCCGCGCTGCCACGAACAACCGCCGATCTTCGGCGGTGTGTTTTTGAAATACATACCTACAGCTTGGAGTTGATATAGTTGCCGAGCAAGTCAATGCCGGTCAGGGAAGCCAGGGAAATTGCACAGAGGATCGCCGCGGAGATGAACGTGGAGCTGGTCGACGTAGAGCTGGTCAAGGAACCGACCGGCCATTTTCTGCGCTTCTACATCGAGAAGCCGGAGGGCGTCGCCCTGAACGACCTGGAGGCCTTCCATCGGCGGATACTGCCGCTGGTGGAGCGCGTGGAGTATGACTACATGGAGGTCTCCTCGCCCGGCGCGGACCGCCCGCTGAAGACAGAGGCGGATTTCGAGCGCGCCAGGGGGCTGGCCGTGGAGCTCAAGACCTACCGCGCGGTGAACGGCGCCAAGCAGTTCGCCGGGGACTTGGTGGGCCTGGACGGCGACGACATCGTGATCGAGAACGAAGGCGGCGAGCAGCTGCGCTTCCCCCGCAGGGACGTGGCCGTCGTGCGCCCGCTGATCGAATTCGACGAGGAGGACCTGCAGGACGACGCGCCCGTGCAGTGAGCTTCCCGATAACCCATAAAATCAGGCCGCGACGGCCGCCCGCCCGGGGCGGCGACGGCGACAAGAACAGGAGGAACGAAGGCCATGGCTAACGGCGGAATTGATTCCAATGAATTTTTCAGCGCCCTGGACGCCCTGAGCAAGGAGCGCAGGATCAACAAGGAAGTGCTCTTCGGCGCGATCGAGGCCGCGCTGATTTCCGCATATAAGAAGAACTTCGGCAAGAACGCCAACGTGCGCGCCACCATCGACCCGGACAAGGGCGAGGTGGAGGTGCTCTCCCGCAAGACCGTGGTGGAGACCGTGGAGGACCCCCAGTGCGAAATGTCGCTGGAGGAGGCCCGCGCCATCCGGCCCCAGTATGAGATCGGCGACCTGGTCGAGGTGCAGGTGACGCCCAAGAACTTCGGCCGCATCGCGGCGCAGACCGCCAAGCAGGTGGTCGTGCAGCACCTGCGCGAGGCCGAGCGCGGCGTGATCTACGACGAGTACAGCCAGAAGGAGAACGAGATCCTCACCGCCATCGTGCAGCGCGTGGAGAACAAGCAGGTGTTCGTGGAGCTGGGCCGCACCGAGGGCCTGCTCGAGCCCAGCCAGCAGATGCCCACCGAGGAGCTGGCCGTGAACGACCGCATCAAGGTCTACGTGCTGGAGGTCTCCCGCCTGGGCCGCGGCCCGCAGGTGTTCGTCTCCCGGACCCATCCGGGCCTGGTGAAGCGCCTGTTCGAGCTGGAGGTGCCCGAGATCGTCACCGGCGTGGTGCAGATCAAGTCCATCGCCCGCGAGGCCGGCTTCCGCACCAAGATGGCCGTGGTGTCCACCGATCCGCTGATCGACGCGGTGGGCTCCTGCGTGGGTCCCAGGGGCATGCGTGTGGAGAACGTGGTCAACGAATTGAAGACCGAGAAGATCGATATCGTCAAGTGGTCCCAGGACCCGGCGGAATACATCGCCAACGCCCTGAACCCCGCCCGCGTACTGAGCGTGTACGTCTCCGAGACGGAGAAGGCCGCGGCGGTGGTCGTGCCGGACAACCAGCTGTCGCTGGCCATCGGCAAGGAGGGTCAAAACGCCCGCCTGGCCGCGAAGCTGACCGGCTGGAAGATCGATATCAAGAGCCAGAGCCAGGTGGAGGCGGAGGCCGAGCAGCTGGCCGGCGAATAACGGCGCGAAAGATCGCCGCAAAGGAGAGAGCCTATGCCCGTCAAGCCGCGCAAGATCCCCATGCGCATGTGCGTGGGGTGCCGCGAGATGAAGCCCAAGGCGCAGCTGCTGCGCGTGGTGAAGCCCGCAGAGGGCGAGGCCCGCATCGACCGCACCGGCAAGGCGTCCGGGCGCGGGGCCTATATCTGTCCCCGACCGGAGTGCCTGAAGAAGGCGCAGAAGAGCCGTGCGCTGGAGCGGGCGCTGGACGCGAAGATCGACGAGGCCGTGTTCAGCCAGCTGGAGGCGCAGATGCAGCCCGAAGGCGAGGGCTGAGGCCATGGACCGCGTGCTGAACATGCTCGGGCTTTGCGCCCGGGCGGGCAAGCTGATCACCGGCGAGAAGGCCTGCGTGCAGGCGATCCGCTCGGGCGGCGCGTTCGCGGCGGTGCTGGACGGCGCGGCGGCGCAGAACGCCGTCAAGGCCGTCACACAGGCCTGCGAGAGCCACGGCGTGCCGCTGTTGCGCACCGGGGAATTCGCACTGGGGGAGGCCATCGGCAAGCCGTCCCGCATGGCGGCGGCGGTCACCGACGCGCGCATGGCCGCGCGCATCATCGAGTTGGGCAAGGTCGAATGACATTCGACATCCAATAACTGGCCCGGGACGGGCCGAGGATTTTTGAAAGTGTACGGGGGTGCATTGAGGGAATGACCAAAGTCAGGGTTCAGGACGTCACCAAGGAACTGAGCGCGAGCACCGGCAAGATGCTGGAGAACGTGACGCGCATGCGCAAGCAGTCTCAGGAGATGCTGAGCGCGCTGCGCAGGATCTCGGATGGTTTCGTCCGCGAGGAGCGGGAGCGTCAGGAGCGCGAGGCCAAGGAGGAACTGAGGAAGCAGTACGAGGCCAGCGCACAGTTCATGACCGCCTATTCCAGCGAGCAGGTGCCGGAGATCCCGGATGAGCCGGCTCCCGAAGTGCATGCAAAGCCCGACACGCAGACGGTCCAGGCGGAGCAGCCTGCCGCCCCGGCGGAGGAGGCGCGCCCGGCGCGTCCGGTCCGCAGCGAGGGCGAGCGGCCCCAGCCCAGGCCCGCGCAGCCGATGGGCGCAGCCCGTCCGGCGGCCCCCAGGCCCCAGGGTGCGGCCCAGCCC
>ONHI01000120.1 GCA_900317565.1 uncultured Eubacteriales bacterium
GGAAGCAGCACCAGCAGCCGTCCCGTCAGCGTGATGTGGCTGGAGAGCCGTGGTCCCTTCGCCCCGGGCTGGGACTTGATCACCTGGACCAGTATCTGCTGGCCGGGCCAGGCCAGCGCTTCGATCCGGGGCTTGCCCAACGCCTCACTGAGGCCCTTCTCCCCGCGCACGTCCAGGCGGATGTCCCCCGCCGCCAGGAAGCCGTTCTTCTCCATGCCGATGTCCACGAAGGCGGCGTTCATGCCCGGCAGCACGTTCTCCACGCGCCCGACATAGATGTTGCCCGACAGGTTTTCGCTGTCCGGGCGGCGGCAGTACAGCTCGCACAGCGCGCCGTCCTCGATCACGGCCAGCCGCGTCTCGTCCAGCACGCGCTCCATCAAAAGCGTCTGCTTCATCGCCGTCACAGCTCCATCAGCGGCTTCAGCTGCCCATCGGCGTCCTCGCCCAGCAGCGCCACGCGGTGGATGCGGGCTTCGGGAGCCTCTACGCCCGCCATTCCGGCCAGCAGCGCGATCAGCAGGTCCGGCTTCATCGATTCCTGCTCGGTCAGCTTCAGCCGCGCATTGAAGCCATCCTCCAGCGGCTCCAGCGCCAGCACCAGCGGACGGGCGTTGATCTCCTTCTCGCCGGACTTGGTCTTTTTCACGGCGCTGACCGTCTCCCGGGAGAGGAATGTTGGGATCTGGTCGAGCACGGCCCGGGCATCCTCGCCCTCCAGCGTCACGCGGTAATCCGAGGCCTTCACCTGGGCCATCGGCGCGGCGTGGCGGTCGTCCACCATGCGCACCTCCAGCACCGGCAGATCCTCCGGCAGCGCGGCGCGCACGGCGTCCTCCGTGCGCTTTCTGCCCATCGGCGCGCTGAGCTTGATGTCGATGACCTCGTATTCGCTGGTCCAGCCCAGCGCCAGCGCCGAGCCGAAGGACATCACCGGATGGGGGTTGAAGCCCTGGGAATAGGCGATGGGCAGGCCCGTACGGTTCACGGCCCGCTGGAAGAAGCGCTGCAGGTCCAGGTGGGATATAAAGCGCAGCCGGGGCTGCTTGCCAAAGCGAATCAGTGCCCTCATGTCATGCTCCTCGTGCTTGTAATCATCGGCCCTCGCAGGCCCCGGGATAGCGCTTCATGCCGCAGCCGGTGCAGCCCCTGCGGCAATCCGGCGTGCATTCGGCCCGCTGGGCCCGCTCCCACTCCCGCAGCAGGTATGCCTTCGTAACGCCGCAGTCCAGGTGGTCCCAGGGGAACACCTCGTCCGTGGGACGCGGGCGTGTCGCGTAGAAATCCGGGTCGATGCCGGTCTCCTCGAAGGCCTTCAGCCACAGGTCGTAGCGGAACTGGTCGCTCCAGCCGTCGAAGCGGCAGCCAAGCCGCCAGGCGCGCTCCATGGCCTCGCCCAGCCGCCGGTCGCCCCGGGCGAACACGGCCTCGATGTAGCTGACGTCCGGCGCGTGATACTTGAAATCCACGCCCTTCAGCCTGCCGAGCGCCTGCCGCAGCAGCTGCTGTCGGCGCACGACGCTTTCATAATCCAGCTGGGGCGCCCACTGGAAGGGCGTATCGTTCTTCGGCACGAACACCGACGCGCTCACCGTGATGCGCAGGCCGGGGGCGCGGCGCTCCTTGGGGATCGAGAAATAGCAGCGGCGCACCTTCTCGGCCAGGTCCGCGATGCCCAGCACGTCCTCGTCGGTCTCGGTGGGCAGGCCCAGCATGAAGTACAGCTTCACGGCGGACCAGCCCTGGTCGAAGGCGTCGGTGACGGAGCGGATCAGGTCGGCCTCGGTGACGCCCTTGTTGATGACGTCCCGCAGCCGCTGTGTGCCCGCCTCTGGGGCCAGCGTCAGCGCGGTCTTGCGCACCTTCTGGGTCTCCTTCAGCGTGTCGGTGAGCACCGTGTCGATGCGCTGGGAGGGCAGCGATATCTTCACCCGCTTGGCGGCGAAGCGCTCCACCATCCTGTGGGCCAGCTCCGGCAGGCAGGAATAATCGCCGCTGGACAGGCTCATCAGCGAGATCTCGTCGTAGCCCGTGGCGCTGACCAGCTTTTCGGCCATCTCCATCAGGTGCTCCACGCTGCGCTCCCGGATCGGGCGATAGATCATGCCCGCCTGGCAGAAGCGGCAGCCCCGGGTGCAGCCCCGGAAGATCTCCAGCATGATGCGGTTGTGCACGATCTCGCCGTAGGGCACGATCAGCTTTTCGGGATAGGTCGCCCCGTCCAGGTCCGCCACCATGGCCTTGCGCACCACCGCCGGCGCGCCGCTGCCCGGCTTCGGGGTCACGCTGCGCACAGTGCCGTCGGGGTTGTAGGCCACGTCGTACAGCGAGGGCACATAGATGCCGGGGATCTGCGCCGCCATCCTGAGGTATTCCTCCCGGGGCAGCCCGGCGGCCTTCCAGCGCTTGTAGACGTCGATGGTCTGCTGGGTCTCCTCCTCGCCGTCGCCCAGGGCGATCAGGTCTACAAAGGGCGCCAGGGGCTCCGGGTTGTAGGCGCAGGGTCCGCCGCAGATGACGAAGGGGCCCTCCGTCCTGTCCTCCCGGCGCAGCGGTATGCCCGCCAGGTCCAGGGCCTCCAGTATGTTGGTGAAGCTCATCTCGTATTGCAGCGTGATGCCCAGCAGGTCAAATTCCCTGACGGGCGTGCGGGACTCCAGCGAGAACAGCGGTATCCCGTCCCGGCGCATCAGGTCGGCCATGTCCACCCACGGGGAAAACACGCGCTCGCACCAGGCGTCCTCCCGGGCGTTGATGGCGTGGTAGAGTATCTTCATGCCCAGGTGGGACATGCCCACCTCATAGGTATCGGGAAACAGGAAAGCATAGCGCACGTCGACCGCGTCCGGGTCCTTCATGACGGCGTTGAACTCGCCGCCCATGTACCGAACGGGCTTTTGCACGGACATCAACAGCTTTTCGATGCGATCGGAAAGGGACAAGTCTATTCCTCCTGTAGCGCAAATATACACAGTATAACAATAGCACGATTCGGGTTTTTCTTCAACGCCGAAATGTTAAATCGCCCGGACAGGCCCGGATGGAAACGATTCCGGACCCGGATGGAAACGATCCCGGAACAACCCTTGATTCTTCGGCGAAAAAATGATATGCTGTATGCACAACGATACATCGACGCGCGGAGGGACACGACCTTGAGCGAACAGACCAAGCACTATGCCTTTTTCCAGAACACGCTGTGCGAATACTTTCCCTGCCATGTGACCGACGATCCGGAGCACTTCAACTGCCTGTTCTGCTATTGCCCGCTGTACGCGCTGGGCAAGCGCTGCGGCGGCAATTTCCGCTACTCGGAGAAGGGCTACAAGGATTGCACGAACTGCCTGGTGCCCCACCGCCCGGAGAATTACGAAAAGATCACCGGCCGGTACGCGGAGATCATGGCGCTGGTGCGGGAGAACGACGCGAAGGCGGAAAAGGAAAAGTAAATGGGACACGCAAATCGAGCCGCGGGCATCTGTCGCCCACGGCTCGCATCATAAAACGAATTACAGCGAATTGATGTACTTCACGGCCTCCGTAGCGGCCATCGCGCCGTCGGCGGTGGCGGTCACCAGCTGCCGGAGCGCCTTCGCGCGGTTGTCGCCCGCCACGAATATGCCCGCCGCGCTGGTGTGGCAATCCTCGCCCGCACGGACGTAGCCCGCCTCGTCCAGCTCGATCAGGTTCGCGAAGTTCTGGTTCTCCGGCACGCGCCCAACTGCGATGAACAGCCCGTTCAGCTCGATGGTGCGCACGCTGCCGTCCAGCTTGTCCGTGACCTCGATGGCCTTCAGCCGTTTCTCGGAGATCAGCTTCGTGACGTTGGCGTTGTAGACGAACTCCACGTTGCCCTTCTCCTTCAGCCGGGCGACGTTGGTCTCCTCGCCCCGGAAGCTGTCCCGGCGGTGGATGAGGTACACCTGCCTGGCCAGGTCCGCCAGGTACAGCGCGTCCTCCAGCGCGGTGTTGCCGCCGCCCACCACGGCCACCACCTTGTTGCGATAGAAGTTGCCATCGCAGGTGGCGCAGTAGGAGATGCCCTTCCCCACCAGCCGGTCCTCGTCCTCCAGGCCCAGCTTGCGGTTTTCGGAGCCCGTGGCCAGTATGACGGCCTTCGCCCGGTGGGCGTTCTTCGGGGTGACGACGGTATAGCCGCCGTCCTCTTCGCGGATCTCCACAGCCTTCTCGAAGGCGAACTCCGCCCCCAAGCCCTTGGCCTGCTCATAGACCTTCGTGGAGAAGTCGAAGCCGGAGATGTGGGCCTCCACGGGATAGTTTTCGATATCGGGGGTGTTCAGGATCTGGCCGCCGTAGCTGACGGCCTCCAGCACCAGCACCGACCGCGCGGCGCGGCGGGCGTATATCGCCGCCGTCATGCCCGCGGGGCCCGCCCCGATGACGATGATATCATACATCCTATCAGCCCTCCACCAGCTCGGCGATGGCATCCTTGGGGATCAGGCCGACGCTGCGGTTCACTTCCTCGCCGCCCTTGAACACCACCAGGCAGGGGATCGAGGACACGTCGTATTCCTCGGCCAGCTCGTCCTCCTCGTCGATGTCGATGGAGACGATCTTGTACTTCTCGTTGCCCTCGGCCAGCTCGTCCAGCATGGGCTTCATGGCGCGGCAGGGGCCGCACCAGCCCGCGTTGAAATCGGCCAGCACCGGCACGTCGGACTTCAAAACCTCGGCTTCAAAATTGGATTTGCTCACTTCGATCACAGACATGTTTCACAGCTCCTTTTCGATGTTGTTCAGTACCTTTCCGATGAGCTCGCCCAGTCGCATGGCCTCCTCCGGGCTCAGGCCCAGGCAGTTGGCCATGCGGGCGGGGACCTCCAGCGCGTCGTCCTTCAGCGCCTCGCCCGCGTCGGTCAGATGGATGACGAGGCTGCGCTCGTCCTTCGGGTCCCGCTCCCGGGCCAGGTAGCCCTTCTGCTCCAGCTTCTTCAGGATGGGCGTCAGCGTGCTGGGATCCAGCAGCAGCGCCCGGCTCACGTCCCTGGCGCTGCCGCCGCCGACCTCCCAGAAGTACATCATCACCACGTATTGTGTGTAGGTCAGGTTCAGCTTATCCAGCATGGGTTGATACCGCCTTGTCAGCTCCTTGGAGCACAGGTACAGCGGGAAGCATAGCTGGTTGCGCAGGCGCAGGCTATCGTATTTATCGGCCATCTCAGATGAGGGCGGCGATATCGGCGTCGAAATCGGCGGGGTCGCTGGTGGGCGCAAAGCGCTTCACGACATTGCCCTCCCGGTCCACCAGGAACTTGGTAAAGTTCCACTTGATGTCGCCCGGCTTTTTGCAGGTGGTGCTGATCTTGGCGATCATGGCCATGGCGGCCTTGTTCTTCATGCCCTCCACCTTCTCGTCGGGCTGCGCCTGCTTCAGGAAGGTGAATAGCGGCTCCTCCGTCTCGCCGTTGACGTCGATCTTGGCCAGCTGGTCGAACTGGGTCTGGTACTTGGCGGTGCAGAACTCGTGGATCTCGCTCTCGTCGCCGGGGGCCTGGTGGCCGAACTGATTGCAGGGGAAGTCCAGCACCTCGAAGCCCTGGTCGTGGTATTTCTCGTACAGCTTCTCGATCGCCTCGTACTGCGGGGTGAAGCCGCAGCCGGTGGCGGTGTTCACGATCAGCAGCACCTTGCCCTTCAGATCGGCCATGTTCAGCGTGGCGCCCTTGCGGGCCTTGACGGTGTAATCATAAATGCTCATGGTGTGAACCTCCTTTATTTCGTTTGCAAATCAATTGTACACAATTAATTTGGAGTTGTCAATACCCCTGAGGCATCATATGCCGTTAATCTTTCGTTAAGGCATATCGCTCCAGGGGCATCGCATGAAACATAGTGTCTCCCGGCTGCCGCAGGCTTATTCTCCTCAGACGTCCCTTCCGAATGCCCCGCGGAACAGCACCAGCGCCAGCGCCGCGCTGAGCACGTCGGAAAGGGGCTGCGCGACCAGGAAGCCCTGATATTTGGCGATCAGCGTCGCCAGCAGGAACACCGCCACGAACAGCACGCCCTGGCGGCTCAGGGACATCGCCAGCGCCTGCAGCGCCTTGCCCGTCGCCTGGAACATGCAGGTGTGCAGCAGCACCACAGCACAGAAGGCCATGCCCGCGATCTGCCAGCGCAGCATCACGGCGCCGTCGGCGATGATGGCCGCATCCGCAATGAACACCCGCATCAGCGGCGTCGCCAGCAGGAACACCGCCAGCGATTCCGCCAGCGCCAGCGACACCAGAAACAGCGCGCAGAAGCGCCGCAGCCGCCGCAGCTTATCGCGCTCCCCCGCCCCGTAGAGATACCCGAACAGCGGCACGCCGCCGAAGGAGAAGCCCACCAG
The DNA here is from genome assembly GCA_900317565.1 of uncultured Eubacteriales bacterium. GTDB lineage: Bacteria > Bacillota > Clostridia > Christensenellales > Aristaeellaceae > UBA2862. Next base: position 6,356 of record ONHI01000120.1, read on the forward strand.
GATCAACTGCACCACCATGGTCACCTTCAGCACGATGCCCAGCGCCGCGATCTTCTCGTCGCCGTAGGGCAGCAGGAACTGGTTCATCAGCACGACGCACACGCTGGTGGCGATGTTGGTGATGGCCGCCGTGGTGCCCACGCTGAGGATCTGGCCCAGCTCCGGGCCGGTGACCCGGGCCATGCGGATGTCCACCGACAGGGCGTCGCTCTTCTTCATCACGAAGATCAGGCAGAGCACATCCGTGAGCACATAGCCCATCACCGTGGCCAGCGCCGCGCCCCGGGCGCCCCAGCCCAGCACGCTGATGAAGATGGGGTCCAGCGCGATGTTCAAAAGCGATCCGGACACCGTGCCCACCATGGACAGGGTGGACATGCCCTCGCTGCGCATGAGGTTGGTGTGGATGAAGCTGAGGATGAGCAGCGGCGCGCCGGCCACGATCACCGCGTAGTAGGCTTCCGCGTGGGTGATGGTCTTGTCGCTGGCCCCCAGCAGGGCCAGAATGGGCTGGCGCAGCAGCAGCATGGGCACGGCGATAACCACGCCCGTCAGGATGGACAGATAGAAGCAGAAGGCGCTCACCCGGCGGGCGCTGCCCTTCTCGCCGCCTCCCAGCAGGCGGGCAATCAGCGAGCTGCCGCCCTGGCCGAAGATGTTGCCGATGGCCATCAGCATGGTGAACAGGGGCGCGCACAGCGACACGCCGGCCACCAGCAGGGCGTCGTTGGTCTGGGCGATGAAGTAGGTGTCCGCCAGGTTGTAAACCAGCGTCACCACCATGCTGAACACCACCGGCAGCGCCAGCTTGAAATAGGTGCGAACCAGATGGTTCGTGTCAAAAATCGCCTTCTGGGACAAAACAAATCACTCTCTTCCCCGAATAATGTCATGTTTCTACAAATACATTATAACCCAACCTGGGCTACAGCGCAACCGTGAAAAGCCTGGCCCGTCGCGGTTTTTGGTCGCGACGGGCCGGGTTATCTCTTTTCTATGCTCTTTTTCAGCGGCCGACTGTCAGAACGCCATGCGGGCCCAGCCTTCTTCGCTCACGGGCGGCAGGCTCAGCATCTCCCGGCCAGTCTTCACATAGTACCTGTAGTTCTCCAGGGACACGCCGTTGGGGATGCGGTGATCCAGGGCGAAGATGGTGCCGCCGCCCTTCATGAGATCGCACATCTTGTATTCCAGCTCGGCGCGGATGGCCGCTTTGTCCTTGCGCAGGGCATGCTTGTCGATGCCGCCCTTGTAGAACAGGCGCTTGCCGTATTTCCTCTTCATCGCCACGATGTCCATGCCGGCGGCGGGCTCGCAGGGATAGGAGCAGTTGACCCCGCAGTCCATGAAGGCGTCCATCACGGCGTTCATGTTGCCGTCGCTGTCCTGAGAGAACAGCTTCGCCCCGAAGGACTTCGCGCAGTCCCACACCCTCTGGTAATAGGGCCCCACATACGCCTCGATGAGATTCGGCCCGATCAGCGGGCCGGATTTGCCCGCCATGTCCTCGTGGATGGACAGGTTGTCGATGGGCACGGCCTTCCCCACCCGCTCCATCACCTTCACGGCGGTGTCGCCGAAGGTGGCCAGCATGTCCTCGATCATCTCGGGCTCGTCGTAGAAGGCCACGCACAGGCCCTCCTCGCCCAGCAGCTGACGGGGCTCGTCGAAGCCTCCCGGCACGCTGAACAACGTCAGGTAGCCCTTCTCCCGCAGCGCCTTCTGCCGCTCGATCTGCGCCCAGTCGATCCGGTCTTCCCGGAAGGCGTACCAGTGCTTGATCCTGAGCCAGTCGTCCATGGTCTTCACGGGATAGTCCAGGGGCAGCGGAATCGTGGCGCTCTGCTTGATGAGCTTCATGGTGCGGCCCATGCCGTCCCGCTGAATGGAGTATTCGGGCGTGTCCTCCAGCACCACGGCCTGT
>ONHI01000061.1 GCA_900317565.1 uncultured Eubacteriales bacterium
ACGGGGATTCCCTCGGCTATTTCTATGAGATGCTGGGCTATCACGCGGACGGCACGACCTCCTTCCCCTGGGTGGCCATACTGTTCGCGGCGGCCTTCATGGTGGTCAACGCCGTGGTCATCATCCGCGGCGTGGAGAGCGGCATCGAGAAGTTCAACAAGGTCGGCATGCCCGCGCTGTTTTTGCTGCTGCTGGTCCTGCTGGTGCGCGCGTTCACGCTGGAAGGCGCTCAGCCCGGCATCCGCTACATGGCGTCGCTGGACTGGAGCAAGGTCTCCTTCAACACCTTCCTCTCCGCGCTGGGACAGGCCTTCTATTCGCTGTCCATCGGCATGGCCATCATGATCACCTACGGCTCGTACCTGCCCCGCACGGAGAACATCGCCCGGAACACGGCGCTGGTCTGCGCCATGGACACGCTGGTGGCGGTGCTGGCGGGCTTCATCATCGTGCCCGCGGTGTTCGCCACCCTTGGCGCGCACCAGATCGGCAAGGGCGGCGGCTTCGCCTTCGTCTCCCTGGCAAAGGTATTCGAGCAGATGCCCGGCGGCACGCTGTTCGGCATGGCGTTCTACCTGCTGCTGCTGTTCGCGGCGCTGACCTCCTGCATGTCCCTGGTGGAGGGCATCGTGGCCTTCCTGACGGAGCACTTCTCCTGGCCGCGCAAGGGCACGACCATCGCCGTCTGCGCGTCGATGTTCCTGATCGGTTGCCTGTATACCTGCTCCCAGGCAGCCTTCCCCATCCAGGGCGTGTGGTTCGATGCGGCCAACGGCGTCACCTTCCCCGCCTTCTGCGACGCCATGGAGTTTCTGACCGACCGGATCATGATCCCCGTCTGCGCGCTGGGCTGCTGCATATTCGTCGGGTGGGTTTGGAAGCCGAGTAGCGCCGTCGCCGAGATCGAGCAGAACGGCGTGCGCTTCGACCTCGCGAAAATCTATGCCGTCATCATCAAGTACGTCGCGCCGCTGGCCATACTGACCATACTGGTCATGAGCTTCGCCACCGGCATGACCCTGAGCTGAGAAGGACAATCACATCGACAGATTAATGCAAAGTTATCACCAGCGCAAAGGGATGTTCCAGTTGCGCTGGTATAATAATTTATCAGCGGAGTTCGGCCTCTAAATCCTTCGCTATACAAAACAAAACCAAGGAGATTTTTTTATGCGCACACGTATCAAGACCTTTCTATCCGACACATCCCTGCTGCTGCGGTCCATACCCTCCCCCGTGGTCACGTTCTTCGTGCTCGCCGTGGTGCTGATGAACCTGCTCGCCAACAAGACCATCTACCAGAAGGGCTTCTTCGCCGTGGACGGCGGCATCGTCGTCTCTTGGGCGTGCTTTCTGTGCATGGACATCATCACCAAGCATTTCGGGGCGAAGGCGGCCACGCAGGTCTCCATATTCGCGCTGGCGGTCAACCTGTTCGCCGTGGCGATCTTCGCCGTGGTGAGCCTCATTCCCACCGAGACCGACTATTCCGCCTTCAACGGCATCTTCGGCGGCAGCTGGTTCATCGTGCTCAGCAGCTCGCTGGCCTTCATATCCTCCGCCGTGGCCAACAACATGCTGAACGCGGCCATCGGCGGGCTGTTCCGGGCCAATCCCGACAGCCGCGCGGCCTACTACACCCGCAGCTACGTCTCCACGTTCATCGGCCAGTTCATCGACAACATGGTGTTCGCCTCGCTGGTGTTCATGGTGTTCGCGCCCATCTACTGGGGCGGCTTCAGCTGGACCCTGCCCCAGTGCATTACCTGCTCGCTGATCGGCGCGTTCCTGGAGCTGTTCATGGAGGTCGTGTTCTCTCCCATCGGCTACGGCGTCACCCGGCGCTGGCGGCAGCTGGACGTGGGCGGCGCGTACCTGGCGGCCCACGCGGCATGAGGGTGCTGATCACCGGCACGTCCCGGGGCATCGGACGGGCCGCGGCGTTGAAATTCCTGGCGCTGGGACACGAGGTGCACGGCATCGACGTGAATCCCGCGACCATCGCCCATGCCCAATACACCCATCACGTCGCCGACGTCCGGCTGGAAGAGGCCCTGCCGGACATCGAGGACGTGGAGATACTGTTTAACAACGCGGGCGTGCAGCAGGGCGAGGACGACATCGCCACGAACCTGTCCGGCGCGATCCGCGTGACCGAGAAGTACATCGCCCGCAATCCGGCGCTGAAGTCGATACTGTTCAACGCCTCGGCGTCCTCCGTCAGCGGGCAGGAATTCCCCCACTACGTGGCCAGCAAGGCGGGCCTGGTGGGCTACATGCGCAACGTGGCCATACGCACCGCGCCGAGGGGCGTCACCTGCAACGCCATATCGCTGGGCGGCGTGCTGACCGAATCCAACGACGCGGTCATGCGCGACCCGGACATGTGGAAGGCCATCATGGACGTGACGCCCATGAAGAAGTGGACGATGCTGGACGAGGTCTGCGAGTGGGTCGTGTTCCTCACCGTGGTCAACCGGTCCATGTCGGGCCAGAACCTGCTGATCGACAACGGCGAAAAGGATCTGAACCCCACCTTCGTGTGGCCGGGGTTTTGATCTGACGGCATAGCAAAGGGGCGACCGGGCGGAAAACCGCCCGGTCGCCCCTTCGCCTTTGCGCCGGCGTATCAGTTCGGCGCGGAGACCTTGGAATCCACGTGCATGCCCATGCCGGCGGTGTGCGCGGAGACCTCGGAGGCCAGGTACAGCACCGCGTTGGCGACCTCCTCGGGCGTCGCGTAGCGCTTGTCCATGGCGTAATTCCCGGCCAGCATCGCCATCGCTTCCTCGTGGGTCATGGTGTCGCCGAAGAAGTCCTTCTCGATGCGCAGCATCATGGGCGTGTCCACGGGGCCGGGGCACACGTAGTTCACGTGCACGCCCACGGTGCCAAGCTCCATCGCCACGCACTTGGTCAGGCCGGCCACGGCGTACTTGGAGGAGACGTAGGCGCTGTTGCCCGCGGTGGGCTCATAGGCGGCGGCGGAGGCCACGACCACCACGGAGCCGGACTTCTTTTCGATCAGCGTCGGCGCGGAATATTTCATCAGCAGCATGACGGCGAACACGTTGAGCATATAGGTTTGCTCGAACAGCTCCAGGGTCATGTCCTGCACAGGATGGGCCTTGCCCTCGTAGCCCGCGTTGGGAACGACCACGTCCAGCGTGCCGAACTGCGCCTTGGCCTGCTCCACCAGGTTTTTGATGTCCTCTTCTTTGTTCATGTCGGCGACGAAGCCGGCCACCTGGCCCTCCGCCGCGTCCAGCGTCGGCAGCAGCGCGTCGATCTTCGCCTGGCTGGTGGAGGAGAACGCCACCTTCGCGCCCTCCGCCAGGAAGCCCTTGACGATGGCGGTGCCGATGCCGCCCGTGCCGCCCGTGACCAATACGACCTTGTCCTTCAGCTTGAGATCCATTGATTTTCCTCCTTATTTTTCCGGCGCCGCCGGGGTTGTTCTGTCGGTTGCCAGAGCGCTCAGTTTAGAGTGTGTTTCTAAATCCCGGGAGATGCAGTTTCGAGTGGATTTGACTGCATTTCAAGGCGCTTTTCCGCAGGCTTACTGGTTGCAAGTCAAGGAGAAACACACTCTAGTATGGTCGGTCGGCACAGGCGGGATGCGCGCTTACAGCAGGTGCGCGCAGATCTTGTCGAAGGAAATATAGGCGTTGTCGCCCACGTTGAACACCTTCTTGTTGATCGGGCAGTTGTCGGTGATCTTCACCAGCGTGTCGCCCACGCGCACGTGGTAGTTCTGATAGGAGCCCATGAAGCAGCTCAGCTCCACCTTGCAGGGCAGCAGGCCGGTATCGCCGATGACGATGGCCTCGGGCCGCAGCACGATCTCGCCCTCGTCCCCGGGCCGGACGGACTTGTCCGTGACCACGTCCACGTCCACGCCGTTCACCTTCACGCTGGCCTCGCCGTTGCCGGCGCGGGAGATGGTGCCCTTCAGGAAGTTGCACTCGCCGATGAAGTCGGCCACGAATTCGCTGTTGGGATGGTAGTAGATCTCGGTGGGCGTGCCCATCTGGGCGATGACGCCCTTCTTCATCAGTATGATGTTGTCCGAAATGGCCATGGCCTCGGACTGGTCGTGGGTGACATAGATGGCCGTGATGCCCAGCTGCTGCTGGATGCGGCGGATCTCGGTGCGCATCTGCACGCGCAGCTTGGCGTCCAGGTTGGACAGCGGCTCGTCAAACAGCAGCACGCCCGGCTCCACCACCAGCGCGCGGGCCAGCGCCACGCGCTGCTGCTGGCCGCCGGAGAGCTGGTTGGTATAGCGGTTCTCCATGCCCTCCAGGCCCACCAGGTCCAGCATCTGGAACACCTTGTTGCGGATCTCCTCCTTGGGCAGCTTGCGCAGCTTCAGGCCGTAGGCCACGTTGTCGAATATGGTCATGTGGGGAAACAGCGCGTAGCTCTGGAACACCATGGCCGTGTCGCGCTTGTTGGGCGTGAGGGCGTTGATGGGCTCGTCGCCCAGGTAGATCTCGCCCTCGTCCGGGCTTTCAAAGCCGGCGATCATGCGCAGCGTGGTGGTCTTGCCGCAGCCGGAGGGGCCCAGCAGCGTGACGAACTCGCCCGGATCGATGGTCAGGTTGACGCTGTCCACCGCCTTGAATTCCTTCTTGGTCTTGGGATCCTGGTATATCTTGGAGACGCCCTCCAGGCGGACGCCCTTCTTCACTTTGCTCATGCCAAAGCCTCCTTCTTCTCAGCGCGCTTCTGCCTGCGGCTGGTGCCGAACAGGTTCAGGCAGAGGTTCATGATACCGATGGCGCCATAGACCATGATCATCATCATCGTGGCATAGGCGCAGGCGACCGAATACTCGCCGCGATCGACAACCGTCATGATCTGGGGTGTGATCAGGTTGAAGCGGGCGGAGATCAGGAATATGACCGCGCTGGTCGCCGTGATGGAACGGGCGAAGGTGGTCACAAGGCCGCTGAAGAAGGAATCCTTGATCAGGGGCAGCGTGACCGAGGTGAACACCTTGCCGCTGCTGGCGCCCATGTCGTAGGCGGATTCCTCAATGGACTTGTCGATCTGCCGCAGCGCCGCCACGCCGGAGCGCGTGCCGATGGGCAGCGAGCGCACCACGAAGGCGATGACGATGATCGTGCCCGTGCCCACGAGCACCAGGTGCCCGCTGCCGAACAGGCCGGTGATGTAGCCGCGCAGCAGCGCGATACCGAGCACCGTGCCGGGCACGGCCATGGCGAACATCGTGACGAATTCCATCAGGCCCTTGCCCACGAACTTGCGCTTGACCACCAGATAGGCGATCATCATGGACAGCAGCGCGGTGATCGGCGCAGCGATCAGCGACAGGATCAGCGCGTCCTTGAACGGGGCCATGCCCATGCCAAACACCGTCTGGAAGTGGGTGGTGACCAGGTTAAACTTGCGGCCCCACTGCTGGAACAGGCCGCCCAGCGGGATCAGCGCGTACATGCCCAGCACGAACACGGAGATCAGCATGCAGAAGGTGACCAGCGGCACCGTGACGGATTTTTCGGTGATGGGCTGGCGCATGCGGGAGGCCTTGCCGCTGAGGGTGGCCACCGATTTGCGCTCCAGCCAGTACTTCTCCAGCATGAACAGTATGATCGTGATCACCAGCAGCACCACGGACATGGCCGCCGGGCCGCGGGGATCTGATTGCAGCGAATACTGGAAGTAGATGTGCTCGGCCAGCGTGGTGTAATCGCCGCCGATCATGACGGGGTTGGTGAAGTCGGCCACGGCCTCGATGAAGGCCACCAGGAAGGCGTTGCCCAGGCCGGGCAGCAGCAGCGGCAGCGTGACCGTGGTGAACACCTTCCAGCGGGAGGCGCCCATGTCCCGGGCGGATTCCTCCAGGGAGGGATCGATGTTCGCCAGCAAGCCCTTCAGCATCAGATAGGTGACCGGGAAGAAGGTCATCGTCTGCACCAGCACGATGCCGTGCAGGCCCTGTATGTTGGCGTTCAGCATGCCCAGCAGGTGCCGCGTGATCAGGCCGCGCTTGCCGAACACCATGATGGCGGACAGCGTCAGCACGAAGGGCGGGGACACGATGGGCAGCACCGATATCACGCGGAACATGCCGTTGAAGCGGGTCTTGGTGTACATGTCCACGTAGGCGAATATGAAGCCGATCAGCGTGGAGAAGAAGCCCGTGATCATGCCCAGCACCAGCGTGTTCTTCACGATGCGCATGAAGGCGCTGTTCTGGAACAGAGACATGTAGATGTCGAACGACAGGGCGAAATGGCCCAGCTTGGCCTCGTCGGCCCGCACGGCCTCGATCTGCGCGGTCACGTCCCCGGCGGCGATATCGCCGCCCGCGGCGTTCACCGCCTCAACGAACCCAGCGACAGCGCCGTCGTCCACCGCGGCCATCGCAGCGTCCATCGCCTCGCGGGCCGCGTTGACGGGATCGTTGTTCTTGCGCGACTTGTTGTATTCCTTAAAATAGGCCGTGATCTTGCCGCCCAGCTCCGCGAAGGCGTCCGCGGAGCCGTCCTCGACCAGCTCGGACTGCTTCGTGAACCACTCGCCCGCGGCCTTCACCTCGGCGATCATGTCGCTCTCGCCGCGGGAGAAGCTCTGCACCGTCACCGTCCACAGGGGATACACGATGAACAGCAGCAGAAAGAGCATGATCAGCAGTATCGCCATGACCAGGATCGGATCGGCAAAGAATTTCTTGCGGTCCAGCTCCTTGCTCTTTGCGTTGGCCATTTCCTCACCCACCTTACTCATCAGTGATGCAGCGTCATTTCAACCGCAGAGACCGCCTGCGAAAGCAGACGGTCTCCGCATCAATTGTCATGTGGCAACAAGCAGGGATTATTCCGTGGCGATCTTGTCGCTGGAGATAACGCTGTTCCAGGCCTCGATGATCTCGTTCTTGTGCGCGCCGGTCCAGTCGGAATCGTAGTCGATCAGCTTGGTGTCCAGCAGGGAAGCGGCGGACTCGGGGTCCTGCGCGCCTTCCACGGTCAGGAACTGCAGAGCGCCGACGGTCTTGCCGATCTCCTGGCACTCGGGGGTCAGGGCGAACTCGACGAACAGCTTGGCCTCGTCCAGGTTCTTGCAGCCCTCGATGATGGCGGTGCCGCCAACCTCATAGCCGGTGCCCTCTTCGGGGCCGACCAGCACGAAGTTGTCATAGCCGTCCTCGACATACATCAGGCCGGTGTGCAGGAAGCCGACGCCTATGGCGGCCTCGCCCAGCGCCACGTTGTGGCTGGTGCCGGAGCCGGTCTTGACGTAGGTGGTCACGTTCTTGTCCATCGCGGCGATCATATCCAGCACGTTCTGCTGCTCGGCCAGGGGCTTTTCCTTGTCGCCGAAGAGCTGGAACAGGATGGAGGTGGTCATAACGCCGGTGCCCGTCGCGCCGGGGTTCGCCATGACGATCAGGCCCTCATACTTGGGATCCATAAGGTCCTTCCAGGAATGGGGGATCTCCAGGCCGCGGGCTTCCAGCTCCTCGGAGTCGCAGATGAAGCCGATGTAGCCGGAATAGATGCCGAACCAGTAGGGCTCGCCGATGCCGAAGTTCTCGGACTTGTAGGGGACATGCTGGCAATCGGTGAACTCATACAGCAGGCCTTCGTTGGCAGCCGCGATGTAGGGATCCCAGGTGCCGCCGTACCAGACGTCGCCCTGCGGATTCTCGCGCTCCTCGAGGATGCGGTTGTAGCAATCGTTGCCGCTCATGCGGATGAAGCTGGTCTTGATGCCGGTCTTTTCCTCAAAAGCCTTGGCAACCGCGGCCACATGGGGCTCGTCGCAGCCGCCGTACATCATCAGCTCGCCGCCCTCGCAGGCGCGCCAGTCGATCTCCTCGGCCATGGCGGACATGCAGCCCACGACCAGGATCAGAGCCAGGAGCATAACCAGAATCTTCTTCATTTTTCGTCTCTCCTTCTGTTGATTTTCCGTGACGGCTCAACCGTCCCTTAACAAACAGTATATTAACATAGTCGTCGTATTCTGTCAAGGGGATTGGCAAAATTTATGCCCATTCGGTGACAATATCATCCGAATGGGCATTTGTGTTGTTTACAATGTATCCCAGGCCCGCTCCCCCAGCATCCAGCGCAGCACGGCCTTCGCCGCGCCGTCGTGGTCGCAATCGTCGGTGAAGGCGTCTGCGGCGGCCTTGATCTCCTCGGTGGCGTTGGCCATGGCCACGGAGAAGCCCGCCGCCTGCATCAGCTCCAGGTCGTTGCCGCCGTCCCCCACCGCCATGGTCTCGGCCACGGGGATGTCCAGGTGGCGGCACAGTGCCTCCAGCCCCAGGCCCTTGGTGGCCTCCGGCGGGGAGATCTCATAGCCGTGGCTCAGCGAATCAGCCAGAAAGGCGTTCGCCCCGGCCATCCTGCCGCCGAAATCCCGCTTCTGTTCCTCGGTGCTGAAGTACAGGTTGATCTTCTCCAGGCCGCCCGCCTCCCGCCAGACGGCACGGGCGTCCTTCACGAACACCGAGCCGGCGGTGAACACGCTCAGGAAGTCATATATATGGTAATGACGCAGCCGCTCCACGTCCTCCAGCTCCATGTAGGACTGGTTTTGGGCGAACACCTGCACGCACACGTCGTACGCCCGTGCCATGTCCAGTATGCGCCCCACCAGCGCCTGGTCGATGGTCGCCTGGCGCAGGGCCTTTTTCTGCCACACGTCGTAGACGCAGCCGCCGCTTTCACAGATGGCGTAGCGTATGCCCGGATTGACCTCCAGGTGGGGCCACAGCTCCGACATGCAGCGCCCGGTGCACAGCGCGATCACCTTCCCCGCCTCCGCGGCGCGGGCCAGCGCCGCCCGGGTGAAGGGCGTGGTCTCATGGGCCGTGTTCAGCAGCGTGCCGTCCATGTCCAGCGCCGCCAGGCGGTAATATCCTCTGCTCATCGTTTACAGATACTCGTCCAGCAGGTCGATGGCGTCGAAGTTGCCCTCGGCGATGGCGAGCTCCATCAGCTTCTCCACGCTCTCCTGGTCGGCGTGGGCCACGAACAGCCCCACGCGGTCCCAGCTGCCGGCCTGGCCCGCGGCCACCAGCATCCTGCCGATGTACGCCTCGTCCAGCAGCTCCACCAGCTGCTGCATGTACTCCATGTCCCCGGCGGCGATCACCTCGTCGGCCAGCCTTTCCCGCTGCGCCTCGGTCATGCAGTGCTCGGCGATCTGCCGGGCCAGCACCCGGGCCTCGGCCTTATAGGCGGCGATGCCGATCTCGTCCGCGCAGTTCTCCAGCGAGATCTGCTCGGCGTAGGTGGACAGCCACTGCCAGTTCTCCTGCTGCGCGGCGGCCCGGGCGATCTTCTCCTGAAGGTCGTCCTCGAACTGCCACACGTGATCGCCCAGCCAGCCCCAGTTGCCGGCCTCGATGGCGGCGTCGATGGTGCGGGTGTCGGCATAGCCGTTCAGGTGCTCCAGCACCCAGTCGTGCATGCCCAGGCCGTTGGCCTTCTGGGCGATCTCCCGCAGCAGCTCCTCGTCCTTCAGCTCCGGAATGTGGTCGGCCAGCCAGTCCCACTTTTCATCCTGGAGTGCCCGCTCGCAGGCGGCGCGGCGCAGCGCGTCGGCCCGGCTCTGCCGCTCCTTCATGCCGTCCACGATGCCGCCGATGGCGCTGGACACGCCCTCGGCCACGTCGCCGCCCAGCTTCGCGGCCTTGCGGAAGGCCTTCTCCATGCCCGCACCGATCTTCTGGCCCACGTCCTGCACGGTGCGGCCCAGGTCGTCGGTGTTGATGCCCGCCTGGTTCACGGCGCGCTTCACGCTGGCCCCGCCCTTGGACGCGGCCTTGGCCAGCTTGTCCACCATCTCCCGCTTCAGGAACGGGGCGACGCGGCGCAGCACGTCCCAGTTGATGTCGCTCTCGTTGCTCTGGATCAGCTTCTCCAGGCAGTCCTGGCTGGCGAAGGGCGCGAACCGGGCGATGTCCGCCGCGGTCAGCTTGGCCTTGTTCTCCAGCAGCAGCTCGTCCACCGCCGCCTTGCTCATGAAGGGGGCCATCTGGATCAGCTTCTCCACGTCGAAGCTGTCGTCCCCGCCCTCCCCGGCCTCGGGGGCTTCGTCCCGGGGCGCTTCGCCGCATTCCCCGGCGGCCTGGATCTCCTCGGCGTCCATCGCGCCGTCGTCGTCGGCATCGGCGTCCTTCTGGGGCCGGAAGATGCTGCCCACGATGTTGTTGACGAAGTTTCCTATATTCTGTATCGGTTCCTCGAAGGGCGACGCGGGCCTGGGCGGCTCCACCCGATCCTCGGGCACCTCGCCGTCCAGCAGCTGTTCCATGGTGATGCCGAACAGGCGGGTCAGCGCCATCAGCGTCTGCACGTCCGGCAGCGCCGCGCCGGTCTCCCACTTGGAAACGGCCTGATGCGATACGCTCAACGCCGCCGCCAGCTGCTGCTGCGTCATGTTCTTGTTCTGCCTGAGCCTGGCAATCGTCTTTCCCACTGCGATGTTGTCAATCATATCTTCCGCCTCCATTCAAAAACGGTTCATCGTCATTCTCCGGGCCTCAGCCCAGATGTAGCATAGCATATTCAACCATCATTAGCAAGCAACCATAAGTAGAATTACATAGATTTCACGTTGCAAACCGTAAATTTACTAGCACTCTCACCTTTTGAGTGCTAAAAATCCCTTGACATCCCCGCAATTCGGATTATAATGATTATTGTCAACCCATCATGAACGAAAAAAGTCTTTTCGGAGGTAAATGATATGTCCAAGGGAACCGTTTCCATAAATGCAGAGAACATCATGCCGGTCATCAAGCAATGGCTGTATTCCGATAAGGATATCTTCATGCGCGAGCTGGTGTCCAACGGCTGCGACGCCATCCGCAAGTTCCGCTGGCTGGTGAACAACGGCCAGGCCACGGCGGACGACGCCCCGGACCGCATCGACGTGATCACCGACAAGGAGCAGGGCACGCTGACCTTCATCGACAACGGCATCGGCATGACCGAGGACGAGATCGTGAAGTACATCGCCCAGGTGGCCTTCTCCGGCGCGACCGACTTCATCACCAAGTACACTGAGGACAGCAAGGGCGAGGGCGCCGGCATCATCGGCCACTTCGGTCTGGGCTTCTACAGCGCCTTTATGGTGTCCGACAAGGTGGTCATCGATTCCAAGAGCTACACCGACGCCCCCGCCGTGCGCTGGACCAGCGAGGACGGCATGGAATACGAGATCGAGCCCTCCGACCGCGCCGAGCGCGGCACGGCCATCACGCTGTACATCGACGAGGCGGACAAGGATTTCCTGAACCTGTGGACGCTGCGCAGCACGCTGGAGAAGCACTGCGCCTTCATGCCGGTGCCGATCTTCGTCTCCGAGGTCAAAAAGCCCGAGGAGCCCAAGGAGGGCGAGGAGCCGAAGAAGCCGGAGGAGCCGCAGCAGATCAACGACACCCATCCGCTGTGGATGAAGCGGCCCAACGAGTGCACCGACGAGGAGTACAAGGAATTCTACCGCAAGGTGTTCAACGACTTCGAGGAGCCGCTGTTCTGGATCCACCTGAACGCGGAATATCCCTTCAACCTGAAGGGCATACTCTACTTCCCCCGCATCAAGAACGAATTCACCGCCAGCGAGGGCGTCATCAAGCTGTACAACAACCAGGTGTTCGTGGCGGACAACATCAAGGAGGTCATCCCCGAGTTTCTGCTGCTGCTCAAGGGCGTGATCGACTGCCCGGACCTGCCGCTGAACGTGTCCCGCTCGTTCCTGCAGAACGACGGCTATGTGAAGAAGATGGCCGCCTACATCACCCGCAAGGTGGCCGACCGGCTGGTGAGCGAATTCAACACCAAGCGGGAGGACTATCAGCGCTATTGGGACGACATCCATCCCTTCGTGAAGTACGGCTGCATCAAGGACGAGAAGTTCTACGACCGGGTGAAGGCTGCGCTGATCTACAAGACCACCGCGGGCGAATACGTGACGCTGGAGGAATACCTGAACAAGAACTGCGCCGAGGGAGAGGACAAGACCGTCTACTACGCCAGCGACGAGAAGCGCCAGGCCCAGATGATCAAGCTGTACAACGATCAGGGCAAGGACGTGATCCTGCTGAACACGCTGATCGACAACAACTTCATCAGCTTCCTGGAGTACGCGGACCGGGACAGCAAGGTCAGCTTCAAGCGCGTGGACGCCGCCGCCGACAGCCTCACCGAGGAGGGCGAGGTCAGCGAGGACGCCCGCAAGAAGCTGGAGGGTGAATTCCGCAAGGCCATGGGCGACGACACCGTGGAGGTGCAGCTGAAGCCCTTCAAGGACGACGACCTGATCGCCATGATCACCGTGGACGAGCAGAACCGGCGCTTCACCGAGATGTCCAGCCGCTGGGGCGGCATGGACATGAAGCTGCCCGAGAAGCGCACCCTGGTGCTCAACGACAAGCATCCGCTGGTGAAGTGGCTGCAAAGCGCCGAGGAGGGCGAGCGCACCGAGACCGTCTGCGCCCAGGTGGCCGACCTGGCCGAGATGGCCCGCCAGCCCCTGGTGGCCGACCGGATGGTGGACTTCCTGAAGCGCAGCAACCAGCTGCTGACCCAGCTGATTGAGAAATAAAGCCACGTAGGCACGCCGCATTGCCGCGCCGGTCCCGCGTGGACCGGCGCGGCAATATGTTTTTTGTGTGTAATTTGTTCGTGACAATTCCCGGTCAAGGCCGGGAATTGCTTTTATTCATCGGAAATGTGTGCTATAATGTTGAATGGTTTATAATGCAATGAATATGCCATACAGAGGTAACGACATGACCGACAAGGCAAACAGGCCCCTGATCCTGGCCTCCGGCTCCCCCAGGCGGCGGGAGCTGCTGGCGAAGATGGGCTATGAATTCGAGATATGCGCCCCGGACGTGGACGAGCACGTCGGCGGCAATCCCCGGGACATCGTGGTGACGCTGGCCCAACGCAAGGCAAACGCCGCCTCGGAGCACTGCAAGCGCGGCGTGATCATCGCCTCGGACACCCTGGTCTCCCTGGACGGCGCGCCGCTGGGCAAGCCCTGCGACGCCGCCGAGGCCCGCGATATGCTGGCCGCGCTGTCGGGCCGGGAGCACGAGGTGTTCACCGGGGTGTGCGTGCTGGACGCGGACAGCGGCAGATACGAGGTCCGCTGCGTGCGCACCGGCGTGACCTTCCGGGAGATCGCCCCCCGGGAGATCGACGATTACATCGCCACCGGCGAGCCCATGGACAAGGCCGGGGCCTATGCCATACAGGGCGGCGCGGGAAAATTCGTCTGCGCGCTGGACGGCGAGCTGGAGAACGTGATCGGATTTCCGGTGGTTGAGGTCCGGGAGATTCTGGAGCACTTCCTGTAAGCCGCGCGTTCACATCGGAATCACCCGGCGGGCGGCGCATCGCCGCCCCTACAACGGACAACCGGGCGTCGCCGATGACGTCGGCACGTCAAAGGGTATGGAGGACAGTATATGGGCGTTTTTTCATCCGGCGGCGTGGGCATCGACCTGGGCTCCGCCAATGTCACGATATGCCTTGAAAACGAGGGCGTGGTGCTGCGGGAGCCCAGCTATGTGCTGACCCTGCGGGAGGACACCGACCAGATCCTGGCCGTGGGCCGGGACGCCCGGCAGATGCTGGGCCGCACGCCCAAGGACGTGGCGCTGATCTCCCCGGTGAACGACGGCGCCGTGGGCAACATCGAGCTGGCCACCGCGCTGCTCCAGCGGCTGTCGGAAAAGGCGCTGGGCAAGCGCCGGGCGCTGGAGAAGAACCGACTGGTGGTCTCCATGTCCCAGGGCTGCACCCGCGTGGAGCGCGCCGCTCTGGAGGAGGCCGTGCGCACGGCGGGGGCGAAGCGCAGCGCGCTGGTGCGCTCCAGCGTCGCAGCGGCGGTGGGCGCGGGCGTGCCCATCGAGGAGCCCCGGGGCTCGCTGCTGGTGTGCATCGGCGGCTCCACCACCGAGATCTCCATCGTGTCCATGAACGGCATCGTGGCCGCGCGGACGCTGCGCAGCGGCTCGCTGGGCCTGGACGAGGCCATCATGCGCTACATACGCCGGGAAAAGGGCCTGATCATCGGCCAGCGCACGGCGGAAGATTTGAAGGTGGACCTGGGCAGCTCGGTGCGCTCCCCCTCGCTGATCCGGCAAAAGGTCTCGCTGCGGGGCCGGGACGCCGCCAGCGGCAAGCCCGCCACCGTGGAGATCACCGCCGCGGACGTGCACAACGCCATCCAGCCGCCGCTTCAGGCGCTGGTGGAGAACATACGCGACGCCTTCGAGAACATCCCGGCGGAGCTGGCCGAGGACATACTGCCCCAGGGGCTGTATCTGTCCGGCGGCGGCGCGCTGCTGGAGGGCCTGCCCGAGCGGCTGGGCGAGATGCTGGGCCTGCGGGTGACCATGGACGAGGCGCCCCAGGACGACACGGCGCTGGGACTGTGCATGATCGCGGCCAGCGACCGGCTGATGCAGAAGTTCGAGCAGAGCGGATGCCTGATTGAGATTTAACCATCCTCAAAGAGGAGACTTGGATAGCGATGCCAAAAGATAAGACCCCCAAGAAGCCGCGCGCCGGCAAGAAGCGCGCCGCGCGGCGCTCGGCCCAGGAACAGCGGCGCGTCCGGCTCGCCCGAAGGCGCGTGCTGTTTTCGATACTGGTGCTGCTGGTGGTTGCCGCCATCGTGTTCTTCCTCGTGCTGCGCAACAGCAGCGAGATCTCCATTGCCGAAAACGGCATTGGATCGCTGTTCAGCCGCGTGCAGAGCGTGTTCACGGACGCGACCAACGGCGTGCGCCACTTCGTGCAGCGCTGGCGGGACTATGACAAGCTGGAGGCCGATTACGAGGTCGTGGCGCTGGAGAACCAGCGGCTGAGCCTGCAGCTGGACAGCGCCAAGGAGGCCGTGGAGGAGAACGAGCGGCTGAAGACCGCGCTGGACGCCCGCAGCCGCTACGAGGCCCTGGACCCGATCTTTGCCCGGGTGATCGCCCGGGAGCCGGGCCAGTGGTTCGAGACCTTCTCCATCAACCGCGGCAAGTCCGACGGCGTGAACGCGGGCATGTCCGTGGTGAACGGCAACGGCCTGATCGGGCGCGTCTACGAGGCCGGCATGAACTACGCCAAGGTGATCTGCATCGTCGATTCCCGCAGCGCCGTGGCCTGCATGGTCCAGAGCACCCGCGACAACGGCATCATGCGCGGGCGCGTGGCGGCGGATTCCGACGACGCCGAGTGCTACGTCTACTACCTGCCCAACCTGAACAGCATCATGCCGGGGGACACCGTCATCACCTCGGGCACCGATTCGCTTTTCCCCAAGGGCCTGCATATCGGCACCGTCACCGCCGTGTCCATGGACGCCGGCAGCGAGGGCAGCTATGCCGTCGTGACGCCCTCCGTGGATTTCAGGCACATCGAGGAGGTCTTTGTGCTGCGCGAGGTGATCGAGAGCGATTCCGACGAGGCGCTGCCCGCCGTGAACACCGCCCGGGCCACCGTCGGCCCCGCCACCACGCCCGGACCCGAGGCCACGCCCACGCCCTCCCCCACCCCGGCCGAGGAGACCTGGAGCTATCCCACCGCGGAGGCCACCGCCCGTATCCTGGAGACCCTGCCGGAGGACGAGTGGGTCAGGGAAGTCAATTAGGAATTAGGAATGAGGAATTAGGAATTTGAGATCGTCTGAAAACAAACAAATCCGCAAGGATTTGCACCACAATTCCTCATTCCCAATTCCTCATTATAAAACCGGAGGTTACGATCAGTGCTACGCCGCTTTGCCCCCATGCTCATGGTATTCGCGTGCTTCATACTGGACACCACCATATTGCCCATCGTCTACGGCGGCGTTTACACGGTGCCGCTGACGGTGGTGGCGGTGTTCCTGATCGGCATGCTCATGGGCCGCATGCGCGGGCTGCTGTACGGCACCATCGGCGGGCTGTTGATCGACATCACCTCCGGCACGCTGGGCATGATGACCTTCTTCTTCATGGCCGTGGGCTTCATGATCGGCCTGATACTGTATAACCCCGGCGAAAACCTGCGCTCCGGCAGGCGGGTCGCCCGCAGGCGCCGCCTGCAGCGGGGCGTCTGGGTGTTCGCGCTGTACGCCCTGGGCGAGGCGGTGCTGTTCGTGATACAGTATTTCAACACCGCCGAGATCCGCCCCGTCTACTTTCTGAACATCGCCGCGCGGTCGCTGATCTGCACCGCGCTCGTGCTGCTGCTGCGCCCCGCGGCCTACGCGCTGCTGCTGGGCAACCGCAGCCGCGTGCCCACCCGTCACAGGGAGGTGAAATCCTTTTGAAGCCCTATCTCAAGCGCATGCTGATACTCTCCGGCATACTGGTGTTCGTGTTCGCGGCGTTCTTCGTCCGCATCGGCTGGATGATCCGCACCAACGGCGAGACCTATGCCGAGCGCGCCGCCACCCGCTCCGCCAAGACCATCACGCTGTATGGCATGCGGGGCACCATCTACGATACCAACATGGTGCCGCTGGCCTATGACCGGCGCAGCTTTAACGTCACCTTCTACCGCGACCCGCTGCGCAACAGCGATTCCGACCGCCTGGCCTACACCCAGACGCTGGCGGACGTCATCCGTCTGGTGGAATCCAACGGCAAGACCACCGTGAACGACTTCTGGCTGAAGAAGGACGAGGACGGCGTCTGGCGGTTCGACAGCGGCTCCGGCAACGCCGCCGTGGAGCAGACCCGGGAGCGCCAGTGGCGCAGCAATTTCTACGTCTCCAAGGTGGAGGAGGCCGACCTTTACAAGACCCTGGTGCAGAAATACCGGGTGCTGGAGGTGCTGGGCAACGACGCCGAGGAGGACATGATCGTCAAGGTGCTGGCGCTGTGGCAGGAATCCCGCATGAACGCCTTCAAACCCACCCCGGTGACCATCGCCTATGACGTGGGCTACGAGACCGTCTCCGAGGTGGAGGTGCGCTCGCTGGACCTGCTGGGCATCGACGTGGAGGAGAGCTCCTCCCGGGTGTATCCCCAGGGCGCGACCGCCTGCCACATCGTGGGCTATACCAGCAAGATCTCCGCCACTCAATTGGAAAGCTACCAGAACCAGGGCTATCCCAACGACGCCTACATCGGCTCGGACGGCATCGAGCGCAGCCTGGAGGACCAGCTGTCGCCCTACATACAGTACCGCCAGGGCACGCGCGCCGTGGAGGTGGACACCCGCGGCAAGGCCGTGCGGGAGCTGTCCTATTCCCCGCCCACGAACGGCAATTCCGTGGTGCTGACCATCGACGTGGACCTGCAGAACTACATGGCCGCCGCGCTGAAGAGCGCCATACGCGACATCCGCGCGGAGCAGGAGGAATCCCTGCGGCGCGAGCGCTGGCAGCGCAACAACGAGGAAGTTTTGAAGCAATACGCGGAGGAGGGCCGCGAGATCAAGCTGGCCGAGACCGGCGCGATGGTGGCCATGGACCCCTACACCGGCCGGGTGCTGGGCATGGTCAGCGAGCCCGACTACGACCTGAGCATGTTCAACGACGGCAAGGTTGACCCCACGCTGTGGAACGCGGTGCTGGAGGGCAATAACCCGCTGCTGAACCGCGCCATCGGCACCAAGGACGCCCCGGGCTCCATATTCAAGATGTGCACCGCCCTGGGCGGGCTGAGCGAGGGCGTCATCACCACCGACGAGATCATCAACGACCGTGCCGAGGGCTTCGTGGAGACCAACGCCGAGCGCCCAGCCAAGTGCTGGACCAGCCACCCCGAGGAGCACCAGAACCAGAACCTGGAGAAGGCGCTGAAGAACAGCTGCAACATGTACTTCTACACCGTGGGCTACCGGCTGGGCATCGAGCGGCTGTACCAGTGGGGCGCGGCGCTGGGCCTGACCAGCAAGACCAACATCGAGCTGCCCGGCGAGGCCACCAGCTTCGTGGGCAACCAGCACATGCTGTACGACCCGGAAAACCCGCCCAGCTGGCAGAACACGGCCAAGCCCCTTCTGACCTACAACGCCATGAAGACCACGCTGGAGCAGATCATCGAGGAGCGCAAGATGAGCGTCTCCAACGAGGTGCTGGAGAAGGCGCTGGACGACCTGATGGCGCTGACCGTCACCTACAACAGCAAGGAGCAGTGGTATCTGCCCATCCGCGAGATATTGCAGTATGACATCGGGCTGCCCAGGGATTACATCTCCGGCCATTACATGGTCAACACCTTCGTCACCTACCTGGCCGACATCTACTGGACGCCCAACGAGACCATCATGTGCGCCATCGGCCAGTCCATCACCCAGGTGACCCCCGTGGCCGTGGCCCGGTATGTCAGCGCCATCGTGAACGGCGGCACCGTGTACGACGCGCAGATCGTGGACAAGATCATCGCCCCCGACGGCACGGTGGTGCTGGAAAAGCAGCCCGTCGTCGCCAACCAGATCGATTCCGACCCCGCCTACTACGCGTCCATACGCGCGGGC
The DNA here is from genome assembly GCA_900317565.1 of uncultured Eubacteriales bacterium. Classification (GTDB taxonomy): domain Bacteria; phylum Bacillota; class Clostridia; order Christensenellales; family Aristaeellaceae; genus UBA2862. The sequence continues at coordinate 18,465 of ONHI01000061.1, forward strand.
ATGGAGGACGTTACCGACGAGGTCGCCGGCGGTACCGCGGCAAAGTACTTCCTGAACAACAAGTACAAGATCGCCGCCAAGACCGGTACCTCCCAGCGCACCGAGCTGGACGTGGAGAACAACAGCTGGATGGTGGCCTACGCCCCGGCGGAGGACCCCCGGGTGGTGGTGGTCTGCTACGTCCAGAACGGCTATGCCGGCGCCTATTCCGCCTGGGCCATCCGCCCGGTGATCAACTATTACCTGGACAGCCTGGGCTACACCGAGGACGTGAACATGACCGCGGAATTCTCGATGGCCGATTAAGGCATCAAAGGACAACGCCATGCTTTCAAGAATCAAGGCATTTTTCAAGTACATAAAGGACAACCGCTTTGACAGGAGCCTGATGAAGTATTTCGACTGGCCCCTGATGATCATCGTGCTTGTGATTTCGCTGTTCGGCGTCGTCTGCATATTCAGCGCCACCTCCAGCCAGGTGACCGAGCAGCCCGCCAACGTGATCGAGATGCTGCAGACCCAGTCCGTCACCTATCCCCGCCTGCAGCTGATGTGGATCGGTGCGGGGCTGGTCGCCATGGCCTTCGTCATATTCTTTCCCTACCAGCTGTATGAGCGCTACGCCAACACCGTCTACGCCGGCCAGATCGTGCTGCTGACGCTGACGCTGCTGATCGCCCAGGCGGGCCGCGGCGGCATGA
>ONHI01000226.1 GCA_900317565.1 uncultured Eubacteriales bacterium
GCGTCCGCATTCAGCCCAAGCGCCAACAACAGATGTACATGATTGGGCATGACGACATATTCGATCACGTCCACGTCCGTAAAGTGTTCCGGGATCGCGGCGATGTTTTTATCCGCAATCATTCCCAATTCATTCAGCTGAACTACACCTTGTTCGATCCGTCCGAAAATGCAGGCGTGGTTCTTCGCGCAGATCGTGACGTGGTACGCGCCCTTGGACCGATAGTCGTAGTATGGCAGCCGTATGGTTTTGCGTTTGGGAAGATCCGCCATCGCCAGAGTCCTCCGAGCGGACGCCATATATGGCGTCCCTACAGGATTCGATCCATGATTGTCGGCATCCTTTGGTATCGCGGAACGTACCCTATTCGTGCGGGTTCCAGCAGGCGATCCGATGGCCGGGGCCGATCTCCTGCAGGCTCGGGCATTCCTGCGCGCACCGCTCGGTGGCGTAGCGGCAGCGGGGCCGGAACGCGCAGCCGGAGGGCATGTTCAGCGGGCTGGGCACGTCCCCCTCCAGCGGAATGCGCTTGCGGGTGCGGGCGATGTTGGGGTCGGGGATCGGAATGGCGGAGATCAGCGACTGGGTGTAGGGGTGCATCGGATGGGCGATGACCTCGTCCGCGTCGGCGATTTCCACGATCCGGCCCAGGTACATCACGGCGATGCGCTTGCTGATGTGCTGCACCACCAGGAGGTCGTGGGCGATGAACAGATAGGCGATGCCCAGCTTCCACTGCAGGTCCTCGAAGGTGTTGATCACCTGGGCCTGGATGGACACGTCCAGGGCGGATACCGGCTCGTCGCAGACGATGAACCGGGGCTTCACGGCCAGGGCGCGGGCGATGCCGATGCGCTGGCGCTGACCGCCGGAGAACTCGTGGGCATAGCGGCGGGCGTGGTCGCTGTTCAGGCCTACCAGATTGAGCAGCTCCGTGATCCGGTCGGCCCGCTCCTGCTTGTTCTCATACAGGCCGTGGATGTCCAGCGGCTCGCCCACGATGTCCGACACCGTCATGCGGGGGTTCAGGGACGAATAGGGGTCCTGGAACACGATCTGCATCTGCTGGCGGAAGTCCTTGATGTTCTGGGGCGTGATCGGGGTGCCGTCGTAGATGATCTCGCCGCTCGTGGGCTTGTACAGGTGCAGTATCGTGCGGCCCACGGTGGTCTTGCCGCAGCCGCTCTCCCCCACCAGGCCCAGCGTCTCGCCGGCCTTGATGTTGAAGGACACGCCGTCCACGGCCTTCAGCGGCATGCTGGAGAACCAGCCCGTGCGCACCGGGAAATGCTTCTTCAAATCCTTGACTTCAAGGAGGTATTCGCTCATTTGTCCTCCGCCTCCTTTTCCGCGGCGGCCTCGTCGTAGACCTGCTTCACGTTCATCCAGCAGGAGGCCTTGTGGAAGTCGTTGATGTCCAGCTCCTCCGGCAGTTCGTTCAGGCAAATCTTCATGCACTGGTCACAGCGGGAGGCGAAGGCGCAGCCCTTGGGCATATTGGTCAGATCCACCGGGGAGCCGGCGATGGGGATCAGCCGGGCGTGGTTGGTGTCCAGCCGGGGAATGGACCGCATCAGGCCCTTGGTGTATTCGTGGCGGGGATTGTAGAAGATCTCGTCGGCGGTGCCGCGCTCGCAGATGCGGCCGGCGTACATCACGATGATCTCGTCGCACATGTCGGCGATGACGCCCAGGTCGTGGGTGATCATGATGATGGCCATGCCCAGCTTCCTCTGCAGTTCCTGCATCAGCTCCAGGATCTGCGCCTGGATGGTCACGTCCAGGGCGGTGGTGGGCTCGTCGGCGATGAGGATGTCCGGCTCGCAGGCCAGCGCCATGGCGATCATCACGCGCTGGCGCATGCCGCCGGAGAGCTCGTGGGGATACTGCTTGAGCCGCTTCTCCGGCTCGTTCACGCCCACCAGCTGGAGCATCTCAAGGGCCCTCGCGTTGGCCTGCTCCCGGTTGCGGTCCGTGTGCAGCAGGATGGCCTCCCGCAGCTGGTTGCCGATGGTGTATACCGGGTTCAGGCTCGTCATCGGGTCCTGGAAGATGATGGAGACGCGCTTGCCGCGGAACTGGCGCATCTGCTTGTTGGAATACTGGACGATGTCCTCGCCGTTGAAGAGGATCTGGCCGCCGGTGATCCTGCCGGGCTCCACCAGGATGCGCATGATGGAATAGGCCGTGACGCTCTTGCCGCTGCCGGATTCGCCCACGATGCCCAGCACCTTGCCCCGGTCCAGGTTGAAGGAGATGCCGTTGACCGCGCGTACCTCGCCGGAATCGACGTTGAAGGACGTGCACAGGTTCTTCACCTGCAAAAGCGGTGTGCTCATGTCGGTTACCTCCTCAGCTTCGGATCAAAGGCGTCGCGCAGGCCGTCGCCCAGCAGGTTAAAGCTCAAAACGATCAGGCAGATGATGATCGCCGGGAACACCATCTTGTAGGGATAGCTCTGCATGCCGCCGCGGGCCGCGTTGGCCAGGGAGCCCAGGGAAGGCATCGGCGCCTGCACGCCCAGGCCGATGAACGAGAGGAAGCTCTCGGTGAAGATGGCCGAGGGGATCTGCAGTGCCACGGAGATGA
>ONHI01000128.1 GCA_900317565.1 uncultured Eubacteriales bacterium
GGTCAGCTTCGTGGTCTTGATGGTGACGGTCTTCAGCGCCTTGCAGCCGTAGAAGGCGTTCTTCCCGATGGTCTTGACCTTCTTGTTCAGCGTGATGGCCGTCAGCTTCTTGCTGCCCTTGAAGGCGCTGGCCTTGATCGTGACCACGCCGGAGCCGCCCTTCACCGTCTTCAGCTTCGCGCAGCTGGCGAAGGCGCTCTTGCCGATGGTCTTGATGTTCTTTCCGATGGTGACGGTCTTGAGCTTCTTGTTCTTGTAGAACGCCTTGTCGGCGATGGCTGTGACCGGCACCGAGAAGCCGTCTACGTCAATCGTATCCGGGATCGTCACCGTGGCGGCGGACTTGGCGGGCGCATCGTAGGTCGCCGTGCCGTCGGCGTTCACGGTATACACGCCCTTGCCGATGGTGCGGCTCCCCGGAACGGGGCTGGAGGGCTGCTCCGCGGGCGTGCCGGGATCAGTCGGCGTCGTGCCGGGATCGGTCGGCGTGGTGCCCGGGTCGCTCGGCGTGGTCGGCGCCTCGCTTGCCGGAGCGTTGATGACAAAGCTTTTGGAGGCCGTGCCGGTGTAGTTGCCCTTGCCGGTCACCGTCGCCGTGGCCGTGCCCGCGTCCGTGTTGTTGGCGTAGCCGACGGTATAGTCGGCGCCTGCCTCCAGCGTCGCGCTGCCCAGCTTCACGGTCAGCGCCGGCTCGATGGCCGCGCCGGTATAATCCTGAGCGGGGATGTCGGCGATGTCCGCGCCGGAAATATCCGCCGCAACGATCTCGAATTGCAGCACAGCCGTACCGGTGAAGTTGCCCACGCCGGTCAGCGTGACGCTCGCCTTGCCCACGTTCACGTTGTCCTTCCATTCGGCGGTGTAGTCCGTGCCCTCGACCAGCGCCACACCCAGCGGCAGTCCGAGGGCCGGGGTCTGGGCCGCACCGGTGTAGGTGACGACTGTCATGATGTCGGGCAGCGCCAGGTCCTTCAGGTCTGCGGGCTTGATCTCAAAGCCGGCCTCCAGCGTGCCGGCGAAGTTGCCGATGCCCGTCGCGGTGACCTTCGCCTTGCCCGCGTTCACGTTGTCCGCATAAGCCAGCGTATAGTCCACGTCCTTCTCCAGCGCGGCGGCTTGCCACACCACCGACGGGGTCGGCTCCCAGGCCGCGCCCTTGTAGGTGACGTCCTCCGGCTGGCCCAGCGTCGCATCCGCGAGGCTGGCCGGAGCGATGGTGAATTCGGCGGTCGCGGTCCCCTGATAGTTGTTCATGCCGGTGGCGGTGACCTTCGCCGTGCCGGCGCTGGTGTTGTCCTGATAGGCGATCGTGTAGTCCGTGCCGGAGGCCAGCGCCTTGCCGTCCAGCGTCACGGCGGCCTCCGGGGTGAAGGCGCTGCCGGTATAGACGAAGGCGTCCCCGGTGACGGCGACCTTCGCGCCGGACAGGTCCGCCGGGGTGACCTCGATGTCCACCGAAAGCGGCTGTCCCAGCACGGTGGCGCTCATGGCGGTCGTGCCGACCTGCTTCCCCAGCAAACCATCGTCCCCGATGTCGGCGACGGAGGTGTCCGCCACGGTCCAGGCGGGCACATCGTCGATGGCGAAGGACCGCGAGGGCCAGGTCTCCGCCAGCTGGGCCTTCACCCCGGCGGGCAGGTCGGCCCCGCCGTCGTAGACCACCTTCAGCACCTCCGGCGCGTCGGAAAGGCTGACGCTCTTGACATAATCCAGGTCGACCTCCACGGTCATCTGTTTGTCCGCGTCGCAGGCCTCGGTCGCGCTGCTCGTGGTGGAGGTCTTGCCGAGCTCCTGGGTCCAGTAGTGGCAGCCGTTGAACACCACGTGGCCGATGCCGATGCGGTTGAAGCCGGCGTTGAGCATGTTGCGGCGGTGGCCCTGATAGGCATAGGGCTCCTCGTCCTCCCGCCAGGAGGTGAACGCCTCCTGCGTGCTGCGCTGGCCCGCCGCGATGTTCTCGCCGCGGCTCATGTAGCCGTCCGGATACGCGGTGAAGCAGGATGCGCCGTTGGGGCGGGTATGATCCCAGTAGACGGCGGTCTCGATCGCCCGCTGCATGGCGACGCGCTCCAGCTCGTAGTCGTACACCAGCGGCTGGAGCCCCGTGCAGGTGATCCTGGTGGCGTCGTCCTTGTCCCAGTACCAGGCCTCATCGCCGGTGCGGAAATCGTTGATGAGGTCCAGCATCTCCCGGGCCTCGGTCTGGCCGAACTGGCCGGTGACCTTCACACTCTCCGTCTCGGCCAGCGCCGTGCCGAGACACAGCGCCAGCGTGAGCAGTAGCGCCAGGCAGAGCATACGCTTTTTCATGGAACCACAGCCCTTCCCATGTTATTAATTTTATTATACAGTTTTATTGCGGAGATGTCAATAATTCCCGTTTTTTTCAGGAAATTCCACGTCCAGCAGGCAGTCGAAACCTATGCTGCCGCCGTCCGCCAGCACGAGCCTGCCCTCGCCGGGCAGCACGCGCCGCACGGTCAGCGTCTTGCTCTCATAGCGCCCGCCGTCCTTGCGGCCGTCCGGCACGAACCAGGTCAGCGTCGCCTCGGCGGGCAGGCGCCGGGCCAGCGCGCTCAGCCGGTCGTTCAGCTCCGCCTGCTCCGATTCGCTCAGCTCGATCCGGCGGTCCGTCAGCCGCGCGGTCTCCTCGATCACGTCGCCGTAGCCGGTCAGCGCCGCGAAGGGCGCGAACTGGGCCGCCCGGTTCAGCAGCGGCATCCTCGGATGCGTGCGGGACACGGGGCGCGGCAGGTCGATGATGTCCGCGTAGGGGTTGTCGTCGCGCATGCCATGACCTCCTTATTCGTCGTCGCAGGATTGCCCCACCACCGCAAGCGGTCCCCCTCCCCACTGCGGTGGGGAGGCTTTGGGGATCGCCCGATCGCAATCATCCTTCTCTCATCCCATCGGTAGGGCATCCCTTCACGCCCGATGGCCGCCCACCTGGTTGTTGCGCTCCCGCTGGGTCGCGCCTTCCTCCAGGTCCGTGCCCTTCAATATGGCGTTCTTGCCGTACTTCTCCTTGATCTCCAGCACCACCCGCTGCTGCTTGCGCTCCCTGAGCCGCTGAGCGTCCCGGGCGGCCTTTTCCCGCTCCAGCGCGGCGTAGTCGGTGAACATGTCCAGCTGCACGCTCCGGGCCGCGCGCTCCGCCAGTGCCTCGGCCTCGTTCACCACATGGTTCGCCACCACGTACATGCGCCGCACCAGCAGCTCCCTGTCCACGATCCTGTCGAACAGCGCCAGCATGGCGGCGGTGATCTGGCGCGTGGAGGACGTGACGCCCTCCAGGTTCATGCTGCCGTGGGCCTGCTTGGGCACCTCCCGGCCATAGTAGTCCGTGGTGATTTGCCCTTTGAAGCGCCGTCGGCGCTCCGGGTCGGCCAGGTTTTCGATGTCGTAGCCCACCGTCAGCACCACCTGGTCGCAGGCCAGCCCCTTGGCCACCAGGTCCAGCGCCAGGCCCTCGGTCATCTCCCGCACGATCAACCGCGCCTTGTCGAACGGATAGGGGCATTGCAGCACCTGGCCCACGCTGAGGCTGTTGGATTCCGGGCGATAGGCCTTGATGTCCTCGATGCGGCAGGGCTCCCAGCCCCAGGCGTGGTCGATCAGAAGCTCCGCGTTCACGCCGAACAGCCGGTACAGCAGGTCCTCGTTGTAGTAATCGTTCCTCCCGCCCAGCGAGCAGCGGGCGATGTCGCCCATGGTGAAGAGCCCCTCGGCCTCCAGCTTGCGGGCATAGCCCTTCCCCACCCGCCAGAAGTCGGTCAGCGGCCTGTGGCTCTACATCAGCTCCCGATAGCGGCGCTCGTCCAGCTCCGCCACGCGCACGCCGTCGGCGTCGGGCTCCACGTGCTTGGCCACGATGTCCATGGCCACCTTGGCCAGGTACAGGTTCGTGCCGATGCCCGCCGTGGCGGTGATGCCCGTGCGGCCCAGCACCTCCCGGATCAGCATCAGCGCCATGTAGCGCACCGTGCCCATCCCCGCCCGGCGCGCCTCGGCCTCGTAGAGGTGGGTGTAGTGGGTCACGTCCATAAAGACCTCGTCCACGGAATACACGTGGATGTCCTCCGGGGCGATGTATTGGGTGTAGATGTCGTAGATCCGGGCGCTGACCTGCATGTATCGGGCCATCTGGGGCCGGGCGACGATGTAATCCACCGCCAGCGCCGGGTTCTCCGCCAGCTCCGGCGCGCTCCAGGACTTGCCGGTGAGCCGCCCGCCCGGGGCCGCCAGCCGCCGTTCCCGGTTCACCTGGCGCACCCGCTGCACGACCTCGAAGAGCCGCGCCCGGCCCCCGATGCCGTGGGCCTTCAGCGACGGCGACACCGCCAGGCAGATGGTCTTCTCCGTGCGGCTGGCGTCCGCCACCACCAGGTTGGTGGTCAGCGGGTCCAGCCCCCGCTCCCGGCACTCCACCGAGGCATAGAACGACTTCAGATCGATGGCGATGATGTCCAAGCTCCCGCCTCCCTTCCCCGCAGCAATGGTATGGTGTCAGCGCGCCTCCGGCAGGTTTTCGCCGTTGGCGCGTATGATATCGGCGTAATGCAGGCCGGAATCCTTGATGATCCTCCGCTGGGTGCGATAGTCCACGTAGGCCAGCCCGTAGCGCGGGCCGTAGCCCTCGCACCACTCGAAGTTGTCCATGACGCTCCAGTGCTGGTAGCCCAGCAGCGGTATGCCCTCGTCAGCGGCCCGCTTCATGTGCCCGATGAATTCATCCAGGAACGCCGCGCGCTCCGGGTCGTGGCAACGGCCGTCCGGCGACAGCGCGTCATGGGCGGCCATGCCGTTCTCCGTCACCATCACCGGCAGGTGATAGCGCTCCCAGAAGTGGCGGATCGTCCAGTACAGGCAGCGTCCGTCCACCACCCAGCCCATGCAGGTCCTTCGGCGGGGCTGCGCGCCGTAGCCAAGGCGGTCGATGAAGCCGTTCAGCGGCTGGTAGACGTTCACGCCCACGAAGTCCATCGGCTCGGAGATGATCTTCAGATCCTCCGCGTCCAGCGCCCGCCGCAACAGCGGGCTTGGCCTGCCCAGGGCGATGGGATCCATGTACATGCCGTTGGCGATCTCCCCGGCGATGTGCCCGAAGGAGCGCCAGGCCGCCCGGCGCACGTCCTCCGGCGCTTCGCTATCGGGAATCCAGGTGGTCGCCGCCATGGCGATGCCGATCCTGGGCGGCGTCTTCGCCCGCGCCCGGATCAGCCGCACCGCCGCGCCGTGGGCCATCAGCATGTTGCGCAGGTGATGCTGCCGGAAGGACAGCGGCCTGCGCTCGAAGGGCGCGTGGGCGCCGGTGACGTAGCCCAGCATGATGAAGCTCTGGGGCTCGTTGAAGGTGATCCACCAGCGCACGTCGCCCGACAGCGCGTCCACCACGGCCCCGGCGTATTGCAGGAACCAATCCCGGATCGCCGCGTTGCCCCAGCCGCCCTCATTCTGCGCCCAGACGGGCAGGTCCCAGTGGTAGAGCGTGCAGATCGGCTCGATGCCCGCCGCGCGCAGCGCCTTGGCCAGCCCCGCGTAGAACGCCAGCCCCGCCGGGTTGATCCTGCCCTTTTCGGGCATGACGCGGCACATGCTGACCGAGAAGCGATAGGACCTCAGCCCCATGCGCCGCATCAGTTCGATGTCCTCCCGCCAGCGGCGATAGTGGTTGCAGGCGGTGTGGCAGTCGTCGCCGTTTTTGACGCGCCGCCCGGCCACGTCCCATATGCTGGGGCACTTGCCGTCCGCGTCCCACGCGCCCTCGATCTGGGCGGCGGCGCTGGCCGCGCCCCACAGGAAATCCTTTGCAAAGGGCATGGTGCTCCCTGCCTCTCCCTGATTTTTTCTAATAAATACAAGCCAGTTTAACCAAATTAATCCACAAAGATGGTATAATTAGTTCCCATAAATGCCATGGAGGCCCACATGTCGAAGCGTATCGCACTCTCCATTTGCGCGGTGATCGCGCTGGCGGCCACGCCCGCCCTCTCCGAGGAAATCACGGATTACGGGGACATGCCCATCGTCACCGATATCCCCATCATATATATCGAGGGCGAAGCCGAATCGCTGCGCGCCGCCCAGCAGTGCCTGATCAACCTGGGGCTGCTCACCGGCAGCGCCGACGGTGTCTACGGCCCGCGCACCGAGGCCGCGCTGCGCGCCTTTCAGGAGAGCAACGACCTGACCGCCTCCGGCCACCTGGACGACGAGACGCTTGCGCTGCTGACGCAGCTGTCCTCCGGGGACGCATCCACCGCGGACATCCAGCAGCGGCTGATCGACCTGGGCTATCTGGTGGGCAAGGCGGACGGCATATGGGGCCCCCGCTCCACCACCGCGCTGACCGCCTTCCAGCAGCTGAACGGCCTGACCGAGAACGGCATCGCCGACAGGGACACCCTGGCCGCGCTGTTCGCGGACGGGGCCGTGGCGCTGCCCACCGGACTGTACGCCGGGCAGAAGGGCTCGGCGGTGAAGGAGATGCAGCAGGCGCTGATCCGGCTGGGCTTTTACAACGGCACCGCCGACGGCGATTACGGCCAGAGCACGGCCAACGCGGTGCTGGCCTGTCAGAAGCACCTGGTGGCCCAGGGCCATACCCTCACCGCCAACGGCACGGCCTCGCCGCTGACGCTGTTCTACATCGAGAGCGAGGATTATTCCTCCTACCTGCGCGACGTCGCCGTGGGCGACACCGACAGCGAGGCGCAGCGCGTGGAGCGGCGGCTGGTCCGGCTGGGCTACATGGACGCCAAGGCGGACACGGAGTTCGACGCCTACGCCGCAGAGGCGCTGGCGCTGTTCCAGGAGGCGGCGGGCCTCCCCGCCGACGGCATCGCCGACAAGGCCACCATCGACGCGCTGTTCGCGCCCTCTGCGCCCGAGGCCCAGCGCTGCGCGCTGCACGCCGTCGCCTCCGGCGACAGGGGCAAGGTCGTGCGCTATGTGGAGCAGGCGCTGCTGCGGGACGGCCTGACGGCGGAGATGCCGGACGGGGACTATGACGAGACGCTGGAGACCGCCGTGGAGCGGTTCCAGGCCTACGAACCCGCGGTCGTCTCCGACAGGACCAGGCTCAGCGTGGAGGCCGTCTCCGCGATCATGGCGGGCCTGCCCGCGCCGGACAGCTCCGACGCCTCCCGCATACAGCGCAGGCTGTACGCCCTGTACTACCTGGACAAATCCGGGATCGACGGCAAGCAGGGCGAGAGCACCCGCGAGGCGCTGAGGGCGTTCCAGGAGGCGAACGGCCTGGATCAGACCGGCGAGGCGGACGCGCAGACGCTGACCGCGCTGTTCTCCGAGGCCGCCGTGGCGAAGCCCTATCCCTACCGCGTGGATGTGGACATCGACGCGCAGTGGGTGACGATATACCAGCTGAAGGACGATGGCAGCTATGAGGCCGTGCGCTCCTTCACCTGCTCCACCGGCCTGCACAACACCACGCCCCGGGGCGTGTTCCTGGACGGCTTCCCGGTGAACCGCTGGCACTATTTCAAGAAGTTCGACTGCTGGGCGCAGTACTCCTTCGAG
>ONHI01000059.1 GCA_900317565.1 uncultured Eubacteriales bacterium
TGCGCGCCGAGTTCGTCCTTTACCTCGGCGGCCCAGAACCGCTCGCTGGTGGCGTCGATGGCGAGGCAGCGGGGCCGGCACGCCTCGACAATATCCCTGAGGATGGCCTTGCACTTGGCGGGATCGCCCGAGCGGAAGCGGAAGAGAAGCCGAGCGACGTACATGCCGTCGACGAGCTGCGTGACGGCGACGCCGAAGGGGTTGCTCTTCTCCTTCTCCGTAGTGGCTGGGTCGGCGCCGACGGCCGTCTCGGCGGCCGGGTCGAGGTTCGCCGTCCAGTCGGGCGGCAGTTCGTCCTCGGCGAAGACGCAGCCGAGTTCCTTGCCGAGCAACTGCGCCTGATGGAGGGGGACGAGCGGGACGGCGGAGACTCCGCCCTGGGTGAAGACGAGGCCGTAGTTGCGGTCCCAGGCGACCTTGTCGAGGGCCTTGGCGCGGTGCTGCGCGGGCGTGACGGGCTGGCGCGTCCGCGAGTCGTAGAGGCGGACGCCGGCAAGTTCGGCGTCGTCGGCGCTGACGTCGCTGTGGGCCTTGATGTAGTCCACCAGCGGGTCGATCTCGGTGAAGGCCATGGCCAGGTAGGTGTCTGCCGCGCCGTAGTAGATGGCGATGCGGCCGGTATCCGGGTCCTGGAGCGTGGCGCAGGGGAAGCACACGCTGGGCACGAAGCCCCGCTCCTCGTAGGGCTCCTCCGGCGTGAGCAGGAAGTTCTCGCAGCGGTACTTCACGCGACTGGGCTCGTCGATGTCCAGGATCGCCGCGCCGAAGGAATACACGAAGCCGCTGCACGTGCTGGAGGCGCCATGGTAGAACAGCAGCCAGCCCTCGCTGGTCTCGATGGGGGCCGCGCCGCTGCCGACCTTCACCGACTCCCACCACTTGCCGCCGGGGGACATCACGTGGCGGTGCATGCCCCAGAACTTCATGTCCGGGCTCTGGCTGAGCCAGATGTCGCCGAAGGGGGTGTGGCCGCTGTCGGAGGGCCGGGAGAGCAGCTGGTAGCGCCCGTTCACCCGCCGGGGGAACAGCACCGCGTTGCGGTTGAAGGGTATAAAGGGGTTCTCCAGCCGGGTAAACGTCTTGAAGTCGGTGGTCCTGGCCATGCCGATGGACGCGCCGTAGTTGTCCTGGCACCACATGGCGTACCAGGCGTCCTCCACCTTCACCAGCCGCGGGTCATAGGCATATCGGGGCATCAGCGGCTCGCCCTGCTCGTCGGTGAAGGGCACCAGCTCCGGGTCGATGTCCCAGTGGATGCCGTCCCGGCTGCGGCCCAGGAAGATCATCGGTATGCCGTTCAGGCGCTCGCCGCGGAACAGCGCGATGAAGCCGTCCTCGTAGGGCACGGCGGCGGAGTTGAAGATGCGGGCGACGCCGGGCACCGGGTTGCGGCCGATGATCGGGTTTTCGCTGTAGCGCCACACCGGGGAATCGTGGCGGTCCTCCGCGGGGCGGGGCTGCCAGGGGATGTTGGGCAGGCTGGGGCAATTCAGTATCTTCACATTGGGCATGTGGCTCTCCTCCCTCCAGATGACATGTATTGTCCCTTACATTGTATCGGATAATCCGGGATAGTTCAAGCCCCTATTTGCCTCGGATGACGATCTTTGCCCCGGCCCGGGCCCAGCAGAGTATCTTCTTCATATTGGCCTCGGACACGGCCACGCAGCCGGCGGTGTACTTGTTCGAGCCCGTGCAGTGCAGGAAGATGCAGCTGCCCTTGTGGGCCTCGCCGGAGGCGTTGTAGTCGATGAACAGGCAGTAGTTGTAGACGCCCTTGTAGTTGATCAGGTATTCGTCGCTGCCCGTGTGCGCGCGGTCGGCGATGCGCTCGTCCACCAGCTGGTTGTAGTACGGGCTGGAGGAATCCCCGCACCAGTAATGGTATTTCGTCACCTTGGTGTAGGGCATGGCCGCGCCGGGGTCGTCCTTGATGCCGAAGGGCGTGGTCAGGTTGTAGGTGCCCTCGGGGGTCTTCTTGTCCCCCTCCACCGTCTTGCCGATGCCGTTCTTGCCCACGTAGGCCGCGCAGGAGAACAGCTCGGTCCAGACGCCGTCCTTCTTCTCGTGGACGCTGAGCCGGGCGGCACTGCCGCCGGTGTAATCCACCAGCACGATCTGCTGGGCCGTGGCGGCGCAGTCCAGCGACGCGGCGACGCTCTGGGTGAGAGCGGTCCCCACCGTCACCACCACGGGGATCTTCACGGACTGCTTGCCGTACTTCACCGTCAGCTTGGTCTTGCCCGGCTTCTTGGCCTTGACGACGCCCTTCTTGCTGACGGAGGCCAGCTTGGTATTCTTCATCTTATAGGTTTCCTTGCCGCCCCGGGGCAGGGTCAGCTTCTCCCCCACCGCCAGGGTGATATTCGCGGGCAGCACCACCACGCCGCACTTGGCGCTGGCACCGCCGCCGGTGGCGGTCAGCACCGCCTTGCCCGGCTTCAGCGCGGACAGCTTGCCCCCGGAGACGGTCATCACGGCCTCGTCGGAGCTGGACCAGCTGAGCTGGGACGCCTTCACGCCGCTGAGCTTCGGCTTCAGCGTCACCGATTTGCCCTCCAGCACCAGGCCCATCTTCGCCGGGAATTTGATGCTCGCCTTCTTCGCCGCCGACGCATTCACGCCCAGCGACAGCATGAGCGCCGCCAGCAGCAGCGCGCAGATCAAACGCTTCGTCTTCATTCGCTCTTCCTCCCTGTTTGTCCGATGATATACTATCACACAATCATGACGCCGCCGTGCCCTGGGCGTGTCAAGGCGCGGACAAATGCGGGAGGGCGTTTGGGGAACGGATTGCCACGTCGGCCTGCGGCCTCCTCGCAATGACACGCCAGGAATAGAATCAGATGTCGTTTTATCACCGCGTAGGGACGCCGATGCGGCGCCTGCCCCGCAATGACAATGATCGATGTATGCGTTGAATGTCATTGCGAGTAGCGAAGCGACGTGGCAATCCGTTCCCCCGCCATCCGACTAATGCCTGTTGCCTGATGCCTCATCCCCCCTTGCCTAATCCCTCTCCCATCTGATATAATGGCATCACTACGCGAGAATACGGGGTGGAACGAATGAAGGATCGACTGTTTTCGGACCGGGCATTTTACGCAAAGCTGAAGCGGCTGACGCTGCCCATCGCGCTGCAGAGCCTGATGCTGGCGGCGGTGGCGGCGGGAGACGCGGTGATGCTGGGCCGGGTGGCCCAGGATTCCATGGCGGCGGTGTCGCTGGCGACCCAGATACAGTTTGTGCAGAACATGATCGTGGTGGCCGTCACCAGCGCGGGCTCGATCCTTGGCGCGCAATACTGGGGCAAGGGCGACCGGCGCACCATCAACGACGTGTTCCTGATGATGCTGCGCTTCAGCGGGCTGGTGTCGCTGGCCTTCTGCCTGGGCTGCCTGCTGGCCCCGCGCTATCTGATGCTGGCCTTCACCCACGATCCGGCGCTGATCGACATCGGCGCGGGCTACCTGCGCATCGCGGGCTGGTCCTACCTGATGACCGGCATATGCGAGTGCTACCTGACGATCATGAAGGTCACCGACCACGCCACCCCCAGCGCCTGGGTCAGCTCCGGCGCGGTGCTGATCAACATCGCGCTGAACGCGGTGTTCATATTCGGCCTGCTGGGCGTACCCGCCATGGGCGCGAAGGGCGCGGCCATCGCCACGCTGCTGGCCCGGGCCATCGAGCTCGTGCTGTGCCTGGTACTCTCCCACCGCCCGGACTTCATCAAGCCGAACTGGGCGCGGATCATGCACCGCGACCGGCTGCTGGCGGCTGACTTCCGCAAGGTCTGCCTGCCGCTGCTGGGCGGCGGTCTGTTCTGGGGCGTGGGCTTCACCAGCTACACCGCCATCATCGGCCACATGGGCGGCGATGCCGCCGCGGCCAACTCCATCGCCGCCGTGGTGCGCGACCTGGTGTGCTGCCTGAACATGGGCATCTCCGCCGCCGGGGGCATCATCGTGGGCAACGAGCTGGGCGCGGGCCAGTTGGAGCGGGGCAAGCTGTACGGCATACGCCTGGCCAAGCTGTCCTTCCTGGTGGGTTTCCTGTCCACCGCCATCGTGCTGGCCGTGACGCCGGCGGTGGTGAAGTTCATGATCATGACAGACGAGGCCAAGCGCTATCTGGTGGGCATGATGATCATCATGGCGGTGTACATGATCGGCCGCAGCGTCAACACCGTGGTCATCAACGGCGTCTTCGCCGCCGGCGGCGACACGCTGTTCGACGTGTACAGCCTGGCCGTGTGCATGTGGGGCATCGCCGTGCCCCTGGCCGCCCTGGGCGCGTTCGTATTCCATTGGCCCGTGCTGGCCGTCTACGCCTGCACCTGCCTGGACGAGGTAGGCAAGATCCCCTGGGTGATGTACCACTTCCGGAAGTACAAGTGGGTGAAGGACCTGACGAGGGAGAATGTGGGGTAAAGTACATACTTGACACCATATATGACACCATGCTATAATACAGGTGAGGTGAATTCCCATGTCTGCTTGGGATAAGCTACTCAACAGGATCGGAAATCTCTCCAATGATCTGCGATTCGACGAACTGCGAAAGGTGCTGGAGGCATACGGATATACTATGAACCAGCCACGTGGCGGCAGCAGTCACCATACATTCAGGAAAGCCGGTTGTGCGCCGATAACGATTCCAAAGCACGAGCCCATCAAACGGGTCTATGTCGAAATGGTGAGGCAGGTTGTGGAAAGCGAGGTCGATAGCAATGAAAACGATCGATGAATACATGGCCCTGCCCTATCGGCTGGAAATCGTCCCCGACCCCGACGAGGGCGGATACGTCGCCGCCTATCCCGATTTGAAAGGATGCCTGTCCGCGGGCAATACCATCGAGGAGGCCGTCGCAAACGCCATGGACGCCAAGCGGGAATGGCTGACGGCGGCGATGGAGGACGGCTACCCCATCCCCGAGCCCATCGGAGAGGAGGAATACTCCGGCCAGTTCAAGCTGCGAATCCCCAAATCCCTGCACCGACAGCTGGCCCTGCAATCCAAAAAAGAGGGCATCAGCATGAACCAGTATTGCCTGTATCTGCTGAGCCAAAACAACGCATTGCGGCTGTGAGGCATTAATGAAGCGACCGTCGGATGTCCGACGGTCGCTTCATTAATCAAAAAGTCTGCGGGTTCAAACCAGGCAGCTCCCGCGGCGCGCGCCAACATCCGCTTATTGCTGCTGCCTTCCGGCCCTGACAAGATTCACAGCATGACGCCGCACGGGACCCAGTCATCATCACCCACAGACTGGATGATTATAGCACAGGGTGGGCCGAAATGCAAGTTATTTTTTATCCGTGCGCATGAAACCTGGCGGTGCAACCCGTCGGACGCGCCGCAAGCCATTGACAAACGCCGCCATTGATGTTAAATTTCAGATAGTCATCCCAACGGGACGCCCGGGCGCGTCCTATATTAATGGGGAGATATTCTGTCGCCGAAGGGAGCGAGGGGCATGAGGCTCAAGTGCCTGGCAATACTGATGCTCGCGGCAGCCGTCGCGCTGTGCGCCGCCGCGCCGGCGGAGGAGGCCGACGCATACTGGGCGGGATTTTTCGACTACTACTATCACAGCGCGAAGGACTGCGCCCTGGCGGGGATGGTCTCCCCCATCGACCAGGAGACGGCCATCGCGCAGGACAAGTATCTCTGCCCGGTGTGTGCGGACGATTCCCGGAAATACAGCGGCGTGGACGCCGCCGTCCGGGGCGGCACGCTGGTGGTCCGGGTGCCGGATGCCTGGATGGCGAGCCGGCCCGCGAGTGAGACGGGCGACAACCCCGACTGGGATACCCGGGAATTCGAGGGGAGTGCCGCCGCGGAGGCGCTGGCGGAGCTGCTGCACGGCGCGGACTACCGCGCGGCGCTGGCGCAGGCGGACGGTGGCCTGCCCGTTGCCCGGGTGCCCGACATCTTCCCGGACGCGGGCGGGTTCATGATGAACCGGCGGCACATCGGCGGCGCGTGGTACCTCACCTACCGCCCCGGTGCGGACATCCGAAAAGCTCTGGAGAAGCAGAAAAAGCTGGACGTGGCGCTGCGCTTCACCGTGTACACGCTGACCCGGAAAGGCGACGCGCTGACGGCGTTCGGCGGCGGGCTGTGGGCGGACGAGGCCTTCACCCTGAAGCCGGAGCGCTCCAAGAACGAGGTGATGCTGAAGCGCGACGCCACGCAGGACGGCGCGCCGCAGCTGGCGGTCTACGACGACATGGGCGCCTGCATATGCGTGCTGCACCAGCAGCCCGCGCTTCAGTCGTGCCTGGCCGGCGCGTCGCTGCGCATCGACGGCGTAGACTGCGGCATCCGCATGACGGGCTATGCCGACGGCGAGGAGGGCATATACTGCTGCGTGCTGACCGACGCCGAGTTCAACGCGCTGGAGAACGGCGCGACGGCGGAGCTGGCCCCGACGGACCCCGCCGCCGTGATCGACGCGGGCTTCGCCACGGCCTTCGCGGACGCAGCGGATTAAGACTTATCACGGAAGCCTGGGAGTAGGGGCAACTCCCTCCGTCAGCCCTTCGGGCTGCCACCTCCCTCTCGGAGGGAGGCTTAGGGCCCATCTTCGACGCCAAAGGGCTCCCTCTCAGAGGGAGGCTAAGGGCCTACTTCGACGCCAAATGGCTCCCTCCCAGAGGGAGCTGGCACGCGAAGCGTGACTGAGGGAGTGACCGGCGATTCCCCAGAAGTCCGTGAAGAACCCGAAAAAAAGGTTGCTAAACTGCCTCCCATTGTGATAGAATGTTTGACAACAGACGACTTCAATGGGAGGTCTTTTTATGCAGCGGGACCAGATCATCGTGCGCACCAGCATCATCGGCATACTGGCGAACGTGTTCCTGGCGGGCTTCAAGGCGGCGGTGGGCCTGATATCCGGCTCCATCGCGGTGATCCTGGACGCCGTGAACAACCTCAGCGACGCGCTCAGCTCGGTCATCACCATCATCGGCACCAAGCTGGCGGGCAAGAAGCCGGACAAGAAGCACCCCTACGGCTATGGGCGCATCGAATACATCAGCGCGGTGCTGATCTCGGTGATCGTGCTGTACGCCGGCGTGACCTCGCTGGTGGAATCGGTCAAGAAGATCATCCACCCCGAGCTGCCGGACTACTCCCCCGTGGCGCTGATCATCATCGCCGTGGCGGTGCTGGTGAAGATCATCCTGGGGCGCTACGTGAAGGGCGTGGGCGAAAAGGTCAACTCCGATTCGCTGATCGCCTCCGGCAAGGACGCCGTACTGGATTCGGTGATCTCCGCCTCCACGCTGGCCGCGGCGGCCATCTATCTGCTGTGGCACGTGAGCCTGGAGGCCTGGCTGGGTGCGGTGATCTCGCTGGTCATCATCAAATCCGGCCTGGAGATGCTGTCCGACAGCCTGTCCGACATACTGGGCGAGCGCGCGGAATCCGACCTGACCAAGGGCATCAAGGCCACCATCTGCCAGTTCCCCGAGGTCCAGGGGGCCTACGACCTGGTGCTGCACAGCTACGGCCCGGACACGCTGGTGGGCTCGGTGCACATCGAGGTGCCCGACACCATGACCGTGGACCGGCTGGACCAGCTGCAGCGGGACATCACCCAGAAGGTTATGTGCGACCACGGCGTGATCCTCACCGGCATCAGCGTGTATTCCATGAACACCAGGGACGACGACGCGGCCAGGCTCCAGCAGGACGTGCGCCGCACCGTGATGGCCCACGACCACGTGCTGCAAATGCACGGGTTCTATCTGGACGAGGCCGCGAAGGAGATCCGCTTCGACGTGGTGCTGGACTTCGCCGCGCCGGACCGCGCCGGCGAATACCGCGCCATCGTGGCGGAGATCGAGGGGAAGTATCCCGGGTATCGCGTGCAGGTCTCGCTGGACGTGGATGCCAGCGACTGAGCTTCACAGCATCGACGACGGCCCTCGCGCGTGCGCGAGGGCCGTCGTTCGTCCAATGCAGGTGGCAGGTTCAAGCCGACCTCATCCGTCAGCCCTTCGGGCTGCCACCTTCCCCAAAGGGGAAGGCTTGCCGTCCCTGCAACAGGTCCCTAATCCCTGGTTTCCCTAATCCCTAATCCCTAATCCCTAGTCCCTAATCCCTACTTCCTCATTAACCCAGTATCCTCCGTCCCCAGCTGAAAACCCTGCCGTAGAAGCCGGTGGTCAGGTTGCTGACGACCACCTTGTGGGCGCCGGAGGAGGCGTGGATGAAGTAGCCGTCGCCGATGTAGACGCCGGCGTGGTCGGACAGGTCGCTGTCGGAGATGGTGTTGAAGAACACCACGTCGCCGCGGCGCAGGTTGGCCGCGCCTTCGATCTTGGTGTAGCTCTCATCATAGCCCTGGGCGTAGGCGGAGCGCTTCAGCGACACGCCCACCGCCTTGAAGATCCAGGTGGTCAGGCCGGAGCAGTCGAACTTGTCCGGGCCCGTCGCGCCGTAGACGTAGGGCTTGCCCAGCTTGCTCTGGGCCAGGTAGATGGCGTACTCCAGCTTTTCGGCGTTGGACATGCCCGCGTTGTAGCTACTGGTGATGGAGGCCAGCCCGCTGGGCACGCTGTCCAGATAGGTGCTGCTGGAGGAGCTGGTGGTCGTGGTGACGGCGTCGGCGGCCTTCGTGCCGGCGGGCAGCGACTTCGCCTCGGTGCTGTACAGCGCCTTCAGCGTGGCGGTGTCGGCCTTGCCGGTGGCCTCGATGCCGCTGGCCTGCTGGAACAGCTTCACCGCGGACACGGTGGTCGTGCCGAAGCTGCCGTCCAGGCTGGCGGTGCGGGTCAGGTAGCCCAGGGCGTACAGGCGGGCCTGCACGCGGCTGACGGAATCGCCGCTGTCGCCGCTGGCCAGGTCCTTGTAGAGCAGGCCGCTGACAGGCGCATAGCCGCTGTAGACGATGCGCAGCATGGACTGGTCCGCGATGCCGGTCTCCACCATGCCGCAGGCGTTCTGGAAGCGCTTGATGGCGGCGATGGCCGCGGCGTTGTAGCTGGTGGTGGGCACGGCGTCGTAATAGCCGCCGCTGAGCAGCGCCTTGAGCAGCGTCTGCAGCGCCTCGCCGTCGCCGCTGATGGGCTCATACTCGGCCTTGCTCAGCGCCTTGATGGACATGAAGCCATAGCTGTCGCCCTGCTTCACGCAGGCCCAGGTGCTGTTGTAGGCCACCACCTGAACGTCGCTGCCCAGCTGCAGCCCCACGTTCTCGGCGCTGGTGCTGGTGGAGGCGTAGACCCGGGCGTCCGGGGTGACGACG
Source organism: uncultured Eubacteriales bacterium (assembly GCA_900317565.1). Classification (GTDB taxonomy): domain Bacteria; phylum Bacillota; class Clostridia; order Christensenellales; family Aristaeellaceae; genus UBA2862. The sequence continues at coordinate 9,260 of ONHI01000059.1, forward strand.
GTGGCCGTCAGGTCGATCTTCTTGAAGCCGGAGGGCACGCCGTCGGCGGCGTCCGAGACGCCCAGGCCCTTCGCGGCGCAGAAGCCATAATTACCGTTCAATTCTATGTAGGCCCAGCCGTCCTGGGTCTTGATGACGTTCACGGTCTGGCCCTTCTTCAGGGTGCCCAGCTTTTCGCTGCCGGTGCTGGCGGTCACGTAGACGGCCAGGGTCTTGGCGGTGACGGTGCCGGGCTGGGTGCCCGCGGGCAGCGTGACGGCGGGCGTCTCCGGGAACTGGCTGTCCTCGGCGGTGCCCTCCCGCAGACCGGACAGCTTGCAATAGCCGTGCTTGCCGTTCAGCTCGATGTAGGCCCAGCCGTCCTGGCTGATGGCCTTCACCAGCACCTGCACGCCGCTCTTCAGCGTGCCCAGCACCTTGGCCTTTGCGCTGGCGGACTTATAGACCTTCACGGAATCCACGGTGACGGCGTCGTAATCCCGCACGGTGATGCCGTTCTGCTGCGCCACGGCGGCGTCGGTGGGGACGGCGGAGGCCTCGGGCACGTTCCATTCGTCGTCGGTCTCGGTGAGGTTCGCGGCCTTGATGTAGCCCACCACGCCGTTCTTCTCCACCTGCGCCCAATCGCCGGACTGGGCCAGCAGATACACCTGCGTGCCCGAGGGCACCGACACCTTCGCGCTCTCCTCGTCGGGGTTCTGGTAGACGGGCGCGGCGGCGTTCAGCACCGCCTTCTTCGCCACGTCGTCCACGCGCTTCATGTCGGAGATCTTCGCATAGCCGATCCGGCCTTCATAGGATATTTTCGCGATGGTGGTGGAATAGCCGCTGACGCGCACCACGGCGTTTTTGTCCAGCGTGCCCAGCTTGCGGCTCATGGCGGCCTCGCCGTAGACCGCCATGGAATCGGCGGTGACGATGGCCGAGAAGGTCTCCGCCAGCGCCGGGGCGACGCCCGTCAGGAGCAGCAGCAGCGCCAGCGCCGCGGCCACCAGTTTCTTCGCGCGTTTATTGTATCCTTTCATCGCTCTCTCCTCGAGGTCCCGGGCGCGCCGCGCTTTCCGGCGCGCCTTGTATTCATGGTTTCACACGGGCATAGCTATAGCCCATCGCCTATGAAAATTCGACGCATGGGGCCCTATTCCTGCAAAAATGAAATTCAAAAAAAATAGGTCTGAATTATGTTTGCAATATGTTTGCAACAAATGCGAAATAAATTGCCCGCCGGTTTGACAGGCCGCGGGGGGATATGCTATAGTAAATAAAAGCTGAGACAAACCCGATGGGAGGGCATGGATATGGGACTTTTTGACAGCGCCGAGGAGCAGGCGCGCAAGGCAAAGCTGAAGCAGTTGGAGGACAAGCGCGTGGCCTTCGCCCGGGCGCTGTCGGCCCAGGGCTTCGCGCCGGAGAGGATGCTCTTCGCCCAGACCGACAACGGCGGCTTCACGGCGCTGAGCCGCTTCAACGGGGAATACTGGCTGATCGTCGCCCCCGGCTTCGGCACCGACGAGGATTTCGCGGTGGAGCGCCATGACCGGCTGGATTACCGGGTGGAGGAGGTGCGCGTGGCCTCCGAGGGCATGGGCGGCATATTCGGATTCGGCAAGAAGGCCGAGATCGGCGCGGACTATGTCATCGCCCGCCGGGACGGCGGCGAGGCCCACATGCCCTTCGTGTGCGGGCGCAGCTGCTGGCTGGACTGCGCGTCCCTGAAGAAGAACCCGCTGCTCAGGACCGAGCGCCGCCGGGGCGACGCCAACGTGGTGTGGGATTTCAGGCCCATCGACAAGACCGCGGTCAACGCGGTGCTGGACGCGGCGAAAAAATACTTTGAATAGCGCGAAAAACGACGCCTGCAAGGCGTCGTTTTCGCGTCAGAAGGGCTCCTTCGCCTGCCGGTGCAGGCGGATCTCGTCGATCACCGCGCCGCCGCGATGGCTGACGAGATAGGCGGCCAGCTCCGCCACCTCCTCGGGCTGTATCATGCCCTCGGGGGACAGGTCGGGCCGGGCGACGGCGATCATGTCGGTGTACACCCCGCCGGGGGAGATCATGTGCACCCGTATGCCCTCGGGATAGACCTCCTTCGCCAGCGACTTGGTCAGCCCCAGCAGCGCGTGCTTGGATGCGGCGTAGGCGGCCTGGTTCACATAGCCGTCGTGGGCCACCACCGAGCCGATGTTGATGATCGTGGGGCATTCGGAGGTGCGCAGCAGCGGCAGCGCCCGCTGGCACAGCCGGAAGGGCGCCTTCACGTTCAGCGCCATGATGGCGTCGAAATCGGCCTCGGAAATCTGCTCGAAGGGGCAGTTCAGCGCCATGCCCGCGTTGTTCACCAGCACGTCCAGGCCCTTGAAGTGGCCCTCCATGATGTGCATGATGTCGTCCATGCCGCGCTTGGTGGTGATGTCCGTGGGCAGCACCAGCATGTCCAGCGGGCGGCCCGTCAGCGCCGCCGTGCGCATCAGCTTCTCGGCGCTGCGGCCCACCAGCGCCAGCTTCATGCCCTCCTCGGCCAGCCGCAGCGCGATGGCCCGGCCGATGCCGCTGCCCGCGCCGGTGATCAGCGCGCGCTTGTTGGTCAGATCGATGGTCTTTTGCATAACGGCCTCCCTTGTGTCAGTAGAGTCCCTCGCCCGGCAGGCGGTACAGCGTATCGATGCCCAGCCCCCACAGGAAGTTCAGCCCGTTCTCGAACAGATCCCTGCGCCGCAGGTGCTCCGGCTGGTGGGCGTCGAAGCCCACGATGGCCCGGCAGCCGCACTCCGCCGCGATCTCCCAGAAGCGGGGGCAGGGATAGCCCAGCACGTTGCGCTCCTCGAAGCGGGCGTGATACTGTATGCCCAGCAGGTTGTATTCCAGCGGGATGTCCAGCGCCACGGCGGCCTGGCAGATGTCCCGGGCGGCGGCGGCGCAATCGGCGTCAAAGCGCCGGTAGACGTGGCAGAACAGGTCCGGATGGGCCACATAGTCGAAAAGCCCGGTGCGCATCCCGGCGATGGTGCGCTCGGCATAGCGCCGCACGTGCGCCGGTTGGGTGCAGCGGCCGAAGTAGAAGCCCCCGGCGTCGTCGAAGCGATCGTGGTCGGCGTCGTCCCGCAGGTCATAGTGGTTGCCCAGGATCAGGTAGTCCAGGGATCGGGCCTTCAGGTCCGCCAGCCAGCCCATGTACTTGGGGAAGGCCTCGCACTCCAGCCCCACCGGGATCAGGATCTGCCCGGCGTACTTCTCCCGCAGGCCACGCACGGTGTCCAGATAATCCTCCAGCTGGTCCAGCCGCATGCGCATGCCGCTGACGAAATCGCTGTCATAGGGCCAGGGCGTGTGGTCGGAAAAGCCCAGCACCACAAAGCCCGCGTCGATGGCCGCGCGGACGTAGTCCTCCTCCGCGCCCTCGGCGTGCTGGCACCGCCAGGTGTGGGTGTGATAGTTCACCAGCGGATGCTCGTCTATGCGGTTCATGGTCCTCACCTCGCCTATGCTCTCGTGTAAGCCTATTATAACGCGCTGACGGGGTTTTGTCGGCGCTGCTGCTGTTATTTTTCCGAAACATTCCCACTCCCCCACCCCGCCGCCTTGACATTTTCGACCCATCTGGGGTATAATAGACCCTGCCGTGGAGGTGTATCGAAGTGGTCATAACGGCCCTGACTCGAAATCAGGTGACGGGCAACCGTCCGTGGGTTCGAATCCCACCGCCTCCGCCAAAAAGTTGACCCCCTGAAATGGGGGTCAATCTTTTTGGCTGCGGCGTTGGGATGATCGAACCCGATTCGTGAGCCTGTGAGCGAATGGGGGCGGCGCAGCCGCGGCGCGCAGCGCCGCCATCCCACCGCCGTAAACATCGATTCCTTCCTTATATGGCCGGTTGGCGTTTTGGGCGGAAGCGGTGGGATGATCGAACCCGATTCGCGAACCTGCGAGCGAATGGGTTCGGCGCAGCCGCGGCGCGCAGCGCCGCCATCCCACCGCCGTCTTTCACCGCCGACATCATATTCAACAAGCGAGCTTGTCAGATATGACAGGCTCGCGCTTCTTTATGCAAATGCCGATGGCACCGATTGCGCCATCTTGCTCTTGACAAACGTTCATATCAAGCATTAGTATAATGGAAAATGGAGGTGTGTCATATGAAAAAAATGGTGATTGCGACGCTCTGTATCGTGATGGCGGTTTTCATGTCCGTCAACTGCTGCGCGATGGAGAACATTCAGAAGTGGCAGAAGGGCGACGCCGTTAAGGATATCCAGGAGAAGCTGATCTCCTTGGGCTATCTGGACGACGTGGCGGACGGCATATATGGCCCCAAGACGGAGGCGGCTGTGGCGGCCTTCCAGAAGGACAAGGGGTTTGACGCGACCGGCATCGTGGGCGAAGCGACCTTCGGCGCGCTGAATGAGGCGTCCGGGGCCGAAGCGCCCGAAGGCGCGGCGGTCGACTACGCGGCGGACTTTCCCTCCTGGAACCCGGACAGCGAATCGCTCCACGCGCTGGTGGACTTTGTGACGGCCTGCGCGGACGAAGCGAGCCCCGACTATCTCGATCCCGCGGACCGCATCGCAACCTTCGACATGGATGGCACCATACTCTGCGAGAAGGCGCCCGTCTATGTGGACTGGTGCCTGACGATGTATCGCGTGCTCGACGATCCCACGTTCAACGCCACCGAGGAAGAGCGCGACGCCATGGAGCAGGTCCGCGACCACGCCTATACCAACGGCGAGACCTTCAAGCCCGAGGGCGTCAACAAGGACGATCTGGTCTCCACAGCCTTCGCCGGCATGACGCCCGCCGAATTCCGCGCCTACGTGTTGGACTTCGCGGAGAAGACGGACGCTGTGGGCTTTGAGGGCATGACCTACGCCGAGTCGTTCTACAAGCCCATGATCGAGGTGATCCGCTTCCTGAAGGCCAACGATTTCGACGTGTGGATGGTCTCCGCCTGCGAACGCGAGGTCGTGCGCGCGCTCGTGGAGCGCTTCGACATACCGTTCGATCATGTCGTGGCCACGGACGTCCCCTATGTCGCCTATGGTCAGGGCGATGAGGACGCCGACGAGTACGACATGAGCAAGGATGAGGCCATCGTCCTCGGCGCACCGCTGGACGACGTGGAATGCGGCAAGTTCGGCAAGTCAGCGGCCATCGCCCGCGAGATCGGCAAGCGGCCGGTGCTCGCCTTCGGCAACAGCTCCGGTGACTACTCGATGCTCAATTACGCCGAGGGCAACCCCGACCACGAAGGCATGGGCTTCTTCATCGTCTGCGACGACACCGAGCGGGAGTACGGCAGCGACGAAAAGGCGGCCGCGTTCTATGAGAAGGCGGAGGCTCAGGGCTGGACGGCCGTATCGATGGCAAACGACTGGAAGGATATCTACGGCGAGGGCGTCCGGAAGATCGGGCTTCCCTATGAGGGACAGGAACTCTCCGACGCGGCGTAAGCGACCGCACTTGACCATGATAAACCAGGCGGGGCTGTCAGAAATGACAGCCCCGCGGTATTTTATCTCCTGATCTTGTCTTAATTGTCATGGGGATGGTCCTATTGGCGCCTTCATCCCTGTCTGGTATATTTGACCATGGAAGGGATCGGTAAGCTCTGATCAGGATTCCTGCATGATTCGATTGATCCGCTTGACCTTCGTCCGAATGGTCAAATAGATGATCAGCCAGATTACAGCAAAGCTCGCAATAAAAATCAGTGTAAATATGCCGATTCTCTTTGCAGGGAGCCATCCATTCAGCAGATAGATCCCCATGTAGTCGATATAGAGCACCGCCATTTGGATGAGCGCCGCAATTGACCTGGGCAGTGTTTCGATCTGGTAGACGATTGAAACACCGGCAGCAATGAACGCCATGAACGTCGTTGACATGATTCCAAGTACAACCTGGTCAACCGTCAGCGTTTCCACAACGCCGGATGCTTTCAGGCACAGCCACACAATCGCCATGATCACAGGGCCACCCCACGCAGCGGTCAGGCCGCGCTTGCAGAAAGCCTTCACGTGCTTTTTCATAATCCGTACCTCCTCTTCAACTCTGCAAAGCACCTTCTTGATATACACTCGGTATACCCGCTTTTGAATACCGCATCAACAGCGCCCGAAAGCTGTACACGGAATCGACAGATGTTGGGCCAGTTGGCAATCGCTGATTTGCTGATCCGCTCATAATAGCCCGGCAAGGCTTTCTCCAATTCGTACAGTCTTTTCCGGATCAGGTACTGCCTGCCGTCCTGACAGTGGGCATATGTCCGTTCGTCCTCAACGCAGAAACAGTCAATTTCCTTCAAATCGAGTATGACGATTTCTTCTTCCTGATAACCGGGAATCCTGTCTGTCAGACTGTCCTGCGTCACAAGACGTTCTATCTCATCGATCAACGGCGTCCGTTGGTGAACGGTAGCTATGATTTCCTCTTCATGATTTCGATCCAGCTGCAGCTTGAAGATCATCTGGCTGATCACCTCCTACAGTTGACATTATATAGCAGGAGATCGCTTTTGTCAGGGAATTTCGGTATTCGGTATTGTTTCAGGGGTAAACGGTTCATTTTGGGCGGACATACGGGGACGAGAACGGTCCTTTTGTGTCGGCATGATGGGCACAGCATGCTGCAATCCCGAGGGTGACAGCAATGGCGCGAAAGGCAGATGTGAAACCGGCAAACGCATTGTATCTGAGTGACCGGACCGGTTTATCCCGGCATTGCGTGCCGCGGGGTTGTCAATCCGCCAAATCAGCCGATTGACAGGCATATCCTCCGGTATTGTGCGAGGGTATTAAATACAAAGGGACAGTCCCTAAGTGTTCCACAAAAGGACCGTCCCATGTATTATGTGTTTAGTGTTCTGCAACAAAGCAAGTTAGGCTGGAAGATGCCCTTGATCACGCCCGTGGCCGCGAAGAACAGCGCGACCGGTGGCGAAGCGCCCCTTCACGACGCGCTTGCCCTCGCCGATCACGTCGTCCGGCAGGCTGCCCTCGGTGATGGCGCGGGTCATCATGGCGATCTGCCCCGCCTTGAACGTGTAGGAGACGTAGCGCAGCATGATGACCACGACCACGATGCCGGCGATATGCCGATCACCAGGCCGATCAGGCCCTTGTCAGACGCCTTCTCGGCGATCATGAAGCCCCCCACGCCGAGCAAGGAACGCCAGGATGTCGTACAGCAAGCGCCGAATGGAGAAGCCCAGGGTGCGAGAGTAGATTTCCTTGTTGCACATGTGAATTTCTCCCCTATGAATCGCTATTGTCGACCGCCCCGGCAGGCCGCGCAGGGCACGGTCAAATCGTCAAAATGGTTGGCGCCTTACGCGGCCTCGTCCCCGGCCCCGTCCTGCTGTTCCGCGGAGAGCAGCTC
>ONHI01000149.1 GCA_900317565.1 uncultured Eubacteriales bacterium
ATGCTGTTCAAAACAGAGGGTGAACCGTTGAAAACAGAATAGCATCCAGATGGTTTTGCTGTCAAAAATAGTGTATTATTGTGCGTGAAATTCCACCGGGACCGAAGGTCCCGGTAACCTTGGTAAGGATGAGGTCGCCGGTTCGAATCCGGCCATCAGCTCCATTGAAAAGCCCTGAAAACAAAGCGTTTTCGGGCTTTTCGCTTTTTTGGCGTTTGTGCTGGGTTTTGAAAAGGTGATACAAAAGGTTGTCCTATCTGGTCTCGTCGTTCAGCACGATCTCCCCCTCCCAGGAGAAATCCTCCGGGAAGATCATGTTCTCGCCGTCCCAGTCAAATTCAATGCGCTCCAGCAGATAGGGCCGCATGAACATATCGTCCACTTCGTATTCCAGGTAATACTTTCCCTCCGGCAGCGGGATCTCCTGTACATCCAGCGTGCGGGCCATCGTCATCGGCTGTCCGATCTGGTAACTGACGCTGCCGTTGTACCCCTCCCCATCCACGGGATACAGGAACCGGTATTTCTGCCCGACCAGCTCAGACATGGGCTCGACGCTGCGGTTCATCAGCTCGTTGTGTTCATCGAAGCCCTCCCAAAGGCCATAGATCGTGTACTCATTGAGGCGCGACTCGTCATCATCGAAATAGGTGATGACACGGCCGCATCGCAGGATGCCGATCTTGGAATTCATCTGCACCGGCACATTGTACAGCTTGTCCGTATAGTCCTTATATCCCTTCCGGATCAGATCCATACAGAACAGTTCGCCGTCCACGGCGGGCCAATGCGTGGGATCAGTGGCCGTAAAGAGCTCGCGGTAACCCCCGGGCCACGCTTCGAAGCCGCAATCCGTGCGGCCCAGGCGCACCACCTCGCCTGTCTCAGGATCCAGCCGGTACAGGCGATAGTAGACATAGTCGATCATTCCCATCGACGAGGTCACATCCAGGCCCGGCATGCCCCTTTCCGATATCCGCTTCACAGCCTTGATCCTGAATTCACTGAGGCTGTCGATGTCCGGCAAGGGGTCGATGTTCTCGTACACCCAGTCGGGCGCTTCCCAATCGCAAATCGCGTCCAGATAGGCCAGGTAGTCGGGCATCGGGAAGTTGCTGGCGTAGACATTCATCTCCTCAACGCCAAAACTCGTGGGATAGCAGAAGGACAGCCCCCGCGCCCTGCCGCGCCCGGGACCGCGCACGCTGTAAACGACCGCTTCAGACAGCGCGTCCAGCATCTGACTGCGCAGGCCGATATCCATACACAAGGCAAAGCTGGGGTTGTAGGCCACGTCGGCCAGATCATGCATGCTCTCCTTCCCATCGCCGTACGCCTCGGCTTCATAGATGAAACGGGCATACACATTCGCCAGCCAGGGATAGCGCAGAATGGCGTCGTTCATGGTCTTAAAAAAGCGCTCGCAAACCTCGATCAGCTCATCGATCCGGTCAAGGTCGATGACCGACCACGTCAGAATGGACTTGGCCTGCTCGTCCGCCTCGTTGGCGTACATGATGAGGGTCTCATCGCAGATGGTGCGCCCCAGCCACCTTCCGTCGCAGGTCGGGTTATCGATGAGCTGCTGCAGCCAATCGCCGATGGCCGTGCCCTTGCCGGGCACGATCTCCTCCGAGGCCACCATCCAGCGGGCGGTGTCCCTGATCGACCACGCGGTCTCCAGGTTGGCCATCAGGCAGGCGTCGATCACCACCGTCTCGAATCGGGCGCCGCCATCGATCATCGCCTGCCGCAGCTCGTACAGGTACATCACGTCGTTTTCGAACAGCTCGTCGATGAATATGCCCGTCTTCGCGCCGCCGCCGTGGTCCCACAGCACCAGGGCGTACTTCTTCGCGGGATGGGTTGCGACGCCCCAGCGGATGAAATCCGCCAGCGTTTGCGGATCCGCCATGCTTTGAAGGGGCAGCGTTTCCAACAGCTCATAGCCGCTGGAGTGGTTGATCACGCCAATGTCTTCGTCTACATAGGGATAGAAATTATAGCTCCAGCGCTGCAGCGCGCCGGTGTCGATATCCATGCCGATCTCTCCGGCATGCCATTGCTTCGCGCCGCCGGTTTCGATCAGGATATTGACCCCGCCCGGCTGAGTGAGTTCGAAGGATGGCATGCCGTCGTCTTCGATCATTCCGTCAAGGATATTGTCCGGAAAGCTCACCTGACAGATCTCCTCCAGGTTGCCCGTGGCATAGCTGTACCTGGACTCCAGGTCAGAGCCGCAGAAGTAGCAGAGCACGGTCCATTCGTCCATTTCGCCGCCCGCTTCCTCCGCCAGCGCCGGCGTGGCAATGAGCGCCAGCAGGAGCAGCGTAAGCAATAGCGCCATGGCGATCCAACTCTTATCTTTCATTCAAAATCCCCTTATTTCATTGTCGGACAAGAATACCCGAAAGGGAACCGCGCGAAGCGGTTCCCTTTGGTATGGATGGATTCCCCCGCGGCTTCCCGGAAGGAGGGAAGGCCTTGCATTACGCCACAGCAGCGTCCTCAGGCAGGGGTGCTTCCTCTGCATTATACCACACACCGTCCACCCTTGTATACTGGTTGCCGGCAATATCCACGGCGGTGTTTTCCCCGGTCCATTCCGGCCAGATGGGCTGGCCCTCCTTGACGGTGACGTTCAGGTCGCCGTCCACGATGCCCTCGATGCGGATGTAGTCGGAATCGAAGGTGTCGCCGTCGAAGGTGTTCGTGTAGAAGCCGTCGAACATGCTCACATTGCCGTCCACGCCGTCGCACAGGGCGAAGAAGTGGTCTGTGAGGCTGTAGACCGGCCAGTCCGCGCCGGCGATCTGGTAGTCGCGCAGCACGATCTCAAGCGGCAGGGGCATCTCCAGCTCGCGGCCCATCAGCACGTCCGTGATCACCTTCACAAGGCTCTTCTCGCCTTCAGAGGTGTCGAAGAACATGCAGTTGTACTTCTCCACTCTGTTCCGATCGGACTTGCTGTCGCGGTACAGGTACAGCGACACGTCCACGGGATCCTCGCCGCTTTCGATCATGTTCACGCTGGTGCGGAAGGCGTCCACCTCGTCGGTGTCCGGATCCACCAGCAGGCCAACCAGCGCCTGATCGGCATCCTGCGCCGTTTCGGGACTCTCTCCCAGCCAATAGACCTGCCAGCCGTCCTTCTCGCCGCCTTCGATCAGGCCCTCCACGATCACGCCGTTGGGCAGCTCCGTGCCGTTCATCACCGCCTCGTTGATCTTGTCCTGATCGCCGGACAGCCTCCGGATAAAGCCCTCCTGCAGCTTCCCGATCAGCCACTCGCCGGAGACCTCGTGCAGATAGAGCTCGAAGTCAGCCTCGGAGGGGATCGTGAGCGTGCCCGTGCTGAAATCCAGCGAGCCGGCGGAGCCGACGGGGATCACCGGGTGGTTGACGGCCCAGGGGGTCAGCGCGGTGATGATGTCGATCTCATGGGATTCTCCGTTGCCGCGCACGTCGCCGCGAATGACCTCCGCCACGTACTGCAGCAGGATCATGTTATTGCGCACTCTGGCATACATCCGGGTGGCGTTGGGCAGCAGGAACGCGTCCAGCTGGGTCTCCGCGTTGGTCCACAGGCGATACTTCCCGATCTGTTCGTTGTTCAATGTCACGTCCTTTTCCAGCATCACGGCCAGCTCCAGCACAAAGATCCTGCTGGCAGCCGCGTAGTCCTCCTCGCCGTAGCGGGCCTTGCTGATGCCCAGCTGTTCCAGCATCCGCTGGATGTCCGTCAGCGGGGAAAGCGCCTTTTTAAAGGCATCGCCGGTATTCGCGCGCTTGGCAGCGTTCACTTTTTTGCCCGTGCCCGCGCCGCAGAAGTCGCAGCGGGAGGCGTACGAAACGCTGCCGGTCACCTCGCTGGCGTTGATGGTGGTGATGAAGGCGCGACCGATGTTCTGGCTCTGGCCGAAGTGGATGCCCATGCCTGAATTCGGGGCGATCCTCTCATGGATGAAGCTTCCGGCCGTCTTCACCGCGCTCCTGTCGTTGGTGCGGATCTGGTTGAAGCAGGTGCCGCTCCACTCGATGTCCGACGACACGCTGCCGCCCGCCGCGTACAGCTCGCCGAGGGGGTGTGCCTCGATGTAGGCGCGGTAGAAGTCGCCGTTGTCCGCCTCCAGAAGCACCTTGCTCTTGGGAGCCTCCAGGTTGGCGTCGTCCACCCAGACCGTGTTCTGCAGGTTCAGGGCGTAGACGACCTTCGCCAGCGACCGTCCGGCGCCGGCCTTGCCGTCCGCGTTGGAATGGGTCAGCACGTGGGTGTAGTCGTTGGTCGCCCACAGGTTCACAGTGCCGGTCTCGCTGCGGATGGTGACCCTGTCCTGCGCCGTGCCGCTGTTTGCCCTGCGGTTGACATCGACATAGTTGGTGACGTTCAGCACGGTCCTGGCGATGGCCACGGGGTTGATGCCGCCGCCGTTGGCCTTCACGACCGCCTGGGTCTCGATACCGCATTCACCATTGTTGCGCCGGCTGCCGCCCATGGCCTGCAGCCGGACAAGGCGGCCGCCGATGATCCGGGTGCCCGACGCCACGTGAAGCTCCGTATTGGCGTTCAGCGTGGTCACCGCCTCGGCGTTGCCCAGCGCCAGCGCGCCGTCGGTCACCACCCTGGCCTCGGTGTGGATGTTGTCGTCCAGGCCGTTGTTCAGGTGCAGCCGGATATTGCCCCCGGCGAGGATCCTCGCGTCCTTCGCGATGTTGATCCGCGCGTTGCGGGTAATGTTGTTGAACGCCTTGACCGTGGTGCTCTCGATGATGCCGCCGCCGGTCATGTCGGTCCTGGCGTTGGCGCGGGTCGTCGTATTGACGAAGACCCTCATATCGCCCTTGGCCGTCTCGTCAACGCCGTCCGGGATCACGGTCTGGATCCTCGCGTCCCTGCCGATGTCGATATTGTTCTCGTCGTGGATCGTATTCTCGCCCCTCATGCTGTTCAGGTTCAGGGCGATGCCGATGCTCGCTCCGCTCACCGTGGAGGAGGCGTTGTGCACCGCGACGCTGTAAATGGAGATATCTCCCGAATTTTCCGGAAGTCCCCTTCTGGGTGAACCGGCAGTCGCCATCAGCTTCACCCCGTCGGAAAGCACCACGCCGGTGTCGTACCAGGAGTCGGTGGGCTGGCTGGACTTGTCGACGCTGCCCAGCGCCACCGTGGTGCCCCGCTGCACGCTGGACACGGCGTTGCCGGTGTTTCTGGCGTCGATGGCGATCTCGCCCGCGTTCAGCACCGCGCCCGTGCCGATCAGGACCTTCACGGTCTGCCGCGCGGCCTCGGTGCCGACGCCCGCCTTCATCGTGGAAAGCCCATTGTTCACCAGCGCCAGCGAGCCGGGCATGGTACCCTCGCCAACGGCCTGGGCGTTGCCCCTGGCCGTGACGTTCGCTTTTCGGGCCACATTCGCCGGCGCGCCGCTGAACACGGCGTTGACGCTCTCCTGTGAGTAAGCCTGGCCGTCCAGGTTGCCCGCGGTGTAGAAGCCCGCCTGGTTCGCACCCTGAGTGTAGGCCTTGGCCCCGGTCACGGTGTCATCGCTCGCCGTGCCCGCCATGACATTCAGCGCGTTCGCGCTGATGCGGTTGGCGTCGTAGGTCGTTCTTTCGTATTGATCCTCCACGCGCACGCAGTAATACCGCGCCGCCCATTCCGGATCCTGCATCCTTCGCTCATAATCCTCCTCGGAGATCGAGGTATACCAGTTGCCGCTTGAGCGGTAGAACACATTGTAGTAAACCGTTGTGAAGTTCTTCCTCTCGCCGATCACCGCCGCCGTGCTGGCCAGGCTCTCCTTCGCCAGGGCGGTATTGGTCTCCCCGGAGATCGCTCCCAGCTTCACGCGGTCCTTGTTCGCGCTGTCCACGCCGGAGGTGGAGACGGTGGCCCTGGAATCGGCCGCCTTCACCAGGCTCTGCACGTTCACGCTGTCAGCGCCGGCGATCTCGCCCCTGATCAGGCGCAGGGTCGCCGCCTGGATGCCCTTCAGATCGGAGGTGACCTTGTTCACGCCCACGTCGACGATCGCGCTGAGGGAGAACGTGGCGGGCTTGATGACGGCCTCGGCCCTCGTCGAAGTCTCGGTCCTGACATCCACATCTTTGTCGGCCGTCAGGGTTGCGTTATCCAGAACTAGCTCCGAGCCCGCGTAGGCCGTGCTGGTGGCGCTGGAAACGTTCACGCCCAGCGAACCCGCGGACACATTGATGCCGGAGGAGGACGGGGTCACGGTGGATCTGGAGGTGATGTCGGAATCCGTGTTCACGGTGA
>ONHI01000037.1 GCA_900317565.1 uncultured Eubacteriales bacterium
CGATTTGCAGGACCTGGGCATACAGGTGGGCGTGGTGATGGGCGGCGGTAACATCTGGCGCGGCCGCTTCACCGACGCGATGGACCCGGTGCTGGCGGACCAGATGGGCATGCTGGCGACGATCATCAACGCGCTGTGCGTGCAGGACGCGCTGCTGCGGCTGGGCCGCAAGGCGATCGTGTTCACCGCCCAGGAGATGACCCGCTTCGCCGAGCTGTACCGCGCGGACAAGGCCATCGCGGCCATGGAGCGGGGCGAGATCGTGCTGCTCTCCGGCGGCAGCGGCAATCCCTTCTTCACCACCGACACCGCCGCCGCGCTGCGCGCCGCGGAGCTGCACGCGGACGCCGTGTTCAAGGGCACCACGGTGGACGGCGTCTATGATTCCGACCCCCGCAAGAATCCCGACGCGAAGCTGATCCGGGACATCACCTATCGGGAGACCATCGAGCGCGGCCTGAAGGTGATGGACACCTCCGCCTTCCAGCTGTGCCAGGACCAGAAGATCCCGGTCATCCGCATATTCAACATGGACGACCTGGACAACGTGCTGCGCGTGGCCCGGGGCGAGGACATCGGCACGGTGGTGCATCCCTAAGCAATAAGCGCCATGCAAAAAGCGGCCGCTCATTTTTGAGCGGTCGCTTTTTCGTGGATGGGATCAAATCCCGTCCGCCTTGATGATGAACTGGGTGACGCCCTTCTTGCCCTCGGCGATGCCGGAATAGCCGGCGTAGCCCTTCGCCAGGTCGATCATGGCGTCGGCGCGGTCCATCAGGCCCTTGATGTCGCCGTCCAGGAAGTCCAGCAGCTTCTGGATGGCCTCGTTGTTGAATTTGTTCAGGCCGTCCTTCAGCTCGCCCGCACCGTCATACAGCTCGTCCACGCCGTCCACCAGGTCGCCGGTGCCGTCGTACAGCTTCTGCGCGCCGTCGTCCAGCTCGTCCGCGCCGTCCTTCAGCTTTTGCGCGCCGTCGGCCAGCTCGCCCGCGCCATCGTCCAGCTCCACCGCGCCGTCAGCCAGCTCCACGGTGCCGTCATACAGCTCGCCCGCGCCGTCCGCGGCCTTGCCCACGGCGTCGGTGTAGTCGATCACGCCGCGATAGAACTTGTCCACGTCCTCCAGGCTCTCCAGCAGATCGGACAGCGCCCGATAGGCCTCGCCGTCCCTGCCGTTCTCCTCCAGCGCCTCGGCCACGCCGTCCAGGTAGGCGGACTTCGTCTTCTGGTCCGCGATGTTCTCTGCGATGATGCCCTGGACCTTGCCGCTGTTCATCTGCTCGGAGATGGTGCTCTCGATCTGCTTCCTGACTTCGTCCGAGGCCATCTGCTCTTCGATATTCTCATCGATCAGCGCCTTGACCTCGTCGGAGGCCAGCTGCTTCTTGATCTCCGCTTTCACCGTCTTTTTGACCTTCTTGCCGTCCATCTGCTTTTCCAGCTCGGCCTCGATCTGCGCCTGGACCTCCTCGGTCTGCATCTGCTTGTCGGTCTCGCTCTCGATGGTGGCCTTGATGTCGTCGGAGGCCATCTGGGCGTCGTAGGCGGCCTGCATCTGCGCCTGCACGGCATCGGTGGCCATCTGCTGCTCCACCAGCGCAGCGACCTCCTCGTCGGACAGGGAAGCGATGTGGTCCCGGATCTTCTGCTCCGCGGCGGCCGCGACCTGCTCGCGCACCTTCTGCTCCGCGGCGGCGGCAGCCTGCTCGCGGATGGCCTGGTCGGCCTTCTTCTCACTGACGGTGTTATCGATGGCCGCCTGGATGTCCGCCCCGGCCAGCTTGGCCTGCACGGCGGCGTCGACCTGGGCCTGCACGTCCGCGGAGGCCATGTTCTGGTCGATCAGGCCCTCGATCTGCGCCTGCACGGCGTCGGAGGCCATCTGCTGGCGGGTGAGCGCGTCCACCTGGGCCTCCAGGTCCTCGCCCTCGGCGTTGGCCGCCGGGAACAGCAGGTTCATGGCGCTCTGCTGCGCCTCGTCCTCCGCCGCCTGCGCGTCCTCGGTGGCCTCTACGGCCTGGGGTTCTTCGCCCTCCGTGGCGGCGTCCTGCTGAGGCTGCTCCGGCTGGGGTTCCGCGGGCTGCTCGGGCTGCTCCTGGGGCTGCTCCTGGGGCTGCTCCTGAGGCTGCTCCTGGGGCTGCTCCGGCTGGTCCTGCGGCTGCTCGGGCTGTTCCTGCGGCTGCTCGGGCTGGTCCTGCGGCTGCTCGGGGGCTGCTCAGGCTGCTCCTGGGGCTGCTCCTGGGGCTGCTCGGGCTGCTCCTGCGGCTGCTCGGGCTGGTCGGGTTCAGACGCCTGCTGCTGTTGCTCCTTGATGGCCTGCTCCAGCTGCGCGCGCACCTGGCCGCGCACCTGCTGCTCCACCGCGGCGGTCACGCTGTCGCGCACCTGTGCGCGCACGACGGCCTCCACCTGCTGGCGGATCTGCTCGGTATAGGCCTTGACCACCTCGGGTCGGATGGCGGCGTCCAGCTGCTGGTCGATGGCGGCCTGCACGGCGTCGGAGCCCATCTGCTGGGCCACGGCGGCGTCCATCTGGGCCTTCACGTCCGCGGACTGCATCTGCTCGGCCACCTTGGCGTTGACGGTGTCCGCGTCGGGATGGCGCACGGCGCTCTCCACCTGCTGGCGCGCGCCGGCCTCCACGGCCTCGCGCACCTTCTGGGCGACGACGGCCTCCACCTGGGCGCGGACCTTTTCCCGCGCGCCCTCGTTGACCTTCTCGCGCACCAGGTCCTCCGCGCCGGCCTCGACCTTCTCCCGCACCTGCTTCTCCGCCGCCGCGCGCACGGCATCCTCCACCTTCTTGCGCGCGCCGTCGTTCACCTGGCGCACGACCTCATCGCGCACGGCGCTTTTCACGGCGCTCTCCACCTTGGCGTCTGCCTGGCGGTAGACCTCTTCCTCCACCTTCTCCAGCAGCTCGCCCTCCAGGCGCTCCAGCTCCGATTCGTAGTTGTCGATGGTCAGGTCGTTCAGCTCGATGCCCAGCTTCTCGAAGTCGGCCTGCTTCTGCTGCAGGCCCTCGTTGGCGGTGCCCAGCACGGCCTCGAAGATCTGCTTCGCGCCGTCCACCAGGTCGGCGGAATTGGCGTCGATCTCGTTCAGGCCGTCCTTCAATTCCTCCGCGCCGTCCCGCAGGTCGCTCGCGCCGTCCTTCAGCTTCCCGGTGCCGTCCTTCAGCTCCCCGGCGCCGTCGCAGAGGTCGCCTGCGCCGTCTGCCAGCTCCGCGGTGCCGTCCTTCAGATCCCCAGCGCCGTCCCGCAGGTCGTTCGCGCCGTCCTTGAGATCGCCGACGCCGTCATACAGCCGGCCCACGCCATCCAGCAGCTGGTCGATGGCGTCGGACAGCTCGTCGGACAGCCCGTCCAGGTCCACGTCCTTGTCCTCCAGCAGCTTGCCGTCCTCCTCCCGCAGGTTGAACACGGAATTGCTGGCCAGCGTGTAGGAACCGGAGCTGGCGTAGTTCACCACGTCCGCGCTGATGGTGGCGGTCTCGGGGATCTCGATGTCCACATCGTCGTAGGCAGAAAGATTCAGCGCCTCGCTGACGCCCGGCAGGCCGTAGCACAGCGCCGCCTTCAGGTTGCCGGCGTCGATGACCTTGCCGTTGGTGATCTCCACATTCTTATAGACGTCCTCGTCCAGCAGCATGACCGTCGCCATCAGGAAGGGCACGGGCATTTCCACCGGCTCGCCGGAGACGTTCACGGTCTCATACTGCTTCGCGGTGTAGTCGATGGTGATCTCCAGGTGGCCGCTCTTTCCGGCCAGGTCCTTCGGATCGATGGCCGCGCCGTCCAATGTGTAGCTGAAGGCCACGCCCACTGGCAATTCCGCGTCGCTGGTGCCCTCATAGCTGATGTCCGCGCCGTTGGCGTTCCACACCAGCATGCCGTTCTCCACGCTGAAGGTCTCCTCGCCGCCCACGTTCTCGATGTTCTCGAGGCTGCTGACGTCGGTCAGCACGTCCGCGCCCTCGCGGTTGTACAGGCGCTCGCTGACCACGATGTGGTCGGTGTTGCCGCTGGCGTCCGCGACGACGAACACGGTCTCCTTCTTGTCCTCCGCCAGCGCCGGAAGTACCGCGCAGACGAGCAGCATCATTGCAATCATCAGGGAAAGACTGCGCACAAGCCTGTTTTTCATGATTATACTTCCTTTCCGACCTTATCGTTCTTCATGCCGATGGTGGTGTGCCGCACCAGAGCGTCGCAGAGCATCAGCAGCGACGGCAGCAGCAGCACAACGCACACCATGCTGATCAGCGCGCCGCGGGCCAGCAGCATGCAGATCGAGCGAATGATATCGATGTTCGAATACAGGGCCACGCCGAAGGTGGCGGCGAACAGGCCCATGCCGCTGACGATGATCGAGGGCGTGGAGCTGCTCAGCGCGATGCGCACGGCCTCGCGCTTGTCCTTCCCCGCGGCCCGCTCCGCCTTGTAGCGGGTGGTCATCAGTATGGCGTAGTCCACCGTCGCGCCCAGCTGGATCGTGCTGATGCAGATCGGCGCGATGAAGGGCAGGCTCTGCCCGGTGAGGTGGGAGATGCCCAGGTTGATGAATATGGCCAGCTCGATCACCGCGATCAGTATGAACGGCAGGCTCAGGCTGCGCTCCACCAGCAGTATGATGAAGAATATGGCGATGATGGAGACCAGGTTGACCACCTGGAAATCGCGGTTGGTGATCTCGATCATGTCCTTCATGCAGGGCGCCTCGCCGATCAGCATGCCGGTGGGATCGTAGCGCTTCAGGATCTCGTTCAGGCTGTCGATCTGGGCGTTGACCTCGTCGGTTGCCACGGCGTACTGGGAGTTGACCAGCAGCAGCTCCAGCTCGTCGCTCTCCAGCTTCTCCAGCAGCGCCTTGGGCACCATCTCCCGGGGCACCGTCGCGCCGATGACGGACTCCAGGCCCAGCACGTACTTAACGCCGTCCACCTGCTCCATCTCGCCGATCATCTCCGAGACCTGCTTGCTGTCAAGCCCCGCGTCCAGCAGCAGCATGTGGGTGCTGGCGATGTCGAAGGTGTCGGACAGCTTGTTCTGGGCGATGACGTAGTCCATGTCCTCCGGCAGCGTCACGCCCAGGTTGTAGTAGACCTCGCCGTTGGCGGCGGTGTAGCACCGGTAGGCCGGATAGACCACCATCGCGAAGAGTATCAGCAGGATCGGGAAGACCCTGGTCACGCCCCGGGCGAAGCCGGACATCTCCGGCAGCAGCGCGCGGTGCTTGGTCCGCTGCAGCGGCTTGTCCAGCAGCAGTATCATCGCGGGCAGTATGGTCACGCAGCCGATGACGCCCAGCAGCACGCCCTTGGCCATCACCAGGCCCAGGTCGCGGCCCAGCGTGAAGCTCATGAAGCACAGGGCGATGAAGCCCGCCACGGTGGTGATGGAGCTTCCGATGACGCTGGTCAGCGTTTGCCGGATGGCGACGGCCATGGCTTCCTTATTATCGGAGGTCTTTTCCAGCTGCTCGTTGTAGCTGTGCCACAGGAAGATGGAATAGTCCATCGTCACGGCCAGCTGCAGCACTGCGGACAGCGCCTTGGTGATGTAGGAGATCTCCCCCAGAAAGTAATTGGTGCCCAGGTTGTAGAGTATCGCGATACCGATGCTGGCCAGGAACACAAAGGGCACCAGCCAGCCATCCAGGAAGATCACCATCGCCGCGCAGGCCAGCGCCACGGCGATGCCCACATAGATGGGCTCCTCGCGCTCGGTCAGGTTGCGCAGGTCGATGACCATCGCGGTCATGCCCGCCACGAAGCACTGACGCCCGGTGATCTCGCGGATCTGCTGGAAGGCTTCGATGGTGCCGTCCTCAGAGGTGGAGCCGTCGAAGAAAACCGCCATCATCGTGGCGTCGCCCCGGTTGAAGGCGTCGTACAGCTTTTCAGGCAGCATGTCCTTCGGGATCGCCGGGTCCAGGAAGCTGGTGTACCAGATGACGGAATCCACATGGTCCACGGCCTCCAGCTTCTGGCGCAGGGCCTCCACATCCTCGTCGCCCATGCCCTCGATGACGATGAAGGAGAACGCGCCCTTGCCAAACTGGCCCATCAGCTCGTCCTGGCCGACCATCGTATCGATGTCCGAGGGCAGGTAGGTGAGCATGTCGTAGTTGATTCGGGTAGCCAGCATGCCCATCAACGCGGGGACCGTCAGCGCGATGGCGACGATCAGTATCACGACGCGGGATTTGACCACAGCCCTGGAAAAACGCATTGTTCACAGCCTCCTTTGAGTTATTCGGAATCCAGACCAAAGTCTTATTTAGACTTCAGTCTGCTTTGATATCATCGAAGCGGAGCTTCCGCATCCATGTAATATATCAAATCCCGCGAGCAAAGAAAACGGACAAAACCGGGTCCGTGCCCAAGTTTTGGACACTTAACCGTTTTTGTCTGAAAACCGGGAATGGAAAACTTAAACATACTATGCGTTGACGTGGACGGAAAAGATACTATAATAATACTGTATCGAATTGAAAGGAAACGTTTGCGCGATGAAGGCATTGATACTCAGCTGCAATACCGGCGCGGGCCACAACGCCTGCGCTGGGGCGATACAGGAGGCCCTGATGGCCCGGCAGATCCCCTGCGACATCCGCGACGGGCTCAGCTTTCTGTCCAAGGAGGCTTCCCGCTTCATCTCCGAATGGCACGTGCGGTTCTATCGCAGCATGCCCAAGCTGTACGGCGAGGGCTACAGCTATGCCGAAAGGCTGAGCCAGACGTCGGACGATGAATCGCTGGTCGCCAAATTCATGAACCTCGGCGCGAAGGCGCTGCGCAGCTGCATCGCCTCCCAGGGCTACACCGCGGTGATCTGCACCCACCTGTTCCCCGCCATGATGCTGGCCCAGATGCAGCGCCAGAACCCGATGCCCATCACCACCGCGTTCATATCCACCGATTACACCGCCAGCCCCGGCTACGAGGCCATCGCGCCGGACTGGTGCTTCGTGCCCGCGCCGGAACTGATCCCCCTGTTTACTCGCCCCGCCATTCCCGCGGAGCGCATCGTGGCCAGCGGCATACCCGTTTCCCGTGCCTTCCAGCAGCCGGGCGACGCCGGAGCGGCCAAGCGCGCGCTGGGCATCGCGCCGGAGCACAGGCACCTGCTGGTGATGTCCGGCAGCATGGGCTGCGGCCCGATCAGGAAGATCATGAAGCATCTGGTCCAGCGCTTGCCCGACGATGTGGAGATCAGCGTGATCTGCGGCACCAACCGCAAGCTGTCCCGCCAGCTGAACCATCTGGTCAGCGATCGGCAGAACGTGCACATTCACGATTATGTGGACCACGTGGCGCTGTTCATGGACAGCGCGGACCTCTACCTGACCAAGCCCGGCGGGCTGAGCGTGTCCGAGGCGCTGTGCAAGCGGCTGCCGATGGTGCTGATCCAGGCCGTGGAGGGCTGCGAGACCTACAACATGCGCTATTGCCTGGACAAGGGCGCGGCGCTGACCGCGGAGACCCCGGCTGCCATCGCGGAGCTGTGCGCCGGGCTGATCGACGACGACCGGACGCTCGACGCCATGCGCGCGGCCATGTCGCGCCTGTCGGGCAGGCCCGCCGCGGAGATCGTGTGCGACTGCCTGACCGGCACGGAGGCCTGACATGCGCGGTCCGATCGGATGCCTGATCTACGTCGCCGCGACAGGCATCGCAGGCTTCATCGTCGGGCGGCGCTGCCCTTTGAAAACGGCGGGCACTTCTACCGCAAGCTGGGGATCCACCGCTGGCACAAGCTGCTGCCGGACATGAGCCACATACTGCCCGGAGTGATGCCGGCCAAGCGCGTGACGCGGCACATCAGCGCCAGCGAGGCGGAGATCATGGTGCAGGAGACCTGCATCGCGGAGGTGATCCACATCCTGCTGAGCCTGACCGGGCTGGCCCTGCCGCTGATCTGGCCGGGGCCGGGCGGCCTGCTCGCCTGCGCAGCCTACGTCCTGTTGGGAAATTTGCCGTTTATACTGATCCAGCGCTTCAATCGCCCGAAGCTGAGGATGCTGCTGGAGAAATGTCGAAGGGTGGAGGCATCAAAAAAGACCGAAGTCTGCAATGTATGAATTGCAGACTTCGGTCTTTTTATGCAACATTCACGCCATGCTCCGGCGCAGCATCTCCTCCGTCATTCCCCTGCGCAGCTCGCACAGGCGCAAAAACTGCCGCCGCAGCTCCTGGCTCATGCCGTGGTTCAGCCAATTGACGATGTAGCCGAAGCATTCGCACTTATAGCCCTGTATGACGGCCCGCTTGTCCTCCTCCGGCACGGTCATGCCCTCGGTCAGGTTGTTCACCAGCGCTATGGACACGTATTCGCAGACCTCCAGCAGGTAGCGCTCGTAGATATCACGGTTCGGGGAATTGTAGATGTGCAGAAGCGCCCGCTTGTGCTCCACGCAGACCTGCATCGCCGCGTCGATGCACTCCTCCAGGGAGGATATGCCGCGGTAGCCCCGCATGATGCGGTCCGCCTCCTCCTTCATGACGGCTTCCACCAGGTCCGGCAGGTCCGTAAAGTGATAGTAGAAGGTATTGCGGTTGATGCCGCAATCCTCGACGATGTCCTTGATGGAGATCTTGCTCAGCGGCCGCTCGTCCAGCTGCTTCATCAGCGATTCCATGATGACCTTCCGCGTCAGCGAAGCCATGTCGCGCCACCTCCACTTCGTTCGGACCGCCCAAAGCCCGGGTTCTAAAGGTATTATACCAAATCGAACCCGGGGCTTTCAATCCAGTCAATGGAATAAAAAGGTTAAAACGCCCGCTTCGGCGCAGATTTGAAGGGCAAAAAAAGCGCCGTCCCCGGTTGGGGCGACGCCCTTTGTTCTGCGCTTATTCCTCGTCCTCGTCGTCCTCAAAGATCTCGTCGTCGTCGAAATCCTCGGATTCGAAGATCTTGATGAGGGTCTCCGCCAGCGCTTCATCCACCGGCACGAACTCCTCCTGGTCCTCGCCCACCGGGCGGACCTCCATGATGAACACCTCGACGGGCTCGTCCTCGTCGCCGTCGTCATCCTCGTCCTCGACGTACTCGGTCAGCAGCGCGTATTCCTTGCCCTCATAGGCCAGGTAATCCAGAACCTCCATGGTCAGCTCATTGCCGGCATCGTCCTCAAAGACGACAAGATCCCTTTCCTCATCCATGACGCTCATGGCCTCCATTCCTTCTCACTGCAAGCCGGAATCCGGCTTGGCCCTGCTATTATAGCCCATGGGCGGCAAAAGCGCAAGTGGATATCACATCTTTTACCTTGACGGCTGGCCAGATCACTGGCCGATGGCAAAGGTGATGGTCACGTTGGCGGTCACGCTCTGCTTGGCGGCCAGCACGGTGGTGCCGGAGCCTGCATCGGCCTCCTCTGCGCGGGCATAGGCAGCGTTGACGTCATAGCCGAAATTCGCGCCGTCGTTGATCTGCAATATCTCGCCCAGCTCCACGCCCGCGGCCTCGGCCAGCACCTTCGCCTTCTGCTTCGCGCTCTCCACGGCCAGCGCCAGCGCCTTGTCGGAGGCCTCGGCGGTGTCCTTCGCCGTGAATTCCACGTAGTCCAGGCTGTTGGCCCCGGCGGCAAAGGCGGCGTCGATGTACGAGCCCACCTTGTCCACGTCGGGCACGCTGACGTAGATATTGTTGTAGGCGTTGTAGCCGATGATCTGCTCTTCGCCATTGGAGCTGTAATCGTAGTTGGGATAGATGCCGATGCCGTTGGTGCTGATGGCGTCGTCCGCCACACCGGCCGCCTTCATGGCGGCGATCACAGCGTCCACGCGCTCGTTCACCTGGGACTGGGCCGTCATGACATCGCTGCCGACCACCCGAACGCCCAGGCTGAAGCCCGCGGTGTCGGCGTCCACATGGACCACGCCCACGCCGTTCACGGTCAGCGTATTCTCCGCCAGCGCGGCGACGCCCGCCAGCAGCATCAGTGCCGCCAGCGCGATTGCGATAACCCTCTTCATATCTCTATCCTCCTGTCATTCATCGCTTGCCGAACGGGAATGGGATGGAGCAGATCCAAAGTGATGCTGTTTTACAGCGCCTCGATCACCAGCAGCACCAGAGCGCTGCCCTCGCCCTCCGGCTCGGGCAGCTCCTGCTCCTGCCCGGAGGCGTCCATCGGCGCGACGGCGGCCAGGAAGGCCTCGGCGTCCTCGGCGGACAGCTCCACGTAGACGTTCGCGCCGCCGTTCTCCAGCCGCTGCACGTCCGCCTGGGCGTCGTATTCCACGGCCAGGTCGCTCACCCGGGCGCAGGCCGTGTCCACGTCCTCCACGCGGATCGTGAATTCGCAGGCGGGGCTGCGCAGCGCCAGCGCCGCGCACATCGGAGCCGCGGTGGCCTCGATGTCCTCAAGCGCCTCGGCTTCATCGTATTCGACCTCGCCCGCGTCCATTTCGGCGGCTTCGGAGGCGACCGCCTCGTCGTACATCGCGCCGTCGGCCTCGATGATCGCGCCGCCCGCCGCCATCTCCGCGGGGGCTTCGACGTCCATCGCGGGGGCCATGGCTTTGGCCCCGTAGGCCTCCTCGGTCACGACGGCGGCCTCGTTCACGGCCAGCATTTTGGCCTCGGCGCTGCGGTCCGGAGCGTTTCTCAGGCTCATCGCCCAGCCCGCGCCGGCCAGCACCACCACCGCGGCGGCAGCCGTGCCGATCCAGCGCAGCGTGCGCTTGTGGGCGCGCCTACGGGCTTCCTCCCGCACCGCGCCGCGCCACTTCGCCTGGGCCTGCAGCGGCACTTCCACCTCCGGCTCCATCTGTGCAAACAGGGCTTTCAGCTGCATGGTCTGCCGCAGCGCCTCGGCGCACTCGGGACATGCGCGCCCGTGCGCTTCCATATCGCGGCGCTGGCCGTCGCTCAGCTCGCCGTCCAACAGCGCGTCGAGCAGTCCGTTGAATTCAGCGCAGTTCATCGAAAGCCCTCCCTTCTGAATTTGATCATGGTTCTCCATTCCCATCGGCATAATTTAGACGTCGTACCTGTCAAAAAGTTCCGACCGGGCAGCGATTTTTTCGCGCAACTTTTCCCGGCCCCGGCTGATGCGCGATTTGATCGTGCCCACGTTGGTGTCCAGCATCTGCGCGATCTCCTCGTAGGCGTAGCCCTGCACGTCCCGCAGCACCACGGCGGCCCGCATGTCCTCGGGCAGCTCCTGTATGAACTGGCTGAGGCTGCGCCGCACCTCCCCGCGCAGGGCGTGGCCCTCCGGCGATTCGCCGCCGTCCACCGGGGCCCAGCCCGCGTCCAGCAGGCCGTCCAGCGAGGTGTTCGGGCGGTTCTTGCGCTTGCGAAGCTCGTCCAGGCAGGTGTTCATCGTGATGCGGTAGACCCAGGTGGAAAAGGACGATTGCGCCTTGAAGCCGGATATGGAGCGATAGATGCGCAGCATCGCCTCCTGGAGGCAGTCCTGCGCGTCCTCGGAGTTGCCGCACATGCGCAGCGCCACGGCGTACATGCGCCTTTCGTGCATGCCCATCAGCGTGTTGAAGGACGCCGCGTCCCCATCGGACGCCCGCCGGATCAGCTTGCTCTCCTCCATGAACGGCCTCACCTCCGTTTCTGTCTTGGTGCCATCATTATACACCATCCCCGCCCGTTTGCAAAGGGATGTTTGGTTGAATTGTGCCGATTTGAAAATCAGGGCTTGATTTTTTCCCGCAAATACGCTATACTATCTAGTGTTCGGCCACGCATAACCATTTATGCGCCGGTGTGGCGGAATTGGCAGACGCACCGCACTCAAAATGCGGCGGGAAACCATGCCGGTTCGAGTCCGGCCACCGGCACCACGCAGCACGCCAGCCTGGAATACAGGCCGGCGTGTTTTTATGCAACAACACACCGTGTAAGCCGGGTAATCCTGCATAAATAAACCGCGTCCTCGCATGGGGACGCGGTTTTTCTGGTACACCATCAGGGGCTCGAACCCTGGACACCCTGATTAAGAGTCAGGTGCTCTACCAACTGAGCTAATGGTGCATATGGAGCGGTAGACGAGACTCGGACTCGCGACCTCCACCTTGGCAAGGTGGCGCTCTACCAACTGAGCTACTACCGCACGTCTGGGGATGGGTTTGGAGCGGGTGATGGGAATCGAACCCACGTAGCCAGCTTGGAAGGCTGGAACTCTACCATTGAGTTACACCCGCATCTTCAATGGAAGGTTGGAGCGGTAGACGAGACTCGGACTCGCGACCTCCACCTTGGCAAGGTGGCGCTCTACCAACTGAGCTACTACCGCATGCTCCGGACCGGTGATGGTGCGGGCGAAGGGACTTGAACCCATACGCCGTTGGGCACCAGAACCTAAATCTGGCGCGTCTGCCAATTTCGCCACGCCCGCACAATCCGCTTGATCGCGCTGGCCGGTGAATCGCAGCCGCGACAACCAACGCATTATATTATAGCGCGGGCGGAAGGAATTGTCAATACCCAGTTCACGTAAAATCTGATTGCCGGGCAAAGCGCGCGAAGGTGTCGTCGATCATGGCCACGCTGTCCTCCACGAAATCCAGCACGTATTTTTCGTCGATGAAGCGCACGGGCCGGTCGAAGGGGCACTTCCCCCGGTAGGCCTCCAGCGTCACCTTGCGCCACTGGCTGAATTCATATTCGTTGAGCAGCGGATGGTCCGCAGGCGTGTCCGCTCCCTCGATCAGGCTGAGCAGCTCCTCCAGGCGGGGCATGGCGGCGTAGAGCCGGAAATCCGTCACAAAGGTGTCGTTGTAGTAGATATCCGTATTCAAAAGCCCGCTGGGAAGCAGTATCTCCGGCAGGCGCTCCCGGTAGCGCGGCACCCACTGGGCGTCGGTCAGCACGTGCACGCCGTAGCCGATGTCGAACGGCGCGTGATGCGCCTGCCAGTAGGCGATCACGTCCTCCGGATGGGGCACGCCCCAGTTGTTCAGGTGGATCTCGTTCTTGTGGGACTTGTCGTTGCCGTCGCGGATGTGGATGGCGTCCGGCGAGATCACCCCGTAGAAGAAGCCCGGGTCCTGCCCGTATTCGGGATGTCCCTTTGCCCAGCGGTCCGCCGCCAGCAGATGTACCATCGTCAACGCCATGCGCAACGCTCCCCTCTCCTGTTGTTGCATATTTCATTGTAACCGCAGACCGGGGTTTTGTCAAATGCGGTCCAGCGAATTAGATAATAATAACCGCATATATGCTTGATTCTTAATATACGCGGGCTTATAATGTTCGTGACAACAGAAAATGCCTTATCCAGAGTGGCGGAGGGACAGGCCCGATGATGCCCGGCAACCGGTCGGCGGCAAAGCCGACGAGGTGCCAATTCCTGCGGCGGCGGTCTCCGCGCCGAAAGATGAGGCGAGATTGGATTTTATTCGAGCTCGCCGTGAGGCGGGTTTTTTGTTGGACATTACCACCGGGAGGAATAGAATATGAGACACTTTTTTACCTCTGAATCCGTGACCGAGGGACATCCCGACAAGATCTGCGACCAGATCTCCGACGCCGTGCTGGACGCCATACTGGCCCAGGACCCCGAGGCCCACGTGGCCTGCGAATGCGCCGCCACCACCGGCATGGTGCTGGTGATGGGCGAGATCAGCACTTCCGCCTATGTTCCCATCGACAAGATCGCCCGGGACAAGATCGTGGAGATCGGCTATGACCGGGCGAAGTACGGCTTCGACGGCACCTCCTGCGCCGTGCTGGTCAGCGTGGACGAGCAGTCCCCCGACATCGCCCGGGGCGTGGTGCGCGAGAACGCCGACCAGGGCGCGGGCGATCAGGGCATGATGTTCGGCTATGCCTGCGACGAGACCGAGGAATACATGCCGCTGGCCATCTCCCTGGCCCACAGGCTCACCCGCAGGCTGGCCCAGGTGCGCAAGGACGGCACGCTGCCCTACCTGCGGCCCGACGGCAAGAGCCAGGTGACCATCGAATACGACGACGACAAAGCCGTGCGTATCGACGCGGTGGTGATCTCCACCCAGCACGCCCCCGAGATCACCCAGGAGCAGATCCGCCACGACCTGATGACCCACGTGGTGCGGCCCACGCTGCCCGCGGCGCTGCTGGACGAGAACACCAAGTACTTCGTCAACCCCACCGGGCGCTTCGTAATCGGCGGCCCTCAGGGCGATTCCGGCCTGACCGGGCGCAAGATCATCGTAGACACCTACGGCGGCTACGCCCACCACGGCGGCGGCGCGTTCTCCGGCAAGGACCCCAGCAAGGTGGACCGCAGCGCGGCCTATGCCATGCGCCACGTGGCCAAGAACCTGGTGGCCGCGGGCCTGGCCCGTAAGTGCGAGGTCGGCGTGGCCTACGCCATCGGCGTGGCGAAGCCCGTGTCCGTGTTCGTGGACAGCTACGGCACCGGCGCGCTCAGCGACGAGCGCCTGGCGGAGATCGTGAACGAGTGCTTCGACCTGCGCCCCGCCGCCATCATCCGCGACCTCGATCTGAAGCGGCCCATCTACGCCCAGACCGCCAGCTACGGCCACTTCGGGCGGACCGACCTGGACCTGCCCTGGGAAAAGCTGGACAAGGTGGAGACGCTGAAGGGATATCTGAAGTAAAAAGCAGATCCTTCGCTCCGCTCGGGATGACGATATCCGCACCGTCATCCCGAGCGAGGCGAAGGATCTTTTTTCTTTTGGAAGCCTCCACGCCTGACCTGGTCTTTGACCCCACACTCGCCTGCTGGGACGTTCGCTCCTAAGGACTCTGCCTCCCCACTACTGGCCCTCTCAACGGAATATTGTTGTTGGCAGGACTTACCTCTAAGCCGCACCATGCTCACCGGAATTTTCCCGGCTTACGTGGATCGTTTCGCCTGCGACTGGCATCGACTTTCAACCACAGACGCGCGGAAGCCGATTTCATTATATGCCCTTTTCGGCGGGGCGTCAAGTTCATTTATCCGCGAAGCGCCCGTCCACGTCGCCCAGGCGCTCCTCCTTCGTGCCGCCGGGCAGCT
This sequence comes from uncultured Eubacteriales bacterium, assembly GCA_900317565.1. Lineage (GTDB taxonomy): Bacteria > Bacillota > Clostridia > Christensenellales > Aristaeellaceae > UBA2862. The sequence continues at coordinate 14,977 of ONHI01000037.1, forward strand.
CGCCGCTGTCGCGCATGGCCTTCAGCGCCTGGGGGCTGATCCAGCGGTGATCCACCGTCTCCCCCTTTTGCAGGGTGATGGCGTCCGGGTCGCAATCGACCTCCGCCAGGAACAGATGGAACAGGCAGTGGTTTTCCTCCCGGACCACCACGGCCACGGGTTGCAATGCGTCGCAGCGCAGGCCCGTCTCCTCGAACAGCTCCCGCCGCGCGGCCTCGACGGGCGTTTCGCCCTTCAGGGCGGAGCCGCCCGCGCCCAGCTCCCATTCGCCCGGGCGTATGGGCTTGTTCGGGTCCCGCAGCATCAGCAGGTAGTCGCCGTTGACGTGGCGCACGATCGTCTCGCTGACGACGTGATACATGCCCTCGGGCACCGGCTCGCCCCGCACCAGGTCCACGCCCAGTCGGTTGCCGTCCCGGTCATAGGCGTCCCACAGCTCCATCAGGCATTCCCCCGTTCGTCGGATCTCAGGATCGCGTACACCGCGTCGTCGATGATGCCGCGGTTGTTGCGCCCGCCCTGGCGGCGAATGCCCTCGAAGCGCATGCCCACCTTCTGCATCACCCTGCCCGACTTGGGGTTCTCCACGTCGTGGGCCGCCGTGATGCGATTAAAGCCCACCTCGTCGAACAGGAAGCGGAACACCGCCCGGGCGGCCTCGGGCATGTAGCCCTTCCCCCACCACCTTTGGCCCATGCACCAGCCCATCTCCGCCTCGGCGATGGGCTCGATGACGCGCACCACGGAGATGTTGCCGATCAGCTCGCCGGTCTCCCGCAGCTCCATCGCCCAGTTGTAGTGGTCGGGCTCATCATACTGCGGTATCCAGAGCGCCAGCAGCTTGCCGGTCAGCTCCGCCGAGCTGTGGGGCGGCCAGGTCAGGTATCTCGTCACCTCCGGATCGGAGGCCCAGTTGGCGTACATCGCCGCCGCGTCCTCCGGCGCGAAGCGTCGCAGGATCAGCCGCTGTGTCTGCAATTGTACGGTTCCCTTGTGGTCCATGGTGGGCCTCCTTTCGCGGGGTTGGGATCATCAATCGATCCAGTCGAATTCCCAGTAGGCGACGTTCTCGCGCTTGTGGGTGTAGGTGATCCAGATGTGCTTTCCCTGGGACACGATCGCCGGATAGGAGAATTCCCCGATCTCCGATTCGAGGTCGCAGAGGTGCTCCCAGGTTGCGCCGTCGTCCCTCGAAACGGCCACCGAGATCGGCGAGCGCGATCCGAAGTTCTGGTTGTTGGGATTGTAGACCAGCAGCATGACGCCGTTGTCCAGGCGGGTCAGGTCGATGCCGCTGTTGTTGTTGGGCATGTCGATGGGATAGCCCTCGCACCAGGTGGCGCCGTCGTCCGTGGAATCCGTGCGGAAGATGTGCCCCTCCCCGCTGCGCATCAGGGCGTGGACGCCTTGCCCGTCCTCCCAGAGCGTCGGCTGTATGACGCCGCGGCCGTGGACATATTCCGCGGGGATGGCGCTGCGATCCAGCGGATGTCCGCTCAGGGCCGCCTCGCGCATCTTCGTCTGCCACTTCACGTATTCTGCCTCCAGCTGCGCGGTGCCCCGGGCTTCGATCAGGTTGGACCGCTGCCAGGTATGGCCGTCGTCGTCCGAATAGTCCATGAAGCACCGCCACAGGCCCCGCTCCACGGAGGCCGGGGCGACGATACGCCCGCTGGCGAGGCGTATGGGCTTGTTCCGAACGGGCCCGCGTCCGCCGCTGTCATCGCCGGGGATCAGCTCCCGGGGCTCGGACCAGGTCTTGCCCATATCGGCGGATTCGCGCACATAGGTGCGCCAGTCCGGGATCTCATAGCCCACCTTGTAGAACAGCATGATGCGGCCGTCCGCGCACTCAAACAGCACGGGGTTCCAGTGGGGCTCCATGGTCGAGGCCATCAGCCGGGGCTCGGAGAAGCCGCGCTCGTCCTTCTCCGCCAGGTAGATGCTGACATCGTCGTTGTGTTCCATGCTGCCGCCGAACCAGGCGACCAGCACATGTCCGTTTTTCAGGGGCAGCACCGTGGACGCATGGTGCGCAAACGTCTTCTTCTTATCAATGACCAAACGGTGATTTCTCAGCTGTAGCATATCGACCCTCCATGGCTGTGTTATTATTCGCCGTCGCGCGCGCTTTTCCTCCGGGCGCGCGCTGTATGACAAAAAATGACTATGACAATGGGGAGTGTACCCGGGACATACACTCCCCATGATTAACTTATGCGGTGGATGGATTAACGCTTGTAGGCGGTGTTGAACAGCTCCTCCAGATCGGCGGAGCCGGCGTTCTGCAGGTCGGCCACGAACGCATCCCACTCATCCATCGAACGGGAACCGGTGATGAAGGCGTCGATGTTGGAGGAGAACACGGTGTCCAGCTTCAGCTCCAGATCGGCGACCTGCTCGTTCTCTTCGGTGGTGAAGGACGGGGTCAGCGCCTTGAAGTCGATCAGGCCTTCCTCGGTATAGCCGCGGATCTCCTTGCCCATGTCGATGAACAGGCTGCCGGAGGTCTGCAGATAGGTGCCCTCGTCGATGTAGGGGGTCCAGCAGCCGACGCCCAGGATGGACTGGATGGCGTTGAACTGGTCGGTGGAGCCGGCGGTCTCCTCCATGATGGAATCCACCATCATCGGGTTGCCGTCGTCGTCCAGGTAGTATCTCGCGGACCACATGGACGACGCCGATACCGCCGAAAAGCTGCAGGCCTTCCTGACGCTGTTCTCGGAGATCGAGCGCCAGTACTATCCCGTGAACGCCAAATACCACCTGGCTGAGATCGAGGGCGTTCTCTCCAGTGCCTACGCCCGCAAGGTCCCCATGGAGGGCCTGACCGAGACGTTCAAGGAAGAGGTGCGCCAGATGCACCGGGCGGCCCGCACCGTGAAGGCGCTGCTGTGCAAATAGTATTCCCCTCCCCCATTGCCAAACCCGACGGAGCAAGGTGATGACCATGCAGGCAGAATCCAATGTCAAATCGCTGGCCCGCGCGCTGACCGTGCTGGAGTGCTTTACGACGGCCGAGCCGGAATTGGGTGTGACCGACATCGCCAAAAAACTCGGCATGCAGAAGAGCACCATCTACAATATCCTGTCCACCTTTCAGGACATGGGATATGTCATCCAGAATCCGGACAACAGCAAGTATTCGCTGAGCTACAAGATACTCCACCTGAGCTTCGTGGTGAGCAGCCGCATCAGCCTGCGCGACCGGTTCGCGCCGATCTTGAAGGAGATCGCGAACCTCACGGGCGAGGTGTGCTATCTGGGCATGCTCAACGACCTGGAGGTGCTCTACCTCGACGCCGCGTATCCCAGCTCCCAGGCCTCCGGGCGCAACATCCTGGGAGAGCGCGCGCCGCTGTACTGCACGGGGCTGGGCAAGGCGATGCTGGCCAACCTCCCGGATGCCGACGTCGACCGGGTGCTCTCCAGGCCCATGACGCCCTTCACGCGCTGCACCATCACCGATCCGGTGGTGCTGCGGGCGGAGCTGGAGGAGATCCGCTCGAACGGCTATGCCGTGGACAACATGGAGCACGAATTCGGCATACGCTGCGTGGCGGTGCCCATATTCGACAGCACCGGCAAGGTCATCGGCGCGGTGAGCGCCTCGGGCCCGTCGCTGCGCTTCGACCCGGACGCCGTCGCCCGCATCTCCGGGATCATCGCCGATAAGCTGCGGCCGATGCAGCGATTCCTGTAGGCTTCCCGGGGCAATCAACCGCACAATACATAAAACGGAACCTCCACTGTCGTCGGAGGTTCCGCTTTGTGTCGTCCCCTATCTGATCTCGCTCAGGTCGTAGGGCGTGTTCTGGTAGACGAAGTAGTTCAGCCAGTTGGAGTACAGCAGATTCGCGTGGGCGCGCCAGCTGACGATGGGCTGCTGGGTGTCGTCGTCGTTCGGGTAATAGTTCTTCGGCACCTCGATGGGCAGCCCGGCGTTCTTGTCCCGCAGGTATTCCCGCTCCAGCGTGTTCGCGTCGTACTCGGAATGGCCGGTGATGAACACCTGGCGGCCCTGGTCGGTGGCCATGGCGTAGATGCCCGCCTCCTTGGAGGAAGCCAGTATCTTCAGCTGGGGCACGAATTCCACGTCCTCGCGCAGTATCGTGGTGTGGCGGGAATGGGGCACCATGAACACATCGTCGAAGCCCCGGAACAGTATGCTGCTGCGGCGCTCCACCCGGTGGGGAAACACGCCGAACAGCTTCTTGCCCAGGCCCACCTTCTTGATGCCGTAGTGATAGTAGAGCCCGGCCTGCGCGCCCCAGCAGATGTGGAAGGTGCTGTGCACGTGGTTCTTGCTCCACTCCATGATCTCGCACAGCTCGTCCCAGTAGTCCACCTCCTCGAAGGGCAGGTGCTCCACCGGCGCGCCGGTGATGATCATGCCGTCATACTTGTTGTCCCTGACCTGGTCGAAGGTCTTGTAGAAGGCCAGCATGTGGTCCTGGGAGACGTTCTTGGCCTCGTGGGAGCGCACCTGCATCAGCTCCAGCTCCACCTGCAGGGGCGTGTTGCCCAGCACCCGGGCCAGCTGCGTCTCCGTGGCCACCTTGGTGGGCATCAGGTTCAGCAGCAGTATGTGCAGCGGGCGGATGTCCTGGCTGACGGCGCGGGACTCCGTGATGACAAATATGTTTTCGCTCTCCAATACCCCCGTGGCCGGCAGGCTGTTGGGAATCTTGATCGGCATAGCAATCCCTCCGAATCCTATGATAAGAGGGGAAGCGGCTCAGCCCGCTTCCCCTCTTCACGTCATGAACTCGCGCGAATCAAGCAGGCTGCCGTTGCCTCCTGCGCATGCACATGTTGACGATGCCTCGCGCCATGGTTCACGCCTCATTTCTTATGATATCGATATTGTAGCGCCGCACCCGCCAAATGTCAAACCTTTTCACAAGCTTTTAACAGCGTGCAGGGGACGGCCTCATCCCCCGCCGCGTCAGACCAGCCGCGCGCAGGCCCGGGCCAGCTCGTCCAGCGTGCCGCAGGGCACCATGCTGCAATGCTGCCGCAGCCGGGAGACGCCCTTCAGGTACTGCCACTTGGCCTCGGGGATGGGATTCATCCACACCACGCTGCCCGCGCTCTTGACCGCCCGCTGGAGGCTGGCGTCGGCGCGGTCCAGGTCCACCGACTTGGCGTCGCTGAGCACCAGCAGCACCGTGTTCGGCGTCAGCACCGAGGGGCTGGCCGCCAACACCGCGTCCAGCGCGCGGCCCACGTTGGTCCCCTTCCCCCAGACGCCGGAGGTGCGCACATAACCGCTGAACAGGTCCATGTTTTGCAGCGCGAAGGGGTTCACCCGCTGCACCTGCTCGGAGAACAGGAATATCTCCGAATGATCGGAGACCTCCGACAGCGACTTCACGAAGCGTATGGCGAATTCCGAGAATTGCAGCATCGAGCCGGACACGTCGCAGAGCATCACGATGCGCTTGCGGCGGCTGTGGCGCTTCTTGTGATGCAGCCTGCACAGCGCCCCGCCGGTGCTCAGCCCCGCGCGGATCGTGCGCCGGAAGTCCAGCGCCGCGGCGCGGCCCGCGTTCTTGCGGCGGGCGACGATCTCGCCGTTGATGCGCCGGGTGACCTGGTCGATCAGCTGGTGGGCCTTGGGGATGTCCGAATCCCTGAAGCCGGAGATGTCCCGGAACATCAAGTCCGCGTCGCTGTCCGCCTGCATGGCTCCCTCGGCGGCGTCCTCCAGCACCATCTGCTGCTCCAGCAGGCTCTTCATGAACACGGAGCGTATGAAGCCCTCGTACAGCTTCGGCGCATGCTGCATCTTGCCGGAGAACTTGTCGATCACGTCCTTCAGGTGGTCCCGCTCGCTCTGGGGCATGCGGGCGTACACGTCCTTCAGGTCCTCCCGCAGCTCGATGGGCTTGCCGTTCACGCTCAGCCGCTCCTCCAGCTCCCGCCGGCGCTGCTCCAGCTCCTGCTGGGCCTGGGCCATGGCCGCCTGGTTGGCCGCGAATTCCTCCGCCGATACGAAATACAGGTCGAAGCAGCGGTCGAAGGTCTGCGCCTCCCGCCGGGAGCCCGTCAGCAGCGCCCGCAGCACGGCCTTCACCGATTCCCGGTCCTCGAAGCCGGTCAGCGCCAGCGCCCGCAGGGCGTCCTCGGTCTCGTGGATGCCCACCGCGAGCCCCTGGGCCCGCAGGAAGTGGACGAAGCCCGCCAGCTTTCCGACCGGCGTCGGTTTTAATGCCGTGTGATGGTGCTCATGGTGGCAATGATCGCAGTCATGGCCGCATTCCGTACTTTGGTCGGTTTCGTGGCAGCCGCCGCCGCATCCACAATCGCATTCCGTACTTTGGTCTGTTTTGTGGCAGCTTCCGCCGCAATCGCCGCTGTCGGGGCTATATAAGGCTTCGGATGAAGTCGTCATCGGACAGTATCTCCCTGATGTCGTCGTTGTTCTTGAGGGCGAAGCCTATCGTCTCGGCGCAGCTCTCGTCGTCCAGCTCGTCCACGCCCAGCGCCATCAGCGCGCTGGCCCAATCCAGGCTCTCCGCCACGGAGGGCTTCTTCGTGACCTTGTCGCTCTGCCGCAGCCAGGCCACGGCCCGGGCCACCTGGGCCGCCAGGGCCTCGTCCAGCCCGGGCAGCTTGGCCGTGAGGATCGATATCTCCTTGGGGATGTCGGGATATTCCAGATAGAGATAGGCGCAACGCCTGCGCAGCGCCTCGGACAGCGGGCGGGTGTGGTTGCTGGTCAGCACGATGAAGGGCAGGCTGCGGGCGCGCACGGTGCCGTATTCGGGGATGGTGACCTGCATCTCGCTGAGCAGCTCCAGCAGGAAGGCCTCGAATTCCGCGTCGGCCTTGTCGATCTCGTCCACCAGCAGCACCACCGGCGCGTCGCTGCGGATGGACTTCAGCAGCGGCCGCTCCAGCAGGTATTCCTCGCCGAACAGGTCCTTCATGGCCTGCCTGCCGTCCCGGTTGCCCATCTGTATGGCCAGCAGCTGCTTCTGGTAGTTCCACTCGTACAGCGCCTTGGATTCGTCCAGGCCCTCATAGCACTGCAGGCGCACCAGCTCCCGCCCGAAGGCCTTCGCGGCGGCCTTGGCGACCTCGGTCTTGCCCACGCCCGCCGCGCCTTCGATCAGCAGCGGCCGGTTCAGCTTCGCGGCCACGTACAGCGTCGTCACCAGGGCGTCGTCCGCGATGTATTGTTCGGAATTCAGCTTCTCCTTCAGCTCTATAAGCGCCTCGCGCACAGGTATACAGCCTCCCGTCAATCCATTGATGATGGTTTGAGGGGATTATAGCACAGCCAGATTAAGTTCGTAAGTGGGTGGCGGGAGACGGTATGAATGGCGGCAAAATCAAGCGTGCCGGGTTTCGGGGGTGCCCCATCGCCCCTGCGGGGCACTTCCCCACTGCGGTGGGGAAGCATTGGAACCGCCCCCGCCCCCAAATCTCAATTTCCAATTCCTCATTCCTCATTACTCATTCCTCATTCAGTTTCCGTGTTCCAGCGCCATCATCCGCGCCTTTTTGTTGACCGCGGTGAGGAATTCCCGGGCGGAGATCAGGCCGTCCATGTACTGGCTCATCAGCTCCGCGGCCTCGCCAGCGGATTCAAACCAGGTCGGTCCGACGGCGGACACATGGTCGTCGTGGGAACGATACCAGTCGAGCCGCCCCTCGGGGATCAGCCAGATGCCTTCGCTCATGAAGCGCCGGTAATCCTCCTGCCAGTCGGCCACGGTTTGCTCCGCCGCCTGCCGTTCGCTGGGCTCCGCCTCGTCCAGCTCCTTCTGGTATCTGGCAATGTTCTCCTCATAGGCGGCGATGATCTCCTCGGCGTTGGGCAGTTGCGCGGGCACGGTCAGATCGGGGCAGAGCGTATATTGCGCCGTCAGGGGCAGTCTGTCCGCCAGCTCCTCCAGCAGCGCCACGGCCTGCTCCCGGTGGCGGGAATAAGGGTTGACGCAGGCCACGGTCAGCTTCAGCGGCAGCACCGCGGGCAAATCATCCCCGAAACCCAGGCGCAGAGGCGTGCCCATGTCGTAATCGGAGTATTCAGCGAAGGCATAGTCCGTTTGCCAGTGCAGCAGATACTGCGTATCGCCGCCGTAGCTGTAGCCGCCCATGAAGAAGCCGTCCCCCTCCCGGGGCCGATCCTCCTCGAGACCGTAGCCGGAAAGGTCCATGCCGTCCACGCGCTCCAGCAGCCCCACCAGCCGTGGGTCCTCGTAGTCCGGCACGACGCCCGCCGCCTCCGCGCACCACGCCCAGTCGTTCAGTATGGCCATGCGCAGCTCGGTCCGGAAGGTTCCCATCTCCATCTCGTCGTAGGTAAAGCGCTCGTGCTCCCCCAGCCGGTCGAGACGGGGCCGGACGTCGTCTTCGATGAAATCCAGGAAGCCCTGCCAGGTGCCGGGCACGTCGGAAAGCGCAAAGCCCAGCCTTTCAAGCGCCTCCTCCCCCAGGCCCGGGCCTCTGCTCCAGGCGAACAGCGGCAGAGCGCAGAGCGCGCCCTCCCGGCTCATGGCCTCCCGGACGCCGGGATAGAGGCGGTTCGCGATGCCGGACAGCGTCGCGCTCCCGTCCAGCGGCAGCAGGTACCCCCGTCCCAGCAACGCCCGGTAGACGGAGTCGTCGGCCCCGATGACGAACACGTCGGTCTCCTCCGACCGGGTGAGCATTTCGTCCAGCGCCTCCTCGCCCACGGCCTGATACACCAGCGTCGCGGGCATCTCCGGATGGGCCACCGCATAGGACAGCAGCGCGTCGTTGAACCAATGCTCGTTCAGTATGCCCTTCACCGTCAATGTGCCGTCCTCCGGCAATTCCCCCGTGGTATCCAGTATCGCCACGTGTTGATCGATGATGGCGGCCAGCCGCCTGCCGCCGTCTATCAGGGCACAGCCCTCCGCGGGCAGCGGCAGCGCGGACACCGCCGGGCCTGGCGCACCGGTTTCGATCTCCAGGGGGCGAACGCGGCCATTCTCAACGACGAATATCTCCTCCGCATCTGGGGCGGTTGCGATGGCGTTCGGCCGCACGGACACATCGCACAGCTCGGTCCTGCCCGCGTCCAGGGAGAAGCTGTAGAGCGCGGTTTGATAACCAGCGTCAAAGATTTCCTCCGCCAACAGCACGCCGCCCGCCGTCGGCAGGAAGGACACCCCGTCGGACCACCCATCCAACGCCTCCAGGTGATTGCGCTTCGGATCGGCGGAATCCACGGTATAGATATAATTGCCGTCTTCGCCGAAGCCGCTCATATACAGCACGCCACCGGTCACGCACAGGCTGTTGATGCCATACAGTCCCTCGTCCTTCAAAACCTTCGGCACGGGCAGCTCCCGGACGTTCTCCCCACGGATCGCGCCGCCATCAAGGCGAATGTCGCACAGCTGCAACGCCTTAGCCGCGCCGTCGCCCTCTTCCAGCAGCCGCGCGCCGCACAGTCTGCCGTCATAGAGGAACAGCCGCGCGCCGTCGAAGCCTTCTCGCCAGCTGAACAGGCCTTCCTCGTCCACGCTGTCCTCGGGACCGGGCAGGTCGATCTCGTCCCGCCATTCGGTCAGAGCCGTCTCCCCGTCCCGCCAGGTGCTGAGCCCTCTGCTGTCCTGGACGTACAGCGTTTCGCCGTCCCAGATCAGGCTGGAAGGGCTGTCCGCCTCCATCAGCAGATTGCCCTCTGCGCATGCCGCGGCAAGAATCGCGGCCAGCGCGGCGCACAGCAGCGTCACCAGCGCCATAATCTTATGTTTCATATTCCCGTCCCCCTTTTCTCGTCTCACTACAATACAGACGTCGGAAGCGAGGCGCATGTGATGGTATCGCAGTTATTTAACACAGCAAAGGAACGGGGCCGAGGCCCCGTCCCTTCCGAAAAGACAGGATCGATATTTACTTCTCCACCACGCTCAGCAGCTCCATCGGGCAGGCCTTGGCGCAGATGCCGCAGGCGATGCACTTGGTGGCGGTCTCGCCCAGGGTCATCACCTGCATCGGGCAGGCCTTCACGCACTCGCCGCAGGCGGTGCACAGCTTCTTGTTGATCATATAGACGCCGGTCTTGGGGTTCTGGGTGATGGCGTTGTTGGGACAGGTGCGGGCGCACTTGCCGCACTGTATGCAGGTCTTGACCTTCGCCTCGCCCTTGTTGTCCACGATCTGGATGCAGCTCTTCGCCGGGTCGAATACCTTGTAGAAGGCCTCGGAGCAGGCGCGCACGCAGCTCAGGCACGCCATGCACTGTATATTTTTGTCGGCAACCAGTTTTTTCATATGAGATTTCCCTCCATAGCATCCGTTTTGTGACATTATAACCGATGGCCATCGGTTATGTAAATATAACAATCATTAGGCTATTTTAATACTTGTCCGGTATTTACCGTTTCCATTCATTAAACTGCATTTCATATTTCATTTATATGATTTAAACGCAACCTTCGCCGCAATAATGCCTCCCGGGGGGATATTTCCATTGACTTTGTGACGGGCATTTGATAAAATAAAATCAATCATGGATTGGTATGCACAGCTATGGAAACCCTCCTGGCCCGATGGGTCTATGTCCGCTTGGCACAGGACAAAAACATCCTGAAGGTCGCCGTCTCCGGCGTTTATCCGGCGCGGCACGGCCGTGCACCAGCCTTGTTTTGCAACTACTATTAGCTTTGGGAGGAACTAACATTGAGCGAGATCACCAACACCTTCATCACTCTCGAGGAGATGGAAGCCGCAACCAACCGCTTGCTCGAAACGGCGCAGCAGGTTGGCGCTGACACCTGGCAGCAGCGTGTCAAGAACCAGACCCCGCATTGTAAATTCGGCGAGGAGGGCATCTGCTGCCGCATCTGCACGATGGGCCCCTGTCGCATCACCCCGAAGGCTCCCCGCGGCATCTGCGGCTGCGACCGCGACGGCATCGTGGGCCGCAACTATCTGCGCTTCACCGCCGGCGGCGCCGCCACCCACTCCGACCACGGCCGCAACATCGCCCACGTGCTGTACCTGTCCAAGGACGGCGGCGATTACCAGGTCAAGGACCCCGAAAAGCTGATCCGCATCGCCAAGGAATGGGACATCGAGACCGAGGGCCGCGATATCTATGACATCGCCCATGAGGTCGCCGAGACCGGCCTGCTGGAGTACGGCAAGCCCTTCGGCGTGCAGCGCTTCCTGAAGCGCGCGCCCGAGGTGCGCCAGAAGGTCTGGCACGACGCCCAGATCGAGCCCCGCGCCATCGACCGCGAGGTCTCCCAGTCCATGCACATGACCCACATGGGCTGTTCCTCCAAGCCCGAAGCCCTGGTTCGCCAGTCCCTGCGCGCCGGCATGTCCGACGGCTGGGGCGGCTCCATGATGGGCACCGAGTTCTCCGACGTGCTGTTCGGCACCCCCAAGCCCGTGGACACCTACGCCAACCTGGGCGTCATGGAAGAGGACATGGTCAACATCATCGTCCACGGCCACGATCCGTCGCTGTCTGAGATGGTCGTGTTCTACGCCCAGGACCCCGAGATGGTGGCCCTGTCCAAGGAGATGGGCGCGAAGGGCATCAACGTGGCCGGCGTCTGCTGCACCGCAAATGAAGTGGCCATGCGCCACGGCATTCCCATGGCCGGCAACTTCCTCCAGCAGGAGAACGTGGTGCTGACCGGCGCCTGCGAGGCCATCGTCGTGGACGTGCAGTGCATCTTCCCGGCCCTCGGCCCCCTGTCCAAGTGCTTCCACACCAAGTTCATCACCACCTCCCCCATCGCCCAGATGCCTGATTCCGACTACATCGAGTTCAACGAGGCCGACGCCGGCAAGAACGCCCGCAAGATCGTGGAGATGGCCGTGCGCAACTTCCCGAACCGGAAGAAGGAACTGGTGCACATTCCGAAGCTGAAGACCAACGCCACCGTGGGCTACTCCGTCGAGGCCATCAAGAAGTGCCTGGACGGCGTCACCAACAGCCACGTGGACGAGGTCAACACCATGATCCCGCTGATCCAGTGCGTCAAGTCCGGCGTGCTGCGCGGCGCCGTGGCCCTGGTCGGCTGCAACAACCCCCGCGTGCGCCACGACTATTCCCACATCGAATTGATGAAGAAGATGATCGCCAACGACATCATCGTCATCGTGTCCGGCTGCTCCGCCCAGGCTGCCGCCAAGGCCGGCCTGCTGAGCAAGGAGGCCAAGAACCTGTGCGGCGAGGGCTTGAAGCGCGTCTGCGAGCTGGTGGACATCCCGCCGATCCTGCACATGGGCTCCTGCGTGGACATCTCCCGCATGATGATCCTGGCCGCCGACATCGCCAAGGATTGGGGCATTGACATCTGCGACGTGCCCGTCGTGGGCTGCGCGCCGGAGTACATGTCCGAAAAGGCCGTCTCCATCGGCAACTACGTCGTCGCCACCGGCATCGACACCTTCCTGGGCATCGATCCCTACACCAAGGGCGGCCCCGAGGTGGTCGGCCTGCTGCAGGGCTCCATCAAGGACTGGGTCGGCGCGAACTTCACCGTCGAGCTGGACATGGAGAAGATGGGCGACGAGATGATCGAGCGCATCGAGCAGAAGCGCGCGGCGCTGGGTATCTAAGGATTCAATATCAGGCGGGATGCGGGAACGGGGTTCCTCCGGAACGCCCCTTCCCCCACTCCCGTTCGGACCGAAAGGATTTAGTGGACGATGAAAGTAGCAATCACCGGAAAGGGCGGCGTCGGAAAGACCACCCTGTCCTCCATACTGGCGAGGCTTTACGCGGACGAGGGGCGCACGGTGCTGGCCGCCGACGTGGACCCGGACGCGAACCTGGGCCTGGCGCTGGGCTTTTCGGAGGAGGAGGTCAATTCCATCACCCCCATCTCCAAGATGCGCAAGCTGGTTGAGGAGCGCACCGGCGCGAACAGCCTCAACAAGTTCTTCAAGCTGAATCCCCAGGTGAGCGATATTCCCGACACCTACGCCCGGGAAATCAACGGCGTCAAGCTGCTGGTGATGGGCACGGTGGAGACCGGCGGCTCCGGCTGCGTCTGCCCCGAGCACGTGATGCTCAAGGCCATACTGTCCAGCCTCATCTTCCGCAAGGACGACGTGGTGATCATGGACATGGAGGCCGGGCTGGAGCACCTGGGCCGCGGCACCGCCAGCATGATGGACCAGTTCATCGTGGTGATCGAGCCGGGCGCGCGCAGCATACAGACCTACGAAAAGGTCAAGCAGCTGGCCGCCGACCTGGGCATCACGAAGGTGCGCGTGGTGGCCAACAAGGTGCGCGACGCGCAGGATGAGGAATTCCTGAAGAGCCGCATCCCCGCGGACGCGCTGCTGGGCTTCATCCACTACGACGCGGACGTGATCGACGCGGATCGCCGGGGCATATCCCCCTACGACACCAGCGCCGCCACCGTGGACGAGATCCGGGCCATCAAGGCGCGCATGGACAGCGAAAAGGCATGAGCGCCGCTGAGCCGAACGCTTCCAATCCCCCACAGAATCAATCATGAAAGGAATGTGCAAATAGATGGGACTGTTTCAAACCGTATTCCATGGCTCCGATGAAATGTACTTCAAGGCGGAGGAAGAGCTGAACAAGGTTATCGCCGAGCTGGGCGAGGACGCCCCCATGACGATGCCTGACACCGCCTATTTCCTGGCCTGTATCTATGCGTATCTGGGCAAGAAGGTCACCACCCTGGGCGAGCTGAAGGCCGCTTTGGCCGACATCCGTGCCATGATGACCCGCGAGAACCGCACGAAGTCCATCTTCGATTCCGGCGTGGCCACCGCCATGGCCGCCGAGGTCATCGAGGCGACCAAGTATGCCCGCACCCCCACCCCCTATGAGGGCACCCAGTACCACGGCCACTTCTCCGACGCCGAGGTGCGCGAGCTGGGCGTTCCGCTGGTCACCCGCGACATCCCCGGCTTCGTGGTCATGATCGGGCCCGCGCCCTCCGTGGAGGAGGCCGTTGAGACCGTGAAGGGCTATCAGAGCCGCGGCATCTTCGTATTCATGATCGGCGGCATCATCGACCAGGTGCACTCCGCCGGCATGACCACCGGCTTCAACGTCCGCTGCGTGGCGGTGGGTCCCGACATCTGGGCCGTGGGCCACGTCATCTCCCTGGTGTGCCGCGCCACCTTCATCTTCGGCGCGACCAACGCCTATGCGCCCGTCGAGGACATCGTCGTGGCCTGCGGCGCGGGCGCCATCAAGATGGGCTTCCCGGTCATCACCAACGACGACCACGACCCGACCTGGCCCGTGCCGAAGTCCCTGATCGTCTACAAGGACACCAAGGACTGGATCGAAACCTCCCTGGAGGCCCGCGGCATCAAGATCAAGGTCACCAACATCGACATCCCCGTGGCCTTCTCCTCCGCGTATGAGGGCGAGATCATCCGCAAGAAGGGCCCCGACTTCGACGCGTTCGAGGTGGGCGCGAAGATCCCGATCGCCTATATCGTGGACGTCTGCGGCAAGAGCATGCAGACCGACTTCGAGGGCGTCTTTGAGCGCAAGTTCCACAGCTTCCTGAACTGCATCGAGGGCGTCATGCACACCGGCCAGCGCGACATGATCCGCATCCGCGTCAGCAACGCCACCTTCGACGCCGGCTTCCGCGCCAGGCACATCGGCGAGGTGCTGTACGCCAAGATCAAGAGCGAGTACGACACCGTCGTGGACAAGTGCCAGGTCCGCATCTACACCGATCCCGAGAAGGTCAAGGAGCTGCGCGCCGAGGCGAACCACACCTTCGACCTGCGCGACGAGCGCCTGAAGACCATGACCGACGAGAGCGTGGACGTGTTCTACACCTGCATCCTGTGCCAGGCCTTCTCCCCCTCCCACGTGTGCATCGTCACGCCGGAGCGCCTGGGCCTGTGCGGCGCGGTCTCCTGGCTGGATGCCAAGGCGACCAACGAGCTCGACCCCAACGGCCCCTGCCAGATCGTGCCCAAGACCCGCCTGATCGACGAGCGCACCGGCCGCTATGAGGACGTGAACGAGGCCGTCAACAAGTACTCCCACGGCGCGCTGGAGCAGGTCACCCTGTATTCCATCATGGAGGACCCCATGACCTCCTGCGGCTGCTTCGAGTGTATCTGCGGCATCGAGCCCCTGTCCAACGGCGTGGTCATCGTCAACCGCGAGCACGTGGGCA
>ONHI01000053.1 GCA_900317565.1 uncultured Eubacteriales bacterium
CCCGCCGCCATTGTCGTCAATGGGTGCCCCAGACGACCTCCACGCCCCGCGCCTCAAACTCCCGGACCATCTTCGCCATGCCGGGACAGGCGGTGTCGGCGTCCCTTCCCGCGCACACGCCGACGTGCACGACCTCGGTGCCCTCGCTGACGAGGCGCTCCAGCTTCTCCGCGAAGCCCGCGTCCTCCATGGGCTCGCCGCCCTCCCGGAGGCAGTGGGAGCAGCGCATGAAGGCCGTCAGCCGCACGTCCTCCCCGGCGTAGCGCTCGAAGTGCTTCCTCCTGTCCTGAAACGCATTGAGGCAGCCGCAACCCGCGCAGACGTCGTTGGCCCGCAGGCAGGCCAGTATCGCTATCTTTTTCATGTCCAATCTCCTATAGCCTCGAAAAGAAGGTCACGTACAGCCTGCCGTTCTTCGGATGGCGCTGCACGGAGCATTCCACCTCGTAGACCTCCCGGATCAGCTGTTCGGTGATCACGTCCTCGGTCCTGCCGTGGGCGACGATCCTGCCGTCCTTCAACACATACACATAGTCGCAGTACAGCAGCGTCAGGTTCAAATCGTGCAGCGCCGCCAGCACGCCCACGCCCAGGCCCTTCACCACGTCCATGATCTGGATCTGGTACTTGATGTCCAGGTGGTTCGTGGGCTCGTCCAGGATCAGCAGCTCCACCTGCTGGGCCAGCGTGCGCGCCAGCAGTATGCGCTGCTTCTCGCCGCCGGAGAGCGTGTTGAAGCTCCTGTCCCGGAAATCCAGCATGTCCACCCGCCGCAGGGCGTCCTCGGCGATGCGATAGTCCGCCTCCGTATCCTTGGAAAAGGCCGTCTTGTGGGGCGCGCGGCCCATCAGCACGACCTCCTCCACGGTGAAATCGAAGTTCATCACCGTGAACTGGCTGATGACGCCCATCCTGCGGGCAGTGTCCCGGTAGGCCAGCTTCTGGATGTCCACGTCGTCCAGCGTCACCAGCCCCGCCGAGGGCTTCAGCACCCGATAGATGCTCTTGAGCAGCGTGGTCTTGCCGCTGCCATTGGGGCCCAGCAGCCCCACGAAGCGATTCTCCCGGACCTCCAGGGAGACCTGCTTCACGATCTCCCGCCTGGACAGCGTGACGGAGACGTCCCTTGCGCTCAGGTTCATGCCGTCACCTCCCGCCGAAGCCGTAGGACTTCCTGATCATCATGTACACGAAGATCGGCGCGCCGATGGCGGAGGTGATGACGCCGATGGGGATCTCCATGTTGGGCATCAGCACCCGGGCCAGCACGTCCGCCCAGATCAGGAATATGCCGCCGGAGCAGGCCGCCAGCGGCAACAGGAACCGGTGGTCCGAGCCCACGAAGCCCCGCACGATGTGGGGGATCATCAGCCCCACGAAGCCCACGATGCCGCAGGTGCACACCGCGACGGCGGACAGGAACGACGTGACCACCATGTACACCCGCCGCCGCGCGGCCAGGTTCACGCCCAGCGTGATGGCGGCCTCGTCCCCCAGCAGCATCGTGTTCAGCGTGCGCACCTGGGTCAGGTAGAACAGGAGCCCCGCCAGCATGCAGACGCCCGGCAGGCCCAGCTTGTCCCACTTGGCGGACACCATGCTGCCCAGCAGCCAGTAGGTGACCTCCTTCATGTTCTCGGCGTTCCTGCCGATGTAGACCAGCATGTTGGTGAACGCGCTGCACAGGCTGCCGATCACGCAGCCCGCCAGCACCAGCTTGGCGGAGGTGATCCTTCCCCCGCCCACGTGGGCCAGCGCCATCACCAGCGCCATGGCCCCCAGCGCCCCGGCGAAGGCCCAGAAGGCCACGCCCATCGTGGCCAGCCAGCCGGAGAACACCGCGGAGGCGCCGATCATGATGGAGAAGGTCGCGCCCAGGGACGCGCCGGAGGAGATGCCCAGTATGTAGGGGTCCGCCAGCGGGTTTTCCACCGTGGCCTGCATCACCACGCCGCAGGACGCCAGCAGCACGCCGATGATCGCGCCCATGATGACCCGGGGCATGCGCACGTTCCAGACGATCTCGTACATCGTGCCCTTTGTCAGGAAGTCGATGTCGCCGATGCGTATGCCGGTCTCGATGCCGCCCAGCCTGAAGTGGGTGGACTGGTACAGCACGATGCGGTAGACGTCCCCCAGCGGGATCTTCACCGCGCCGACGGTCACCGCCAGCAGTATCGACAGCAGCAGCAGCCCGATGAACACGACGATCATCAGGCCCAGGAAGGCGTGGCGGCGCTTGATGTGGGATTGCATGGAATGGCCTCCATTTGCGGCCGCGCAGGCATGGGCGGGCCCATGCCTGCGCGGTCAGAGTCAAATCGTATTATTCCCCGTACATGAAGTCGAACATCGCGCGCACGGAGGGCACCATGCGGATGCCGCCGCCGTAGACGTCGGTCAGGTTCACGGCCATGACCCGGCCGTTGACCACCGCGGGCACCTCGGCCAGCGTGGCGTCGTCCATGATGGTGGCGATGGCGTTGGCCTGGTTCTCCTCGGCGGAGACGCCCTCCTCGTCCATGTAGTCAACGACGATCACGTCGGGGTTCAGGTTGACGATGTCCTCCACGGACAGGTCGCCGCCCTCGGGCAGCGCGTACTCCGCGCCCGCGGACACCAGCAGGGAGCCGGTCAGCGTGTCGCTGCCCCAGCAGTAGAAGGCGCCGTCGTAGGGCTCCACGATGATGGCGGTCAGGGGCTTCTCCAGCGTGGCGACCTTGGCATTGACCTCGTCGATCAGGGCCTTCGCGTCGGCGATGTAGGCGTCGGTGACGTCCTCGATGTCGAAGATCGCGCCGATGTCGGCGAAGTCCGCCAGCACGGCGTCCAGGTTGCGCACATCGGCGGTGTTGTTGGAGCAGCGCAGTATCATCGTGCCGGTGCCGCGCTCGTTCCACTCGGCCACGTCGCCCAGCTGGTCCTCGGCGAAGGCGGAGCGCCAGCCGAAGATGAAGTCGGGCTCCAGGGCCAGCACGACCTCCTTGGAGGGATAGCCCTTCACGGTCAGCTCCTTGCCGGCCTCCTTCAGCGCCTCATACTGGGGCAGCAGGTCCTCGCGGACGGTGCCGTCCAGATAGGCCATGCCGGCGATGGCGTCGTCCAGGCCCAGGAACAGCAGCATCTCGGTCTGGGTCTGGTTGGTGCAGACCACCTTCTCGGGGGCCTTGTCAAAGGTCACCTCGACGGGCTCCTTGGCGTAGTTGTAGGTCGAGATGGTCACGGGATAGTGTCCCTCTGCGAAAGCGCAGGCGGACAGCGCCAGCAGGCATGCCAGCAGCAGGGCAAACAGCTTCTTCATGGTATAACCTCTTTCCTTGTTGTATTGTTTCAGACGGATCGCTCCATCCGAAATGTCGTTGTGTGGGGCCGGTCGCATCATTCGTTCGCGTCGAAATCGATCCGGAAATCCCGGCCGACGTCCCCGGTTTCGAGTATGCCGCCGCGGATGCCGAAGGCCGCATGGATGTGCTGCGCCGCGAGCACGTCCTGCGGGTCCCCGGTGGCGATCACCGCGCCGTCCTTCATCAGCGCCAGCCGGTCGCAATAGTGGGCCGCCAGGCGCAGGTCGTGCAGCACAATCAGTATCGTCTTGCCGCTGCGGCGCAAATAATCCAGCAGGAACAGCTGGTTGCGGATGTCCAGGTGGTTGGTGGGCTCGTCCAGCAGGATCGTGTCCACGCCCTGGGCCAGCGCCCGGGCCAGGAACACCAGCTTGCGCTCGCCGCCGGACAGCGTCTGTATGCTGCGCCCGGCGAAGCGGGCGATGTCCAGCTCCTCCATCGCGGCGCGGATGATCTCCCGGGACCGCCCCCTGCGCCGCTTCTGGTTGTACAGCGCCATGCCGATGACGTCCTCCACGGAGAAATCAAATATGCAGTTCGTGTCCTGGCCCACATAGCCCAGGGCGGAGGCGACCTCCCGGCGGCTCATGGCGGCGGCGCTCCGGCCGTCGATCCACACCTCGCCCGAGGACACCGGCGCTATGCCGAACACCGATTTGACCAGCGTCGATTTGCCGCAGCCGTTCGGCCCGATGATGCCGGTGATGCCGCCGTCGGGCACGGCGAGGTCCACGCCGTGCAGGATCTCCCGCTTGCCGTAGTGGACGACCACTTTTTTGAATTCAAGCGCCATGACTGCTGCCTTTCCGATTCCTGACGAGCATGAGATAGAAGAAAAACGGCGCGCCGGTGAAGGCGGTGATGATGCCGATGGGCAGCTCCGCCGCGCCGAACAGGCTGCGGGCCGCGGCGTCCGCCCAGATGAGGTAGGTCGCGCCCAGCAGCGCGCTCAGCGGCAGGATCGTCCGGTTGTTGCTGGTCCCGGACAGCAGACGCACGATGTGCGGCACCATCAGCCCGACGAAGCCTATGATGCCCGTCACAGACACGAGGGACGCCACGATCACCGCGCAGACGATGAACATGCACCGCCTGAACAGGTTCACGTTCAGTCCCATCGCGGCGGCGTCCTCGTCTCCCATCATCATCAGGTTGAAATTCCCGCCCTGCCAGATGAACACCGCGCAGCCCAGCGTGACCCCCACGGCGGGGATCGCCAGCGATTTCCACTGGGCCGAGGCCACGCTGCCCATCTGCCAGTTGTACACGGCGGAGATGCTCTCCTGGCTCTTGGCCAGGAAGATCAGGAAGCTGGTGACGGCGCTCATGACGGCGTTCACCGCGGTGCCCGACAGCAGCAGCGTCGTGGGCTGGAGCTTTCCCCCGCCCCCTGCCCTGGCCATCTGGTACACGCAGAAGAACGCCAGCAGCGCCCCCAGCATGGCCATGGCCGTGGTCCGGTACTGGCCGCTGAAGAACGGCGTGGGCATCAGCAGCGCCCAGGCCGCGCCAGCGGACGCCCCGGAGGAGACGCCCAGTATGTAGGGGTCCGCGATCGGGTTCAGCACCAGCGACTGCATGGCCGCGCCGCATACGGAGAGGCCCGCCCCGCAGAACGCGCCGAACAGCACGCGCGGGAAGCGGATGTTCCATATGATCTGGTAGAACGACTTGTCCCACTGCCCGGCCAGCGTGCCCCGGCCCTTGAACAGGAGCTGGTCGACGACGATCCGGTAGACGGTATTCAGGTCGATGGCCGTGGAGCCGATGGAGACCACGTACAGTATGGAGAAGCACAGCGCCGCGGCCAGCAGCGGAAACAGCGCGACTTCGCGAATGTGCAGCTTTTTCATGGGATACAGCTCATGATTGGGGGCGCGCCGCGAGGGCGCGTCCCCGGTCGATGGGATTATGCCGCGGGCTGATCGGCAAAGGCCTCGGGATAGAACGCCTCGGCGAAGGTCTGGCAGGCAACGACCGCGCTCAGGTCGTGCATGGCCCAGGCCAGCGGGATGACGATGTAATTCTGGTTCGCCACGGCGGGCACGTCGGCCAGCGCCTCATTGTCGTTGATGAAGGCCATGCTCTCGGCCAGCATGTCGGGATTGCCGTAGTCGTTGAAGATCATCACGTCGGGGTTGGCGGTGACGATGGTCTCCACGCTGGTGGTGAACCAGCGGGAATCGGCCATGCCCTTGGTGACGTTGACGCCGCCCGCCAGCTCGATCAGGTCGCTCTCCAGGCCCGCGGAGGTGGTGTACACCTCGTTGCCGCTGACGCTGTCCATGACGAAGGCCTTCACCTTCGCGGCCTCGTCCACCTCGCCCACCTGCGCCTGGATGGCGGCGATCTGGGCCTTGGTCTCCTCGATCAGGGCCGCGGCGCGATCCTCGACCTTGAATATCTTGCCCATGTTTTCGATGTCCTGATAGACGCTGTCCATCGTCTCGTTCTCCACGACGGTGCCGTTCAGGGCGTAGGCGTGGATGCCCTTCTCCTCCAGCATTTCGAAGGTGCCCCAGCGATCCTCCTTGAAGGCGCTGATCTCGCCGATGATCAGGTCCGCGCCGGAGGCCACGGCGTTTTCATGACTACGCTCGATCTCCGGGATGCCCTCGAACTTCTCGGCGACGCCCTCCAGCGGGGAGACGCGGCCCTTGTTGTTCGCGCTGGTGCCCACGATGTATTCCTCCAGGCCCAGCTTCATCAGCACCTCGCCGCTGTAGCACAGCAGGATGCCCTTGGGCATTTCGGTGAAGGTGAGGGTGTGCTCGCCGTCCTCGATGACGACCTCGCCGTAGTCGGACGCCTCCGCCATCGCGGAAACGCCCATCGACAGCACCAGGCACAGGGCCAGCAGCAGGGCAAACAGTTTCTTCATGTACACTTCCTCCTTTTGCCTCTCGGCTTTTTATATAAAACGCAGGCGCATGCCCGAAGGCGCGTGATGACGCACTGACGCTTTATATCGCTGCCAACGATGTGTCCCGTTCCCCTCCCATGCCCATCTCATGGACGTGGGAAACAAAAAACAGGACCTGTCGGAGCCTTTCCGAACATGTCCTGTTGGTTTTGCGGTAGCGCAATCAGGCGCGATGAACACAGCGGCAAAGGCCGCGGGTTCGTCGCGACGGGGACATATCGTTCTTTAGTCCGAAGAACAAAAAATGTATCTTCACAGGCAGGTCTTCTGACTCGGCTTCATCGCCCCGGGCCCCTTCTCGATCCTTCGATCAATGGTCATGGCCTTCGGCTCCGCCTCACAGCAGCGGTCCTGTCGGAGACTTGCACTCCGTTCCCTATTCTCCGAACCCTCGCAAGGCGAGGATCCGGCACCTGTGAATACCCGGATATTCTGTTGTCACCTGAATTATAGCATCGATCGGGGCGGATTGCAATGATTAATTCTGTATAACCCAGGTAAAGGTTTATAACCCCACAGCCTGGCCTCCGGCGCGCGCCGCGCATTGTAACTTTATTTCAACAATTAATCCAATTTCATTGACAACACGCGGACCTTTGAATTAAGATATGGGGTAGCTGTGAAGTTCTATTATTTCAGGGTTTATACGCAATGATTTGGAGGGACTTGAAATGCTTAAGAAGGGTCGCAAGCGCGAGGCCAAGGGCCTGGCGGTACTCTATTTCATCATCGGCTTGATCATACTGTTGATTATACTGGCCGTGATCTACTTCGCCCTGGCCAAGCTGGATTACTCGGACAAGATCGACCCCGAGACGACGGTGCGCCCCTATGTGGAGAACCAGGAGCCCCTGGGCTTCGTGGAGGAGCAGAACACCGAGAATTCCGAGGCGGTGCCCGAATATGTGATGCCCGAGGATGAGGTGGACCTGACCACCGGGCTGGAATACCTGCCCGACGAGGAAGGCGCCGTGGTCGAGGAAGCCACGCCGGAACCCACCGAGGAGCCCACGCCCGAGCCCACCCCGGAGCCCACCCCCGAGCCCACCCCGGAGCCCACGCCGCTGCCCGCCGAGCTGGCCGCCCAGCCGATGACCGATATCCCGAAGCTGCCCGGCAGCGCGTCCGACAACGGCATGATCGGCATCACCAACTGCTATGTCTCCCAGCCGGACGACAACAAGCTGATGTACATGGCCGGCTACGGTTATGTGAACGAGGAGACCTTCGACGGCGCCGAGGCAAAGAGCTGGCTGGTGGTGACCCAGGTGGCCTCCGGCCAGAAGATCGCCTATCCGCTGAGCCTCGTGCCCAGCGTATCCGGCATGGACCATCCCGCCGCGGTCTGCAAGAACGCCACCGCCTGCGACTTCGAGATCTACATCGACGTCAGCCAGTATCAGGAGGGCATCTACTCCATGGCGCTGGTGATCGGCTACGTGCCCGCGGGCGCGAAGGACGCCACCTTCAAGTACTATCCCTTCAGCGGCGATATCAGCTTCACCGTGCTGAACGGCCAGGTCATCACCCCGGTGACCCCCGTGGACTACGAATAACGATATGACCGCCATTGCGGCCCCGGAGCGATCCGGGGCCGTTTTGCGTCGCCTGGGGCCTCCCGGACGACATTTTGGGGGCCGCGGGGATGTTTTTGGGGCGACATTTTGGGGGCCGCGGGGATGTTTTTGGGGGCCTCCCCTTCCCTTTTCCGGCAAATCTGTTATAATATCATCGTCCGCCGGGGAGAGCTTCCGGCGGGCAGGCAACGAATGCAGACAGGAGGAAATACAAATGTTCAAAAAGCTGGCGAAGCACGGCGCGCTCACCGTCGTCCTACTGGTGATCCTTGTGGCCCTGGCCGCGAACAGCTTCACCCGCGTGCCCGTGGGCTCCACCGGCATCATGGTCACCCTCGGCAAGGTGCAGGACGGTTCCACGCTGTCCGAAGGCGTCCACTTCCACTTCCCCTTCATACAGGAGATCGTGTCCGTGGACAACCGGGTGCAGAAGCTGGAGCTGAACACAGAGGCCTTCTCGAAGGACATACAGACCGTCAGCGCCAAGCTGGCCGTCAACTACCGGCTGCGTCCGGAGAAGTCCTTTTCCGTGTACAAGACCCACGGCACGATGTATGAGCAGAACATCATCGTCCCCGCCACCCACGAGGTGCTCAAGAGCGTCAGCGCCCAGTACACCGCAGAGGAGCTTATCTCCAAGCGGGCCGAGTCCTCGGACAAGATGCGCGACGAGCTGGACTCGAAGCTGACCGACATGGGCATCACCGTCACCGACTTCAACATCATCGATTTCGACTTCAGCGAGGATTTTATCAACGCCGTCGAAGCCAAGCAGGTGGCCGAACAGGTGAAGAAGAAGGCCGCCACCGAGAACGAGACCGCCATCGCCCAGGCCGAGCGGGAGAAGCAGGTTGCCATCAAGCAGGCCGAGGCCGCCGCGGAGAAGGTGCGCATCGAGGCCGAGGCCAAGGCCAACGCCGTGAAGCTGGCCGCCGAGGCCGAGGCGTTCCGGCTGCAATCCATCAATGAAAACCTGACCGACCTGACCATACAGGACACCCTGGCCGAGCGCTGGGACGGCAAGCTGCCCAATGTGATCGGCAGCGGCGCGACGGGCATCATGAATCTGTCCGGGCTGCTGGGCGACGAGGCCGGAGACGATGCGGACAACCCGTGAGGAGGCTGATTATATGATCGAGTACAAGGTCGTCACCGTGCCCGTGAAGATCGCGGAGGAAATCATGAACGAATATGCCGCTGAGGGCTGGCAGGTGGTCGCCACGACCTCGTCCAGCGTGCAGGGATTCACGGTGAACAGCTCCACGCTGATCATCACCTTCGGCAGAAAGAAATGACGCATTTCGGCGGGACGGGGCCGCGCAGGCCCTGTCCCGCCGCTTTTTTTCACCATGGAGGCTCCCCTGTGTTTATTGAATGTAAACCATCTTTCACAATCGCAGAATCTGCGCTATAATATCAGGTGGTCAAGATTTAACCTCCCATCCATTGACTTTATCGTGCTAACGTGCTATTATAATAAAGCAATTTAACACAGGAGGCCATTCATGAATTCTGTGGAATATCCGCTGAAGCCGGAGGAGCGCGTGCTGTATGCGCTGCGCGGCCTCTATCAAAAATACGGCTACAGCCAGTTCAAGATGAGCAAGTTCGAGGAGTACGACCTCTACGTGCGCAACAAGGACTTCCTGATCTCCGACGGCATCATCACCTTCACCGACACGGACGGCCGCCTGATGGCGCTGAAGCCGGACGTGACGCTGTCCATCATCAAGAACGCGCGGCGCATGCCCGGGTGCGTGCAGAAGCTGTACTACAGCGAGAACGTATACCGCATCTCCGGCTCCACCCGCACCTTCAAGGAGATCATGCAGACGGGGCTTGAGTGCATCGGCGACGTGGACCTGTACAACCTGTGCGAGGTGATCTCCCTGGCGGCCCAGAGCCTGCGGGCCATCGACGCGCGCTGCGTGCTGGACCTGTCCCACATGGGCGTGGTCTCCGCGCTGGTGGACGCCCTGGGGCTGGACGACGAGGCCCGCGCCGGGGTGCTGCGCTGCGTGGGCGAAAAGAACGCCGACGGCGTGCGCAAGCTGTGCCCGGGCAGGGACATCGACGCGCTGCTGGCCCTGATCGCCGCCCATGGCCCCGCCGACCGGGTGATCGAACAGCTGCGGCCCTGGTGCGGCCAGGGCGCGGCAAGGGCGGCGCTGGAGGAGCTGGAGGCCGTCACCCGCGTGCTGGCCGCCAACGGTCTGGACTGGGTGCAGCTGGACTTCTCCATCGTCAACGACATGAACTACTACAACGGCATCGTGTTCATGGGCTACATCGACGGCATCCCCAGCTCGGTGCTCTCGGGCGGACAGTACGACAAGCTGATGCAGCGCATGGGCCACAGCGCCCGGGCCGTGGGCTTCGCGATCTACATGGACCTGCTGGAGCGGCTCTCCGACGGCGCGCGGCCCTACGACGTGGACACCGTGCTGCTCTACGACGACACCGCCGACGTGACGGCGCTCAGCCAGGCGATTCGGCTGCTGACCGATTCCGGCCGCAGCGTCGCCGCCCAGAAGGCCGTGCCGGAAAAGCTGCGCTATCGCCAGCTGCTCCGGTTCAAAGAGGGAGGCATCTACAATGCCGAATAGCATGGTCAACATCGCGCTGCCCAAGGGGCGGCTGGGTGAAAAGGTCTACGCCATGTTCGCGGCGGCGGGCTTCGAATGCCCCTCGATCCTGGAGGTCAACCGCAAGCTGATCTTCGAAAACGAGGCCGCCGGGGTGCGCTACTTCTGGGTCAAGCCCTCGGACGTGGCCATCTACGTGGAGCGCGGCGCGGCGGACATCGGCGTGGCCGGCAAGGACATACTGCTGGAGTACGTGCCGGAGGTCTATGAGCTGCTGGATCTGAACGTGGGCCGTTGCCGCATGGCCGTGGCCGCGAAGAAGGATTTCCGGGACAACCCGGAGCGCACGCTGCGGGTGGCGACCAAGTTTGCCCGCATCGCGCGGCAGTATTACGCGGGGCTGGGCCGGGACATCGACATCATCCACCTGAACGGCAGTATCGAAATCGCCCCGATACTGGGCCTTTCGGACGTGATCGTGGACATCGTCGAGACCGGCAAGACGCTGCTGGAGAACGATCTGGAGCCGCTGGAGACCATCGTGCCCATCAGCGCGCGGCTGATCGCCAACAAGGCCAGCTTCCGTTTCAAGGCAAGCCAGATCGAAGCGATACAGGAGGGCCTGCAGGCGCAGGTGGTGAAAGATGATTAAGATTATGAAATACGGCGAGGTCGCCAACGCGGATATATTCGCCCGCTCCGTTCCCGAGGTGGACGTGGCCGGCATCGTCTCCGGCATCATCGCCGACGTGCGCGCGCGGGGCGACGCGGCGCTGCTGGAATACTGTGAAAAGCTCGACAGGGTGAAGCTGGAATCGCTGCAGGTCAGCGCCGAGGAGCTGGACGCCGCCCTCGAGGCGGTGGAGCCCGAATTCCTGGACGCGCTTGAGACCGCGGCGGCGAACATCCGCGCCTTCCATGAAAAGCAGGTGCGCCAGGGCTTCATCATGACCGGTGCGGACGGCGTGGTGATGGGCCAGAAGATCACCCCGCTGGACCGGGTGGGCCTGTACGTGCCCGGCGGCACCGCAGCCTATCCCTCCACCGTGCTGATGGACGCCATCCCCGCGAAGATCGCGGGATGCGGCGAGATCGTGATGACCACGCCCCCGGCGAGGGACGGCAGCGTCAACCCGGCCATACTGGCCGCCGCGAAGGTGGCGGGCGTGAGCCGCGTGTTCAAGCTGGGCGGCGCGCAAGCCGTCGCCGCGCTGGCCTACGGCACCGAAAGCGTGCCCTGCGTGGACAAGATCGTAGGCCCGGGCAACGCCTTCGTGGCCGAGGCCAAGAAGCAGGTGTTCGGCCGGGTCGCCATCGACATGATCGCCGGCCCCAGCGAGATACTGATCGTCGCCGACGGCAAGAGCGACCCCGTGCACGTGGCCGCGGACATGCTGTCCCAGGCCGAGCACGACAGGATGGCCAGCGCGGTGCTGGTCACCGACAGCATGGCGCTGGCCGAGGCCGTGCGGGACGAGATCGAGCGCCAGGTGCGGCTGCTGCCCCGGGTGGAGATCGCCTCCGCCTCGGTGGACGTGAACGGCAAGATCATCGTGGCCGACACGCTGGAGCAGGCCATCGGCATCTCCAACGCCATCGCCCCGGAGCACCTGGAGCTGTGCGTGGGCAATCCCTTCGACTACCTGGACAAGGTAAAGCACGCGGGCTCGATCTTCATGGGCCGCAACTGCCCCGAGGCGCTGGGCGATTACCTGGCCGGGCCGAACCACACGCTGCCCACCGGCGGCACCGCCCGGTTCTACAGCCCGCTGGGCGTGGACGACTTCATCAAGAAGTCCCAGTACACCTATTTCACCGCCGACGCCCTGCGCGCCGTCTCCGGCAAGATCGCCGTCTTCGCCCGCAAGGAGGGCCTGGAGGGACACGCCAGGAGCGTGCTGTCGCGCTTTGAAGAAGCGTGAAAGCACGCAATCAGGAATCAGGAATGAGGGATGAGGAATGAGTCGCTACCTCAGTGAGAAATACAGCGCCTTGGAGGTCTACACCCCCGGCGAGCAGCCCCGGGACATGCAGTATGTGAAGCTGAACACCAACGAGAGCCCCTATCCCCCGGCGCCCGGGGTCGTCGAGGCGGTCACCGCGGAGGCGAGGCGGCTGGAGCTTTACTCCGACCCGGTGTGCGCCGACCTGCGGGACGCCCTCGCCCGGCGCTACGGCGTGGCGCGGGAGAACGTGTTCGTGTCCAACGGCTCGGACGACATACTGAACTTTGCCTTCATGGCCTACGCCGTGGACGGCGCGCCGGCCTTCTTCCCGGACATCAGCTACGGCTTCTACCGGGTCTACGCCGACCTGCACAAATCGAATTACCGGCAGATCCCGCTGAAGGAGGATTTCAGCATCGACCCGCAGGACTACAGGGGCCTGGGCGGCTTCATCGCCATCGCCAACCCCAACGCCCCCACCGGCATGGCGCTGAGCATGGCGCAGGTGGAGGGCATCGTACAGTCGAACCCGGACGGCGTGGTGCTGATCGACGAGGCCTATGTGGACTTCGGCGGGGAGAGCTGCCTGCCGCTGACGGCGAAGTACGACAACCTGCTGGTGGTGCGGACCTTCTCCAAGTCCCGCAGCCTCGCGGGCGCGCGGCTGGGCTTCGCCATCGCGTCGGAGGGCCTGATCGCCGACCTGGACCGCATCAAGTACAGCACCAACCCCTACAACGTCAACCGCATGACGCTGGCCGCGGGCGTGGCGTCGCTTGAAAGCGACGATTACAACATGGCAAACTGCCGCCGGGTAATGCAGACCCGGGAGGACGTCGCGGCGCGATTGACGAATATGGGCTTTGAGGTGCTGCCCAGCAGCGCGAACTTCGTGTTCGCCCGCCATCCCGGCACGGACGGCGGCATGCTGTACCGCGAATTGAAGAAGCGGGGCGTGCTGGTGCGCCACTTCGACGCGCCGCGGATCTCCGACTTCCTGCGCATCACCATCGGCACGCCGGAGCAGATGGAAACGCTCTGCGCGGCCATCAAGGCAATACTGGAGGGCTGAGCCATGAGGACTTCCACCATCACCCGCCGCACGGCGGAGACGGACATTCACCTGACGCTGGATTTGGACGGCACGGGCAAGGGAGACATCGACACCGGCTGCGGGTTCCTGGACCACATGCTGACGCTGCTGACCAGGCACGGGCGGTTCGACCTGACCGTGAAGTGCGTGGGCGACACGGACGTGGACGACCACCACACCGTGGAGGACATCGGCATCTGCCTGGGCACGGCCTTTTCCGAGGCGCTGGGCGACATGGGCGGCATCGTGCGCTACGGCAACATGATCCTGCCCATGGACGAGGCGCTGATCCTCTCCGCCGTGGACATCTCCGGCCGGGCCACGCTGGCCTATGCGCTGGACATGCCCACCCAGAAGATCGGCAGCTTCGACACCGAGCTGGTCAAGGAATTCTGGCTGGGCTTCGTGCGCAAGGCCAACGTCACGCTGCACATCCGGCAGCTGGCCGGTGAGAACAGCCATCACATCGCCGAGGGCGCGTTCAAGTCCGTCGCCCGCAGCCTGCGGGCCGCCTGCGCCGTCGACCCGGCGCTGAACGGGGAGATCCCCTCCACCAAGGGCATCCTGTAGACCACATTCAAGGAGCAAGCCATGATAGCCATCATCGATTACGGCGTGGGCAACCTGTTCTCGCTGTCCCACTCCCTCACCGCCGTCGGCGCGGAGGCCGTCGTCACCGGCGATGCCGAGGTCATCCGCCGGGCCGACCACGTGGTGCTGCCCGGGGTCGGGGCCTTCGGGGACGCCGCCGCGAAGCTGCGGGAGACGAAGCTGGACGCGCTGGCCCGGGACATCGCCGCCCGGGGCACGCCCATGATGGGCATCTGCCTGGGCATGCAGCTGCTGCTGGAGAAGAGCTTTGAGTTCGGCGAGCACGCGGGCCTGGGGCTGATCCCCGGCGAGGTGCGGCCCATAGCCGAGGTCATACCGCCGGACCTGAAGATCCCCCACATCGGCTGGAACGCGCTGGACGTCGCCCGCCCCCACCCCATCTTCCAGTCCGTCCAGCCCGGGGACTGCGTGTACTTTGTGCACTCCTACTACGGCGCGAAATGCGAAGGCAGCGTGATCGCCACCGCGGAATACGGCGCGCCGCTGACCGCCGCCGTGGCGCGGGGCAACGTTTGCGGCTGCCAGTTCCACCCGGAAAAGAGCGGCGACGTGGGGCTGGGCATACTCAGGGCATTTGTGGATTGGAACGGTGAGGACGCATGAACATATTCCCCGCGATCGATCTGGTCGACGGCAAGGCCGTGCGGCTGTACAAGGGCGATTACGCCCAAATGACCGTCTATGACGACGATCCGTTGAACACCGCCCGCAGGTTCGAGGCCGCCGGGGCGCACTACATCCACATGGTGGACCTGGAGGGCGCGCGGGACGGCGGCACGCCGAACTTCGACACGGTGCGCCGGGTCGTGGAGAACACCGGACTGTTCGTGGAGATCGGCGGCGGCATACGGGACATGGAAGTGGTGGAGAAGTACCTCTCCGCGGGCGTGAAGCGGGTGATCCTGGGCACGGCGGCCATCGCCGACGAGGCCTTCGCCCGCCGGGCGCTGGAGCAGTACGGCCCGGCCATCGCGCTGGGCGCGGACGTGCGGGACGGCGAGGTGGCCATCCGCGGCTGGCTGGAGCTGTCCGGCATGACGCTGGACGCCTTCTGCGAGAAGTACCAGGCGATGGGCGCGCGCACGCTGATCTGCACGGACATCTCCCGGGACGGCGCGATGCAGGGTGCGAACCGGGCGCTCTACGCCGATCTGCAGCGCAGGTACAGCATGGACATCGTGGCCTCCGGCGGCGTCTCCAGCATGGAGGACGTGCGGGCGCTGGCGAGGATGGGCCTCTACGGCGCGATCATCGGCAAGGCCTGTTACACCGGGGCCATCGACCTGGCGGAGGCGATTCGGGAGGCGACGACATGATAACCAAGCGCATCATTCCCTGCCTGGACGTCAAGGACGGGCGCGTCGTGAAGGGCGTGAACTTCCTGGGACTGGCGGACGTTTCCTCGCCGGTGAAGCTGGCGGAGTATTACAGCAGGTGCGGCGCGGACGAACTGGTGTTCTACGACATCACCGCCTCCGCCGAGGGCCGGGCGCTGTTCACCGACATACTGCGCCAGGTCGCGGAGCGGGTGTTCATACCGCTGACCGTGGGCGGCGGCATCAACAGCGTGGCGGACTTCGACCGGGTGCTGAAGTGCGGCGCGGACAAGGTGTCCGTCAACTCCGGCGCGATCCGCAACCCGGACCTCATCCCCGCCGCGGCGGAGCGCTACGGCAGCCAGTGCGTGGTGATCTCCGCGGACGTGAAGCGGGTGGACGGTGCATTCCGGGTGTTCGCCAAGGGCGGGCGCGAGGACACCGGCATGGAGGCCGTGAGCTGGATCGCCCGCTGCGTCGAAAACGGCGCGGGCGAGGTGGTGCTGAACTCCATCGACACCGACGGCGTGAAGGGCGGCTTCGACCTGGAGATGCTGCGCGCGGTGTGCGACGCGGTCAACGTGCCCGTCATCGCCTCCGGCGGCGCGGGCTGCATACAGGACTTCGTGACGCTGTTCAAGGCGCTGCCGAAGGTGGACGCGGGCCTGGCGGCCTCGATCTTCCACTTCGGCGAGGTGCGGATTGAGGATTTGAAGCGAGAGCTGAGAAACAACGACATCATTGTGAGGCTGTGAATATGATCAATTTTGACATCGACACCCTGAAATTCGACGAGAAGGGCCTGATCCCCGCCATCGTGGTGGACGCGACGACCAAGGAAGTGCTCACCCTGGCCTACATGAACCGGGAGAGTCTGAAGATCAGCATGGAGAAGGAGCTGACCTGCTTCTGGAGCCGCTCCCGCCAGGAGCTGTGGCTCAAGGGCGAGACCAGCGGCAATTACCAGCACATCGTGTCCATCACCGCCGACTGCGACCGGGATGCGCTGACGGTGCTGGTGAACAAGGACGGCCCGGCCTGCCACCAGGGCACCGATTCCTGCTTCACGAACCCGGTGTTCGAGAGCGAGAACAACCACGCCTTCACACTGGAGGGCCTGATGGCGCTGATCCAGGGCCGCAAGACGGAAAAGAAGGAAGGCAGCTATACCACCTACCTGTTTGAAAAGGGCATCGACAAGATATTGAAGAAGGTCGGCGAGGAGTCCACCGAGGTCATCATCGCCGGCAAGGCCGGGGACAAGGCCGAGACGATCTACGAGATCGCTGACCTGGCCTATCACGTGATGGTGCTGATGATCCAGATGGGCATCAGCCTGGAGGACATCCACGACGAGCTGGCCTCCCGCCACGTGATCGACCACAAGGTGAAGCAGGAGAAGATGACCGGCGGGAAGTAAGTCAAAAGGGGTTCTCACCAGCATCGCAGCTGGTGAGAACCCCTTTTTTGTCAAATCCTCTTTTTGTATACCCTCGTATCGTCGCCGTGGCGCGTCTGCATCGTGGTCACGTATTCAAAGCCGTACTTCTCATACAATCCCACGTGATCGGTGGAGATGTATGAATATTCATGGCCCTCCGCCTTCGCCAGCGCGCAGGCACGGTCGATCAGCGCACCGCTGCGGCGGCATCCCCGGAATTCGGGATATGTGTAGACGAAGCCGATCCAGGGCGTGAGGTCGGTATCATCGATCTCGTCCCGCTCCGCCAGCGTGCAGAAGGCGGCCAGGGTCTGACCCTCCATGCCCAGCAGCAGCCGGATGCTCGCCCCGCAGAGGGCTCTCAACCCGTTCTGCTCCAGCAGCCTGCGCAGGTACGCCGCCGCCCGCCATTCGGATTGAACCAGGCGGGCGCGGATGGCGGACTGTTTGTCCGCGGTCAGGGTGTAATAATCCAATATCTCCATATACTCTCCCTCTGATGGTTCGAAAGGGGACCGGATTGCCACGTCGCTGCGCTCCTCGCAATGACATAGTGCGACACGGATTCGTCCGATGTCATTGCGAAGCCCCGCAGGGGCTGTGGCAATCCGGTCCCCATTATCGATCATACATGGCTACGGTTCCGCCGCCGCCTTCAGGCACAGCTCCAGCGCGGGCAGCAGCGAGGCCTTGCCCCAATCCCGCTCGTCGTAGCGCTCCGCGTCGGCGAGGCTGTCCGCGGTGAACAGGAACTGCCCGAACCTCGCCCCGCGGAATCGGGCCACCGCCGCCAGCGCCGCGCACTCCATCTCCACGACGCCGCAGCCCTCGGCGCGATAGCGCTCGATCTTCCCCGCCGTCTCCCGGCAGATGGCGTCCGTGGTCCAGGTGTCCAGTGCCGTCCAGGACAGGCCCTCGCGCTCCAGCGTGCGGGCGATCCTGCGCTGTATGTCCCCGTCCAGCGCGATCCAGCGCTCCGGCGGCAGATAGTGATAGGAGGTCCCCTCGCCCCGCAGCGCCCGTCCCGGCAGGACGAAGGCGTTCTCCGGCAGGTCCACCAGCGCGCCGCAGGAGCCCGCGGCGACGATCTCCTTAACGCCGCCCGCGATCAGCCAGTCCAGGCAGCACGCGGCCACCGGCGCGCCCATCGGGGCCTCGCACAGGCAGACGTCCTCCGACACCCTGTACACCGGATAGCACTTGGTGATGGTCTCGCACACGCCCAACACGGGCAGGCCGCGCTTTTCCGCATACTCGGCCACGCAATCCCCCACGAAGGGAAAGGCGGCCCTTGGGGGCAGCCGCAGCCCCGGGGCGTCGTGCCCCGGCATCAACACCGCCAGCGGATTGTCATCGTATTCGAGTATTGGAAAAACATTGCTCGCAAGCATCCTTCAACGCCACTCTCCACCCTTCACTCGCTTCTTACTCCATGACCTGCAATATCATCGTCTTCAGGTATTTGGTCTCCACGGACTGGGGCAGTATCGGGTGGTCGTAGCCCTGGGTCCTGTACTCCACCAGCCGGATGCGCTTCTTCGCGTCCCGGGCCGCCTGGCAGACGATGTCCTGGAACATCTCCGGCAGCACGTGCTGGCTGCACGAGCAGGTGACCAGGAACCCGCCGGGCCGCACCAGCTTCAGGCCCCGCAGGTTGATCTCCTTGTAGCCGCGGATGGCGCTCTGCACCGCGGCCTTGTTCTTGGTGAAGGCGGGCGGGTCGAGTATCACCAGGTCGTACTGCTCCCCCGCGTCGGTCAGCTCCCGCAGCAGGTCGAAGCAGTTGTGGGCCTCGAAGGTCACGTTGTCCAGGCCGTTGAGCCGGGCGTTCTCCCGGGCGACCTCCAGGGCCTCCTCGGAGATGTCCACGCCCAGCACGCTCCTGGCGCCGTACTTCGCCGCGTGGAGCGAAAAGCTGCCGTTGTGGCAGAAGCAGTCCAGCACCCGGGCGTCCCGGCACAGGGGCTTCATGGCGGCGCGGTTCTGCTTCTGGTCCAGGAAGAAGCCGGTCTTCTGGCCGTTCTTCACGTCCACCAGGAAGTGTATGCCGTTTTCCACCATGTCCACCCGGTCGGGCACCTCGCCCCGCAGCAGACCCGTGACCTGCTCCATGCCCTCCAGCCGCCGCACGGGCACGTCGCTGCGCTCCCAGATGCCGGCGGGCTTCACGATCTCCATCAGCAGGTCGCACAGCATGTCCTTGATGCGCTCGATGCCCAGGGACAGCGATTGCAGCACCAGCACGTCCCCGAACTTGTCCACCACCAGCCCGGGCAGGAAGTCCGACTCCGAATAGATCAGGCGGCAGCTGTCCGGGTCGCACAGCAGCTTGCGATAGTCCCAGGCGTCCTGTATCCTGCGGGCGAAGAAGGCCCGGTCGCAGGGCTCGTCGTTGCGGGTCAGTATGCGCAGCGATATCTGGCTGGCGGGATTGTAGAAGCCGCGCCCGATGAATTTGCCGCGGAAATCCGCCACGTCCACGATGTCGCCATTCTCAAATTCCCCCTCCACCTTCTCGATCTCGGAGGCGTATATCCAGGGATGTCCCCCGCGCACCCGGGTCTCCCGGGTCTTGCGCAGCGTCACTTTTGCCATGTAAACTCCCACCCATTCTGATTGATGGCAGTATCATAACACAGCCGTGTAAATTATTATTTTCCACATCATGGAACTTTCATTAACCGGGCGGCGTCCAAAGGGCAACCAACGAACGATGAAGGAGGGAATCATGATGAAGAAGTGGATCGTATTGACCGTGGCGCTGGCGCTGATTGCCGCGCTGCTCTCCGGCTGCGCGCTGCCGGCGCTGCTGTTCGGGCTGATGGGCAACACCGGCACCAGGACCGTGGAGGAAGCGCCCTATGAATACGAGGTGCTGGACGGCGGCGACATGTTCTACGAGGCGGAGGACGTCGCCAACATGAAGATGGCCACCACCGCCGCGGCGGGCTACGTGCCGATGCCGATGCCCTACGACTACGGCGATTTCAACACCGAGGAATACGCCGCCATCGACGAGAACGGCTTTAAGAAGGTCGCCACCGACCCGCTGAGCACCTTCTCCGCCGACGTGGACACGGCCTCCTACTGCAACCTGCGGCGGATGCTGAACGACGGCTGGACCCCGGAGGAGATCCCCTCCGGCGCGGTGCGGGTGGAGGAGATGCTGAACTACTTCCGCTATGACTACGCCGCGCCCGAGGGCGACGCGAAGTTCGGCGTCACCGCCCAGCTGGCCCCCTGCCCCTGGAATGCAGACAACGTGCTGCTGGCTCTGGGCGTGCGGGCCGCGGACGCGCCCGAGGTCTCGGAGGAGGGCTCCAACCTGGTGTTCCTGGTGGACGTCTCCGGCTCCATGTACGACCCCAACAAGCTGCCCCTGGCCAAGCGGGCCATGTCGGCGCTGGTGGACGAGCTGACCGAGAAGGACACCGTGTCCGTGGTCACCTACGCCAGCGGCGAGGAGATCCTGATCGAGGGCGCGAACCCCGTGAAGGACAAGGCGAAGCTGCTGTCGGCCATCGACAGCCTCTACGCCGAGGGCTCCACCAACGGCCAGCGCGGCCTCGCCCAGGCCTACGAGGTGGCCCAGAGATACCTGCGGCCCAAGGGCAACAACCGCGTGATCATGTGCAGCGACGGCGATCTGAACGTGGGCATCACCAGCGAGAGCGAGCTGCACGACTTCGTCACCGAAAAGAAGCAGACCGGCATCTACCTGTCCGTGCTGGGCTTCGGCGAGGGCAATTACAAGGACACCAAGATGGAGACGCTGGCCGACGACGGCAACGGCAATTACTACTACATCGATTCGATGCTGGAGGCCCGCAAGGTGCTGTGCGAGGAGCTGACCCAGACGCTGTACGCCGTGGCGGACGACGTGAAGTTCCAGATCGAGTTCAACCCGGCGAAGGTGGCGGCATACCGCCAGATCGGCTACGAGAACCGGGCGCTGGACAACCAGGACTTCGAGGACGACGCCAAGGACGCCGGGGAGGTCGGCGCGGGGGCCTGCGTCACCGTGCTGTACGAGCTGGTGCCCGCCGGGGAGCTTCCGGAGGATTCGGGCCTCAAATACCAGGCCAGCAGCCTCACCGAGGCCGCGGAGAGCGGCGAATGGCTGACCCTCTCCACCCGCTACAAGCAGCCCGGCGGCGAGGCCAGCCAGCTGGAGACCACCGTGATCGACGACGCCAGCTTCACCGAAAGCCCCTCCGGCGACTTCCTGTTCGCCGCCGCCGTGGCCGAGTTCGGCATGATCCTCACGGACAGCGCCCACAGGGGCGACGCCGGCTATGAGACCGTGCTGGAGCTGTTGAAGCAGGCGCCCCTGAGCGACCCCTACCGGGAGGAGTTCTTCTCCCTGGTGAAGATCGCCCAGCGGAGCGAGGCGCTGCAGGATTGATGAAGGGCATATGAAACGGACGCCGTCCCGCGGGGCGGCGTCCGTTTTGTGTGTCCTGTCAGTACACGATCACCTTCGTGTTGCTGGGGCAGTTCTCCCAGATCCACTTGGCGTCCTCCACGCTCAGCCGCACGCAGCCGTGGGAGGCGCGGCTGCCCAGGTGGTTGACGGAGCTCTGGGTGACCTTGCCGTTCTTCTGGTTGTACAGCACCGAGTGGAACATGATGTCCCCCTCGATATAGTAGGCGTACTGGGCCCAGCAGTTGAACTTCTTGAAGAAGTGCCAGCGCGCGCCGGGGCCGGTTTCGGTGAAGGTGCCGGTGGGCGTGGGCGTGGCCTTGCGGCTGGTGGAGCACTTCATCGTGCGCACCAGGTCGGTGTACTCGTCGTTGCCGTCCGGCGCATACACGTACACCCGCTGGTCGGCGGTGCTGACCTTCAGCACGTAGGGCTTCAGCGCCTTCTTCGCGCTCTCGTCAAACAGCGCTGCCAGCGTGGCCCGGTCCGCCGCGCCGGTCTCAGGCAGGCCGCTGCGCCGCTGGAAGGCGGTCACGGCCTTCACCGTGCCGCCGCCGTACTGGCCGTCCAGTGTGCCGGTGTAGTACTCCAGGCAGTTCAGCCGCCGCTGGAGCCGCACCACGTCCCTGCCCTCGGAGCCCGTGGACATGTCCGCGGGGATGGCCGGGAAGCCGTCCGAATAGAAGTCATCCAGCAGCAGCGGGTCTGCCACGCCGTTGACCTCCACGGTCAGCTGGGCCTGTGCCCCGTCGCCCGTCGCGGAGGCGGGCAGCGCGTCGCCCTCCAGCTCCCGCATATAGCGCTGCAAAGTCTCGACGCCAGCCTTGGTGGACGCGCCATAGCCGCCGTCCACGGCGATGGACGCGAAGCCCAGCACCCGCAACCGCCTTTGCAGCCTGGAGACCTCGTCGCCCGAGGAGCCCAGCGCCAGCATGGCGTTGTCCGGCTTCGCGGCGTCGGCGGAGAACAGCTTCGCCTGGGTGGCCACATCGGCGATTCCGGTCTCGTCCAGGCCGCTGTAGTGCTGGAACACACGGATCGCCCGGGCGGTACCCCCGCCATAGGTGCCGTCCGGCGCATCGACGCTGTAGCCCAGGCCCGCGAGCCGCGTCTGCACGCGATGCACCGCGTCGCCCTCGTCCCCCGCCTTCAGGTCCGTCCGGGCGGCCTTGAAGTCGTCGCTGAACACATAGGCCTGCAGCAGCGCGTCCGCCACGCCGTCCACCGGGGTCACCGGCGCTTCCAGCGGCGCGTCCGCGGGCACGGGCTCCGGCTCGGGATCGTCCAGCGCCAGCGGTATGGTGTTCGGCGCAGGGGTGGCGGTGGGCGCGGGCGTGGGCGTCGCCGTGGGCTCGGGCCGCGCGTCGATCACATCCTGCTCCAGCGCGCGCACGTATTCCTCCAGCTGCATGACCGCCGCCTTCGTCTTTTCGCCGAAGTAGCCGTCGGCCCTGCCGTCCAGGTAGCCCAGCTCGATCAGCCGCTGCTGGAGCCGCTGGGTGGCCGCGCCGTTGACGTCGATGGTCAGCTCCGGGTAATAGGGCACCGTGGCCACGATGTCCTCCAGGATCAGGTCGGCGCTGGCCCAGGCGGGCAGGCCGGTCTCTCCCGGCTGCGCCGCGGCGCGCTGGGCGCGATAGCGGTCGGCGATCACGTTCGCCAGCGATTCGCTGTCGGCCTGCACGTTCTGCACCGCGCCCAGCACCAGCGATTTCAGCCAGTTGGTGACGGTGGTCCACTGGCCCTCGCCCATGTCGGACGCCAGCGCGAAGCGGAATTCCACGTTCAGCGTGTCGCCCTTGCTGCTGACCAGCTCCTGGCTGTAGCTGCGGCGCTGGAGCTGCGCGCCCTCGGGAAGCGCCTGCTCAAAGTGGACCTGCGTGGACTTCGGCGCGTCGCCGGGGTCCATCAGCTTCAGTATATCCGCCTGCCAGGGCTGCTGCGCCGGGGCATTCCCGGTCGCAGCGAAGCCCGCCGCCGGAACGGCCAGCGCCGCCAGCAGCAGCGCCGAAAGCAGTGCTCTCAATCGCTTCATATGCATTACCTCCATCGCGATGATGCAATTCATAGACGGCATTTTGCGCATATTTGTTGCATCACCGCGCACAGGAAAAGACAGGCAGGGACCCGGGCGCGCCCGGGTCCCTGCCCTGACTTATATGGATCATTCCTCCACCCAGCGGAAGCTGTTGGCGATCACCTGCACCTGGTCGCTGGCCACGTGGAGTATGCCCCCCTCCACCTCGGCGCGGCGGACCTTGCCGCCGGCCTCGGTCACGCAGGCCTCCCCCGCGCCCAGCGCGGCGGCATAATCGATGTGATGGGGCAATATGGCCACGTCGCCGCCGGTGGTGCGCACCATCACGCGCTGCGCGTCGGCATCGAAGTGCTTCCCCTCGGGGGTGACAACCGTCAGGTGAATCAGCGCCATGGATTATTCTCCTCTTTTCGCTTTCTCAACGGCCTCGTCGATGGTGCCCACGAACAGGAACGCGCTCTCGGGCAGGTCGTCATGCAGACCGTCGATGATCTCGCGGAAGCCGCGGATGGTCTCCTTCAGCGGCACATAGCGGCCCTCCATGCCGGTGAACTGCTCGGCCACGTGGAAGGGCTGGCTCAGGAAGCGCTGCACCTTACGGGCGCGGGCGACGATCAGCTTGTCCTCGTCGGACAGCTCGTCCATGCCCATGATGGCGATGATGTCCTGGAGGTCCTTGTAGCGCTGGAGGATGCTCTGCACCCTGCGGGCCACGTCGTAATGCTCCCTGCCCACGA
Organism: uncultured Eubacteriales bacterium; assembly: GCA_900317565.1. Classification (GTDB taxonomy): domain Bacteria; phylum Bacillota; class Clostridia; order Christensenellales; family Aristaeellaceae; genus UBA2862. The sequence continues at coordinate 24,036 of ONHI01000053.1, forward strand.
CCTCGGGGGTCAGTATGCGGCTGGTGGAATCCAGCGGATCCACGGCGGGATAGATGCCCAGCGACGCGATACCGCGGCTCAGAACCGTGGTGGCGTCCAGATGGGCGAAGGTGGTGGCCGGGGCCGGGTCGGTCAGGTCGTCCGCGGGGACGTAGACCGCCTGCACCGAGGTGATGGAGCCCTTCTTGGTGGAGGTGATGCGCTCCTGGAGCGCGCCCATCTCGGTGGCCAGCGTGGGCTGATAGCCGACGGCGCTGGGCATGCGGCCCAGCAGCGCGGACACCTCGGAGCCGGCCTGGGTGAACCTGAAGATGTTGTCGATGAACAGCAGCACGTCCTGGTTCTCGCGGTCGCGGAAGTATTCCGCCATCGTCAGACCCGACAGCGCCACGCGCATCCTGGCTCCCGGCGGCTCGTTCATCTGGCCGTAGACCAGCGCGGTCTTGTTGATGACGCCGCTCTCCTTCATCTCATTGTACAGGTCGTTGCCCTCGCGGGTGCGCTCGCCGACGCCGGAGAACACGGACAGGCCGCCGTGCTGCTTGGCGATGTTGTTGATCAGCTCCATGATGATGACGGTCTTGCCGACGCCGGCACCGCCGAACAGGCCGATCTTGCCGCCCTTGGCGTAGGGGGCGATCAGGTCCACGACCTTGATACCCGTCTCCAGGATCTCGGTGGTGCCCTCCTGCTCGTCATAGGCGGGCGCGGGGCGATGGATG
>ONHI01000091.1 GCA_900317565.1 uncultured Eubacteriales bacterium
TCCATCCTGCCCATGGCGGTGGGCGCGAAGTGCGCCGCCGGGGCGACGGTGAAGGAGCTTTGGGTGCTTGCGGGCCAGGACGGCGCGTTCACCCTCTACGACGATCCAGGCGACGGAGCGGCGTTTGAGGCTGGTCGGCACGTCCACGTGCCCCTGCGCTACGAGGACGCGACGGGCACGCTGACCCTCGGCGCGGCCCTGGGCGGCATGGCCGTGGACTGGCCGCTGAGCATTCGATATATTCGCAGGGACGGAAGCCAGGCGACGACTCGCGCGCACTACCGCGGGGACGCAATAGAACTAACATTATAACAATTCAGTTTGAGGAGGAACTCCTTATGGATAAGAAGATTCTTGGCGCGATATTGCCGGGCAACAGCACCGTTGAGCTCAGGGAGTTTGACATGCCCGTGCCGGGGCACGGACAGGTCGTGGTGAAGACCAAGGCCTCCACCATCTGCGGCAGCGACATCCGCTGCATCTACCGCGCCCACGTGGGCAAGGGCCCGGAGGGCTACCAGCCCGGCATGATTGCGGGCCACGAGCCCTGCGGCATCATCGTGGAGGAGGGCGAGGGCCTGAAGCGGTTCAGGAAGGGCGACCGGGTGATCGTGTACCACATCTCCGGCTGCGGCGTGTGCTATGACTGCCGCCGGGGGTACTACATTTCCTGCAAGAGCCCCTACCGCGCGGCCTACGGCTGGCAGCGCAACGGCGGCATGGCGCCCTACATGCTCTGCGACGAGAAGGACCTGATCGCCCTGCCCGACGAGCTGACCTACGAGGACGGCGCGCAGGTGGCCTGCGGCTTCGGCACCTGCTACGAGGCCCTGATGAAGATCGGCGTCTCCGGCAACGACCGCGTGCTGGTCACCGGCCTCGGCCCGGTGGGCCTGGCCACGCTGATGCTGGCGAAGGCCATGGGCTGCGACAAGACCATCGGCTGCGACATCAACGAGGAGCGCATGAAGCTGGCCCAGGATCTGGGCCTGGCGGACTACGTGTTCAACAGCGGCGACGTCGAGGCCTGCGAAAAGGCCATCATGGACGTGACCGAGGGCTACGGCTGCGAGCGCAGCATCGACTGCTCCGCCAACAACGCTGCCCGCGCGATGGCGATCCGCTGCACCCGCGAGTGGGGCAAGATGGCCATGGTCGGCGAGGGCAACGACGTCACCTTCAATCCCTCCCCGGACATCATGCACGGCCAGAAGAGCATCTACGGCAGCTGGGTCACCAGCCTGTGGCGCATGGAGGAGCTGGTGGAGCACCTGGTGCGCTGGGGCATCCATCCCGACAAGCTGATCACCCATCGCTTCGAGCTGAAGGACGTGGACAAGGCCTACGCGCTGATGGCCTCCGGCCAGTGCGGCAAGGTCGCCGTGGTGTATCCGGACTGATAACCCCATCTTACATTGCCGGGTCGGTTTCATCGACCCGGCAAATTGCAATATAAACGTAAAACAGTATTGCAATTTGTGCTGGTATAGTATATAATGACAGCGTATTTGAATAAAATATTAAGACATTTCTGTCCATTCACATAACATTGGAGGCGTGAACATGATCGATCCCAAGACCGTACCTTCTTTCAAGCTGAACAACGGCGGAACCATTCCCTGCGTCGGCATGGGCACCTTCGGCTCTGACCGCGTGACCCCCGAGGAGGTCGCCGGGGCCGTGGCCGGCGGACTGCGGGTTGGCTACCGCCTTTTTGACTGCGCCGCCTGCTATGGCAACGAGGACCAGATCGGAAAGGTGTTCCGCGAGGCCTTCGACGAGGGCGTCGTGAAGCGCGAGGAGCTCTTCATCATGTCCAAGGTGTGGAACGACATGCACCGGGACGTGGCCGCCTCCTGCAAGAAGACCATCGCCGATCTGCAGTGCGATTATCTGGACATGCTGTTCATCCACTGGCCCTTCCCGAACTACCACGCCCCCTTCTGCGACGTGGATTCCCGAAATCCCGATTCCAAGCCCTTCTCCGTGGCGGAATTCGTGGACACCTACCGGCAGATCGAGGCGCTGGTGGATGCGGGCCTGGTGCGGAACATCGGCATCTCCAACATGACCATACCGAAGCTGAACGCCGTGCTGGACAAGCTGCGCATCAAGCCCGCGGCCTGCGAATCGGAGCTGCACCCCTGCTTCCAGCAACAGGCGCTGTTCGATTACCTGGTGGAGCGGGACATACTGCCCATCGGCTACATGCCCCTGGGCTCCCCCCGCCGCCCCGAGCGCGACATACTGCCCGAGGACATCGCCGACATGCAGATGCCGGAGCTGGTGGAGATCGCCAAGGCGCACAACTGCCACCCGGCCATCATCTGCCTGAAGTGGGCGCTGCAGCGCGGACAGCTGCCAATTCCCTTCTCCGTGCACAACTACGAAGCGAACCTGCGCGCCGCCACCACCGAAAAGCTGACCGATGCAGAGATGGCGACCATCGCCACGCTGGAGCGCGGCAACCGTCTGGTGAAGGGCCAGGTATTCCTGTGGCCCGGCGCCAACGACTGGCACGACCTCTGGGACGAGGACGGCGTGATCGTCAGCTGCACGGACTACTGACGACAGAAGCATTTGACCGGAAGCCTTGCCGCGCCCGGCGGACGCGACCGTCCCGGACATGCGTTCCCGGGCGCGGCGAGGTCTCCATCCGTATATCATCATCCTTCCGCGAGGTGGCTCCATGAAGGCACTGGGCATCGACATCGGCACCACCACCCTCAGCGTGGTCCTCGTGGACGGGGACAGCGGCGAACTGATCGCCCGGGAGACGCTTTCCCACAGCTCGTTTATGGACGACGGCTGTCCCGTGGGAAAGGTCCAGGACCCGGAGCGCATGCTTGCGCTCGTCCGGGAGTGCGTCGGAGGCATGGCGCGCGCCCACGGCGAGCCCGATTGCGTGGGCCTGACCGGGCAGATGCACGGCATGCTGTATGTGGACCGGGCGGGCGACGCGGTCAGCCCCCTCTACACCTGGCAGGACGGCCGGGGCGGGCTTCCGTTTGCGGACAAAAGCAGCGCGGTGGACCTGCTGCGCGGCGCGGGCTGCTCGGCGGCAGCGGGCTACGGCCTGTCCACCCATCTGTACCTGCTTCGCACCGGCGGCGTTCCCAAGGCCGCCGCGAAGCTGACCACGATCAGCGATTACGTCGGCATGAAGCTGACGGGCAGATTGGCGCCCGTGCTCAGCGCCGACATGGCCGCCAGCTGGGGCTGCTTCGATCTGCGGTCAGGGCGGTTCCGCGTCGAGGCGCTGGAGTCGCTGGGCGTGGACGCGGGCATGCTGCCCGAGACGCGGCGGGGCTACGAGGTCATCGGCGGGATGCGCGGCGGCGCGCCGGTGATCTGCTCGCTGGGCGACAACCAGGCCAGCGTGATCGGCTCCGTCCGGGATATCAACGATACGCTGCTGATCAACATCGGCACCGGCAGCCAGGTCTCCATGGGCACGGACCGCTTCATCGAATGTTCCGGCAGCGTGGAGCTGCGGCCCTGCGGCGCTCAGGGCTACATACTCGCGGGCTCCGGGCTGTGCGGCGGCAGGGCCTATGCCATGCTGGAGCGCTTTTACCGGGAGATCGCCGGTTCGGACGCGCCGCGCTATGACGCCATGCAGCGCCAGGCGCAAGCGTTCATCGACGAATGCGGCCCGGAAGCCGCGTGGCGCGTGCGCACCGCCTTCTCCGGCACCCGGGACGACCCGGCGGCCAGGGGAAGCATTTCGGGCATCGGGGTCGACAACTTCCGCCCCGGGGCGCTGACGGTGGGCGTGATCGCGGGCATACTGGAGGAGCTGCGCGAGGCCTTCGACGCCATGCGGACGCTGACGGGGCGCTCCCCCGCCCTGCTGGTGGGCTCCGGCAACGGGCTGCGCCAGAACAGGCTGATGCAGGCCCTGGCCGAGGAGCGCTTCGGCCTGAAGCTGCGCATACCCGCCCACATGGAGGAGGCCGCCTTCGGCGCGGCGCTGGCCGCGATGGCCGCGACGGGCCGCAAGGCCTCGCTTTCCGAGGCACAGGAATTGATACGTTATCAATGACGCGAACATATGACCCAGACTATAAGAAATGGAGGAAGTGTCGTGGGAGAAGTAATACTGACCATGAAGGGCATCGACAAGTCCTTCCCGGGCGTTCACGCGCTGGATCACGTCGACCTTGAGGTGCGCAAGGGCGAGGTCCACGCGCTGATGGGCGAAAACGGCGCGGGCAAGTCCACGCTGATGAAGGTGCTGACCGGCATCTACACCAAGGATTCCGGCACCATCACCTATGAGGGCCGGGAGGTCGAATTCCACAACCCGAAGGAGGCCCAGGAGGCGGGCATCGTCATCGTTCACCAGGAGCTGAACATGATGAACCACCTGACCGTAGCCCAGAACATATTCATCGGGCGTGAGTTTATGAAGGGCGGCCTGATCGACGACGGCAAGATGAACGAGGAGGCCAGCAAGCTGTTCAGGCAGCTGGGCATCGACATCAATCCCGCCGAGAAGATGGGCAACCTGACCGTCGGCAAGCAGCAGATGTGCGAGATCGCCAAGGCCATCAGCCACGAGGCGAAGGTCATCATATTCGACGAGCCCTCCGCCGCGCTGACCGAGGCCGAGATCGAGGAGCTGTTCAAGATCATACGCGATCTGCGGCAAAAGCAGCTGGGCATCGTGTACATCTCCCACCGCATGGACGAGATCAAGGTCATCACCGACCGGGTCACCGTCATGCGCGACGGCGGCTATGTGGGCACGCTGATCACCGCGGAGTGCACCAAGGACGACATCATCAACATGATGGTGGGCCGCGTGATCTACGAGGACCCGAAGACCCAGTCCATGGTCAAGCCCGGCGCGCCGGTGGTGCTGAAGGTGGAGCACCTGAACGCGGGCAAGATGGTGCGGGACGTGAGCTTCGAGCTGCACAAGGGCGAGATCCTGGGCTTCTCCGGCCTGATGGGCGCGGGGCGCACCGAGACCGCCCGGGCGCTGTTCGGCGCGGATCCGAAGGAATCCGGCGACATATACGTCAACGGCAGGAAGGTGGAGATCCACTCTCCCCAGGACGCGGTCAAAAACGGCATCGGCTATCTGTCTGAGGACCGCAAGCGCTACGGCATCGTCGTGGGCAAGACCGTGGCCGAGAATTCCACGATGGCGTCCCTGACCGACTTCGTGAAGGGCCTGTTCATCGACAAGAAGAAGGAAAACGACGCCACGAAGAAATACATCGACCGGCTCAAGACCAAGACGCCCAGCGTGGACCAGCTGGTGGTGAACCTGTCCGGCGGCAACCAGCAGAAGGTGGTCGTGGCCAAGTGGCTGGTGAAGAATTGCGACATACTGATCTTCGACGAACCCACCCGCGGCATCGACGTCGGCGCGAAGAGCGAGATCTATCACCTGATGAACGAGCTGGCCGCCGAGGGCAAGAGCATCATCATGATCTCCTCCGAAATGACGGAGATTCTGCGCATGTCGGACCGCATCGTGGTCATGTGCGAGGGCCGGAAGACCGCTGAAATCGATATTGCAGAGGCGACGCAGGAGAAGATCATGCACGCCGCGACACTGCGATGACAGGAGGGTGACGCATGGAGAATTTCAAGAACCTGCCATTCGTAAAAAAGATTGGCTTTAACCGGATCATACTCGTGGGCGTGCTGATCCTGATGTACTTCCTGTTCTCGCTGGGCAGCGGGCGCATGCTGGGCAGCGGCGACATCAAGAACGCCCTGAACATGGTGGACTACCTGGGCTTCCTGGCCCTGGGCGTCACCTTCGTCATCGCCACCGGCGGCATCGACTTCTCCATCGGCCCGGTGATGGTGTGCTCGGGCCTGATCGCGGGCCGCCTGCTGGTCACCTTTGGCTGGCCGCTGTGGCTGGCGCTGATCATGTGCGTGGTCGTGGGCCTGATCTTCGGCGTGTTCAACGGCATACTGGTGGCCTACATGGGCCTGCCCTCCTTCATATCGTCCATGGCCTCGATGATGCTGGCCAAGGGCGTGGGCAGCGTTTTCACCCACGTGCAGAATTCCAACTGGCCCGCCAGCGGCGAGGTCAACAGCTGGTACAAGTATTTCGTCACCTACAACGGCATCCCCACCGGACTGATCTTCCTGCTGGTGGTCGCCATCATCTGCGCCATCGTGCTGAACAAGACCAAGGTCGGCAGATACATACTCTGCCTGGGCTCCAACCGCGAGGCGGTGCGCCTGTCCGGCGTCGACACCCGCAAGTGGGAGGCCCTGGCCTATGTGATCTGCGGCACGCTGGCGGGCATCGCGGCCATCACCTATGTGGGCGTCATCACCCAGGTGCAGCCGGGCCTGGGCGACGAATTCAACAACAACGCCATCGCCAGCTGCGTGATGGGCGGCACCTCCATGGCCGGCGGCATCGCCTCCATCAGCGGCACGATCATCGGCGTGCTGATCATATCGCTGCTGCGCGTCGGCATACAGGCCATGGGCTTCAGGCCGGATTACCAGTACATCATCACCGGCATCATCGTGGCGCTGGCTGTGTTCGCGGACATCCGCTCCAGCAGCCGCAAGAGGTAAGGAGGCGCAATCATGCAGATACAGGGAAATGAAAAGCGGGGCTTCGCGAATAACCCCATCGTCAAAGCCATTGGCCTGCAGCGCATCGTGGTTGTGCTGGCCGTCATACTCGAGGCGGTGCTGTTCAGCATCCTCTCCCCGGCTTTCCGCCAGTACGCCACCGTCGTCAGCATACTGGACTACTCCTACTACATCACCTTCATGGCCATCGGCGTCACCTTCTGCCTGATCTCCGGCGGCAACGACCTGTCCGTCGGCACGGGCATGATCTGCTATGCGCTGGCGGGCGGATATCTGGTGCAGCACCTGGGCTGGCCCGTCTGGGGCGGCATGCTGGTGACCATCGCCATTGGCCTGGTCTTCGGCGTGCTGAACGGCGTGCTGGTGGCCATCATGAACCTGCCGCCCTTCATCGCCACGCTGTGCACGATGCTGATCACCCGCGGCCTGGGCTCGATCCTCACCGGCGGCATGGCCGTCTCCTGGCCCTCCCGCAGCGGCGCGGGCGGATGGTTCCGCAGCCTGTTCAAGATCATCGACAGCGGCAAGATCATCCCGGTGGGCTTCATCATCGTGTTGTTCTTCATCATACTGATGTCCATCGTGCTGAACAAGACCAAGGTCGGGCGATACATCATCGCCATCGGCTCCAACAAGGAGGCCGCGCGCCTCTCCGGCGTGAACGTGGTGAAGTACCAGATGATGGCCTACATCATCTCCGGCTTCTTCGCGGGCCTGGCGGGCATCGCCTACGCCGCCACCTTCTCCTCCTCCGTGGCCCCCGGCACCGGCGCGGGCCTGGAGCTGGACGCCATCGGCGGCGCGATCATCGGCGGCACATCCATGACCGGCGGCTCGGGCAGCATCATCGGCACGCTGCTGGGCGTGTTCGTCATGTCGCTGCTGAAGACCGGCCTTCCCTACGTGGGCCTTCAGGCCAACTGGCAGCAGATCATCACCGGCATCGTGCTGATCGTGGCCATCTACATCGACGTGCTGAAGAACAAGAAGACCGCCTGACCCGGTCTTTGCGAAAATGTGAATCCTTGTTGACTTTGATGTTATTTGATGCTATAATATCCGTGGTCAATTTGGGAGTTCTGTCACTTTTTAGATGGTTGCCGCGAAGATGCGGTAAACATAGAACAATTTTTTAGGAGGTATCCCCATGAAGAAAGTTTTGGCTATCGTCCTGGCTCTGATGCTGGTCTTCAGCGCCACCGCTGCATTCGCCGCGGAGTATGAGATCGTCTCCAAGGGCTTCCAGCACCAGTACTGGCAGGCCGTCCTGAAGGGCGCCCAGGAGAAGGCCGCTGAGCTCGGCGTTGAGATCAACTTCGTCGGCCCCGCCAATGAGTCCGCCTACGACGAGCAGCTGTCCCAGTTGAATTCCGCCATCAATGCGGGCCCCAAGGCCATCGGCCTTGCCGCCCTGTCCACCGAGACCTGCCTGGATGCCATCAAGGAAGCTCAGGCTGCCGGCATCCCGATCATCGGCTTCGACTCCGGCGTGCCGGATGCTCCCGAAGGCGCTGTGCTGGCCAATTGCGCCACCAACAACTACAATGCCGGCGCTCTGGCCGGTGAGAAGGTCTACGAGGCCATCAAGGACCGCATCGCGGCGGCTGACGGCTCCGTGCGCATCGGCGTTTCCGCTCAGGACGCTGTTTCCGAGTCCGTGACCCAGCGCGGCCTGGGCTTCATCGACAAGATCGGCGAGCTGGCTGCGGCTGACGGCTACACCGTGAAGCTGGAAGGCAACGAGAAGTATGTCAACGACGCCAAGGTCGAGTCCGCCGACGACGGCAAGATCATCATCGAGACCCTGGTTCCCTCCCAGGTGACCTCCGAGCTGAGCGCCATCGACTGCCAGACCCTGCTGAACAAGGCTGACACCATCGCGATCTACGGCTCCAACCAGCACTCCGCTGAGGCCATCGTGACCGCCAACGAGAACCTGCAGAAGGTCGGCACCGGCGAGGGCCAGATCATCGCTGCGGGCTTCGACTCCGGCGCCGTCATCAAGGCCGCCGTCGCCGATGGCACCTTCCTGGGCGCCATCACCCAGGCTCCCTTCGCCATGGGCGCTGCCCTGGTTGACACCCTGGTCAAGGCCGCCAATGGCGAGGCCGTCGAGGACGTCGACACCGGCTGCCAGTGGTACACCGCCGAGAACATGAACGACGAGGACATCGCCATCAACCTGTACGACTAATCCAGGCTGAGACGCGCTGCCATGCGCAGCATGTTCCAATGATTCGGGCCGCCCGTCTTTACGGGCGGCCCGATGTTTTGCCTCTAGGCGTCCAGATTTTCCGTCGCCATGTCCGCCGCCAGCTCCAAGCGGTGGGCCAGCTCGCCGATTGCCGGCATCTGCCCGGCGAAGGCTCGATAGTCGTCGGCGAGCGCGCGGATGTCCTCCAGCGTGCCTTGCGCATCGTCGCGCCAGTCATCGGCGTCGGGCCTGATCTCGCCCAGCAGCATCAGCGCGTCCTCCAGCTCCGCGTTCAAATCCTCCAGGTCGTCGGCGATTGCCTCCGGGCATTCCCCGACCAGCGCGTCCAGCTCCGCCAGGATCTCCTCAAATCGCCCGATGAGATTCTTCATGGGAAACATATCCGTCATCCCCCTTCCGGCTAACAGTATAGCCCATCCCGCCGCGGCGCGCAAGGGACATAAATAATAAAAAATATGCGCAACCGGCAGGACAAAGTCATCCTCTTATCGAATAATAACAAGGTATGTATATTTTCGGGAGTGATGTTGTGTGGATAGGCAAAACGGACCGCTGCGGACGCTGAGGACGGCGGCGGCGCTGATCCTGGTGGCGCTGTACGCCGCGGGCCTGATCGCGATGCTGGCCTCCAACGTGCAGCTGGCGCTGATACTGTGGGTGGTCTCCACGCTGGGCGGCATTGGGCTGTTGTACTGGCTCAAGCAGGCAAAGAAGGACGCCGACAGCGACGGCGAGGCGGGAGAGAAATAGTATGCGCATGCGCAGAAGGGCCTGGACGGAGCCCCAGCTCGCCGTCTGTCCCTATTTCATCGAACAGCCCTCCACCCATCGGGGCCATTGGCAGGAGTGCTTTCCCCGGCGGCAGACGGTCCACCTGGAGATCGGCTGCGGCAAGGGCGTGTCCACCGCCAGGATGGCCCATGAGAATCCCGACATCAATTACATCGCCGTGGACGAGGTGCGCCACGTGCTGGCCGTGTCCGTCCGCAACACCGAGGCCGAATACGGCGACGATGCGCCCCGGAACATCGTGTTTTCCGCCGTGGACGCGCTGCGCATCCACGACACCTTCAGCGCGGAGGACGGCATCGAGCGCATCTACATCAACTTCTGCAATCCCTGGGACGAGCGGGCCAAGCACCACAAGCGCCGCCTCACCCACCCCCGGCAGCTCGTCCAGTACCGGGACTTCCTGAAGCCCGGGGGCGAGATCTGGTTCAAGACCGACAACGACGCCCTGTTCACCGCGTCGAAGCGCTATCTGGGCGAATGCGGGTTTGAGATCACCTACCTGACCGACGACCTGCACACCTCGGGCTTTTCGCCGAACTACGTCAGCGAGCACGAGATGATGTACGCCGGGCAAGGCAAGAACATACACTTTCTGATCGCGAAGATGGCGCCGCTGGACGGCGTGAAAATGAATATGACCGCAAACGGAGGGCAAATCGGCATGAGCAACTTCTTTGAAACCAATCGCGAACAGCTTGAAAACTTCACCCGCGTCTCCACCGGCGTCGGCGCGCGCGCGGACTACGTGCAGGGCGGCGGCGGCAACACCTCGGCCAAGCTGGCGGGCGGCCTGATGGCCATCAAGGCCTCGGGCTACTGCCTGAAGGACATTCGCCCGGACAAGGCCTATGCCGTGCTGGATTACGAGGCGCTGCGCAAATTCTACAACGGCAGCGATCCTGCCGACTTCGAGGACGTGGAGAAGGCCGGCAGCGAGCAGGCCAAGGCCAACACCAAGGCCATCGAGGGCCTCGCGGCGCTGCGCCCCTCGGTGGAAGCCGGCTTCCACTCCATACTGGACACCTACGTGGCCCACAGCCACAGCGTCTACGCCAATCTGGCGGCGTGCAGCGAGGAGCTCCAGGACATCGTCAAAAAGGCGCTCGCGGACGCGGACTACACCTGGGGCTGGGTGAGCTACGTCGATCCCGGCGCGCGGCTGACCTTCTCCATTCGCGACGAGCTTCGCCGCGTGGAGGCCGAGACGGGCCGCCGTCCTGCCGCCATATTCATGCAGAACCACGGTTTGATCGCCCACAGCGACGATCCCGACGAGTGCCTGCGCATCCACACCGACGTGAACGACCGCATCGCCCGGGCCTTCGGCATCCAGAACGGCGATTTCCCGGCGGTGAGCATCCGCGAGCTCGGCGACGGCCTCTCCGAGGCGGTCTGCCCGTACCTGACCGATCAGCTGGCCTCCGGCGATTTCAGCGAAAAGTTCCTGCTGGAATCCCCGCTGTACCCCGACCAGCTGGTGTTCCTGACCGGCACGTTCAGCTTCGGCGAGGGCATGCCCGCCGAGGGCCAAGCCGTGTGCAACCCGAAGACCGGCGCGGTGACCTTCAACATGCCCGCCGCCAAGGCCCAGGTGATCGCCGAGACGCTGACCGCCATCGTGTTCATCTGCCGCACCATCGCGAAGAACGGCTACACGCTGTCCACCATGGGCGAGGCCGCGAAGGCCTTCATCGCCAACTGGGAGAGCGAGAAATACAGAAAGTCGCGCCGCGCGCGGTTCTTCCTGATCCAGACCGTCGCGCTCTGGCTGTGCCTGATGATCGTGGAGCTGACCTGCACGGGCTTTACCCAGGGCGAGGTCGTGGTTATGCGGGCGCTGGAGCACCTGGGCAAGCCCTATGTGCTGGGCGCGGCGGGGCCGGACCAGTTCGATTGCAGCGGCCTGGTGATGTACTGCCTCGGGCCGGAGGGCTTTGAATTCCCCTACCACGCCGCCGCGATCATCGGCACCGACGAGAGCTATCCGCTGATCGAGCGCCCCATCGACCTGCTGGTGGGCGATGTGGTGTGCTTTGATACCATACGCGACAGCGATCCCAGCGACCACATGGGCTTTTACATCGGCGGCAACCAGTTCGTGCACGCCTCGTCCAGCGGCGAGGTGAAGATCAGCGCGCTGGAGGATTTCTATCTGGAGACCTTCACCGGGGCGCGGCGCTATGTGCAGCCCTATTACTACCTCCCCACCCGGGCCCAGATATCCGCGTGGTTCGATTCCACCGGCATTCCCGAGAAACTGGAGCCCGTGAGGCAGTGGGTGGAATCGCTGCGCATCCCGGAAAGGCTCGCGCCGGTGCGATTCTGGATCGATTCGCTGGGCATAGGGGAAAAGCTCGATGCCCTGAAAGGAAAAGTCACCGAACTATGGAACGATCTCTTCAAGCGTACCTGAGCGCCATACCCGCCCCGGACCGCGCGGCCATGGACGCCGCGCTGGTCCGGCAGGAGAGCCTCGCCAAGCCGCCCCACAGCCTGGGCAAGCTGGAGGACATCTCCGTGAAGCTGGCGGGCATGACCGGCAGGCTCTACAATCCTGTGGACCGCCGCAGGGTGCTGATATTCGCCTCCGACAACGGCATCGTGGCCGAGGGCGTCGCCAGCTGTCCCCAGAGCGTGACGCTCAGCCAGACCATCAACTTCACCCGGGGGCTGACCGGCGTGGCGGTGCTGGCGAAGCACTTTCACAGCGAGCTTGACGTGATGGACGTGGGCATCAACGCCGATTTCCATCAAAGCGGCGTGCGGGACGTGAAGATCGCCCACGGCACGAAAAACTTCGCCGTGGAGCACGCCATGACCCGGGAGCAGGCGCTGCGGGCCTTTCAGATCGGCATCGACGCGGCGCAGCGGGCGAAGGACGAGGGCGTACAGATCATCGGCGTCGGCGAGATGGGCATCGGCAACACCTCCACCTCCAGCGCGGTGCTCTCCGCACTGCTGGGGCTGCCCGCCGAGCAGACCGTCAGCCGCGGCGCGGGCATCAACGACGCGGCCTATGCCCGCAAGATCGCGCTGATCGACGAAGCCATCGCCCGCTGGCAGCCCGACCCGGCGGACCCCATCGACGTGCTCGCGAAGGTGGGCGGCTTTGACCTGGCCGCCATGTGCGGCGCGTACATCGGCGCGGCCTGCGCGCGCATGCCCGTGGTGATCGACGGCTTCATCAGCGCCGTGGCGGCGCTGTGCGCCTGCCGGCTGAGCCCGCTGGCCGCCGAATACATGATCCCCTCCCACGCCTCCGCGGAGCGGGGCTACAGGCTGGCGATGGACGCCATGGGGCTCGAGCCCATGCTGCTGATGAACATGCGCCTGGGCGAGGGCAGCGGCTGCCCCATCGCCTTCGAGCTGGTGGCCGCCTCCCAGAGCGTGCTCCGCGACATGGCGACCTTCGCGGAGGCCGCCATCGACGACGGGTATCTGGCCGAGATCCGCGGCAACAGGACCTTTCTGGGAGAGGCATGATGAGCACGTATATTTCCGGCGGCTGCAAGAACGGCAAGTCCTACTACGCCCAGCGCATCGCGCAGGCGGCGGGCAGGCCGCTGTATTACATCGCCACAATGATCCCCTACGACGGCGAGGACCGCGCCCGGATCAAGCGCCACCGGGACGAGCGGGCCGGATGGGGCTTTGAGACGCTGGAGCAGGGCCGGGATATCACGGCCTGCCTGGACCGGGCGGACCCGCGAGGCTCCTTCCTGCTGGACAGCGTGACGGCGCTGCTGTCCAACGAAATGTTCGCGCCGGAGGGCATCAACCACGGCGCGCACCTGAAGATAGCCGACGGGCTGATCGAATTCGTGCGCCGCGCGCCGAACACCGTGCTGGTGTCCGACTTCATATTCTCGGACGCGATGCTCTACGACCCGCTGACCGAGGAATACCGCAGGGCGCTGGCCCACATCGACCGGCGCATGGCCGCCTGCTGCGACAACGTGCTGGAGATCGTGGGCGGACAGGTGATCGTACACAAGGGGGTATTGCCGCTATGAGCCTGATCGCGAAGGCATTTTTCATGAGCCTGGGCATGTTTACCGCACTGCCCTGCCCCTACCGCCCCTGGGACGAGGACGCCCGGGACATGATGCTGGTGTGCCTGCCCATCGTGGGCGCGGTGGTGGGCCTGCTGTGGGCGCTGCTGACGGCGCTGGGCATGACCTGGATGACGCCCGGGCTGGCCGCGGCACTGCTGGTGGCACTGCCGTGGCTGCTGACCGGCTTCATCCACCTGGACGGCTACATGGACACCTGCGACGCCATACTCTCCTGGCGCCCGCTGGAGCAGCGCCTGCGCATACTGAAGGATGCGCACACCGGGGCCTTCTCCGTGGTGGGGCTGGGCCTTCTGATGCTGTTCAGCTATGCCGCCGCTGGCTCCATCGTCTGGGCCGACCTGCCCGCGCTGCTGTTCATACCGATCATATCCCGGTGCTGCTCCGCCTTCTGCGTGCTGACGCTGCCGTCCATCGGCCACAGCGAATATGCCAAGCTGGAGGGCAAAAGCGCCCAGCGGATCGCCATTGGCACGATGTGGCTGCTGGCAATCGTCATCTGCGCCATATGGCTGGGCGGCGGCGTGACGGCGCTGCTGATCGAGACGCTGGCCTACTTCCTGGCGATGCTGTGGGCCGCGCACACGCTCAAGGGCGTCTCCGGCGACGTGGCCGGCTTCGCGCTGTCCGCGGCCGAGTGCGCCGCGCTGATCGCGCTGGCCTGTCGCCACGCGGCCTGACGGGAGGACGAACGCATGATACTGATCATCGGCGGCAGCTACCAGGGCAAGCTTGCCTTCGCCCGCGATCGCTTTGGACTGTCGAATTCGGATATCCAGCTCTGTGACGAGAACACGGAGGCCATCGACTTCGGCAAGCGCTGCATCGCCTATGCGGACCGCTTTGCGCTGAATCGGGTGCGGGCCGGCGAGGAGCCGGCTGACGCCTTCCGGGCCCACCTGGACGAGCTCAGGGACGGCATCGTGATCGCCACGGACGTCTCCTGCGGCGTGGTGCCCGTCGACCCGGTGCTCCGGGCCTGGCGGGAGGCCTGCGGGCGCATGAACAACCTGCTGGCGTCCCGGGCGGACGAGGTCTGGCGACTGTTCTGCGGCATACCGCAGCGCATCAAATGAGGACGCTGTACCTGCTGCGCCACAGTCTCACCGAGGCCAACGAGCGCCGCCTCTACTGCGGTTGGACGGACCTGCCCCTCTCGCCCGCCGGACAGGCGCTGGCGGAACAGGTGCGGCTAAGCGCGCCGCTTCCCGAGGTCAGTCTATATGTCACCAGCGGTCTGCGCCGCGCCGACGAGACCCTGGCGCTGCTCACGGGACGCGCGCCGGATCTGACGCTGCCGGACCTTCGGGAAATGCACTTCGGAAGGTTCGAGCTGCACAGCTATGAGGAATTGAAGGGCGACGGCGACTATCAGCGCTGGATCGACGATTGCATGGGCCCGGGCATCGTGCCCTGTCCCGGGGGCGAAAGCCAGCGTGCATTCCGCGAACGGGTGCTGCGGGGCGGTGAAGCGCTGCTGGGGGCCTCCTGGGAGTCGGCGCTGGCCGTGGTCCACGGCGGCGTGATCGCCAACCTGATGGCCCGCTGGTTTCCGGACGAGCCGCGCAACTTCTACGAGTGGCAGCCCGGCCCCTGCGCGGGCTATCGCATCGGGATCGACGGCAAGACTCCGGTCTGTTTTGAAACCGTCTGACGCAATACGCACAATCCGCCCGAAGGGGCGTTTGGAATGGAGGTTCACATCATGAGATTCAAGGCCATACTGGCGGAGGCCGCGCGCAAGCGCTACCCGCTGTCCATCCTGCTGATCGTACTGGGAATACTGATCATTCCCTTCCCCTGGCTGTTCATACGCTTCGGCCTGGAGCTGACCGGGGCCTGGTGGACCGTGCTGGGCATCTGCATCGGCCTGTTCGCGGGCTGCGGGATGATCGGCCTGGGCTCCCTGGTCGAGGACATCCACGACATCTCCATGCACACCGTGGGCTTCGACCTGGAGATCACCGAGCCGGACGACGTGGAGATCGAGTATGATGAGGAACCTGAGGATGCCGAGCCCGAAACAGACGACGGTCTGAATTGATCGATACAGACCAGAGTCTGTTCTAAAACGACATCATGAAAAGCGCTGCCCGTTCGGGTCAGCGCCTTTTGGTATGCGATTGTCGATCAGAGGTTGTCCCGAACGGTCCTGGCGATGCCCTCGGCGTTCAGGCCGTAGTGGTCGAAGACCTCCCTGGAAGTGCCGGTAATGACAGGCGCGTCCGGCAGGGCCAGGTTGATGACCCTCTTGGGGTCGTTCGCGCCGATGACCTGGCTGACCATGCTGCCCAGGCCGCCGAAGGGAGAATGCTCCTCCACGGTCACGACCACCTTCACGCCCTTCGCGGCCTTCAACAAGCTCTCGGCGTCCAGGGGCTTCACGCAGTACATGTCCAGCACGGCGGCGGATATGGCCTGCGCCTTGAGCAGCGCCGCGGCGTCCTTCGCGGGGCACACCATCTCGCCGCAGGCCACGATCAGCGCGTCCGTGCCCTCGCAGACCACGGTAGCCCTGTCCATCTCGAAGGGGCAATTGCCCTCCTCATAGGTGTCCTCCACGGCATTGCGGCCCGTGCGGATGTAGGCGGGCTTGTCGTCCTTCAAGAGCGCCTCGAACAGGCAGCGGGTCTGGAAGCGGTCTGAGGGCAGGTACACCCGCATGCCGGGGATGGACGCCATGGCGGCGATGTCCTGGGCGGAGTGGTGGCTCATGCCCAGCGCGCCGTAGCTGACGCCGCCGGAGATGCCGATGAGCTTCACATTGGTGTTGGAATATGCGCAGTCCACCTTGGCCTGCTCATAGCTGCGGGTGGACAGGAAGCTCGCCGGGGAGGCCGCGTAGGCCTTCTTGCCCATCTTGGCGAGGCCCGCCGCGATGCCCACCAGGTCCTGCTCGGCGATGCCAACCTCCACGAACTGCTCCGGGAATTCCTTGGAGAACGGCGCGAGGGACGCGGAGCCGCGGCTGTCGGAGCACAGCACCACGATGTCCCTGTCGGTTTTCGCGTGCTCGGAGAGGACTTCACAAATAATCTGACGATTTGTAATCTTATTCATATTCTCGCCCCCTCCCTTTCGCTACGCTCGGTGAGGGGTTTCGCCTGCGTCTTGCTTCGCTGCGCTTGCAGGCTCAGTCCGCCCTCCGGGCGGACGCTTTGCGCCTCCTCCTCGTGCAACTTGAGGTCCTTCATGATCTGCTGGTATTCCTCGGTCGTGGGCACGTGGTGGTGCCAGCTGGCCTTGTTCTCCATGACGGCAGAGCCCTTCCCCTTGGTGGTGTTGGCCACGATCAGGGTGGGCTTGCCCTTCACGGTTTTGGCCTCGTCGAAGGCCGCGCACAGGGCGTCCACGTCGTTGCCGGGGACGCTCAGCACGTTCCAGCCGAAGGCCGCGAAGCGCTCCTCGGTGGAATCCTGGTGCATGACCTCCTCGGTGGTGCCGCTGATCTGCAGGCGGTTGCGGTCGATGACGGCGCACAGGTTGTCCAGCTTGTACTGGGTCGCGCTCATGGCGCCCTCCCATACGGAGCCCTCGGCCAGCTCGCCGTCGCCCATCACCACGTAGGTGCGGCTGTCGCGCCCGTCCATCCGCTGGGCCAGCGCCATGCCGATGGCCACCGGCAGCCCGTGGCCCAGGGAGCCGGAGTTCATCTCGATGCCCGGCAGCTTGTTGTTGGGATGGCCGATGAACTTGCTGCCGAACTGGCTGTATTCCTTGATGACGGTCTCAATCGGGAAGAAGCCCTTCTCCGCCAGCACCGCGTAGAGCGCCTCCACACAGTGGCCCTTGCTCATGACGAACATGTCCCGGTTGGGATCGTCCTGATTCTCGGGGCTGATGTTCATGGCGTGGAAGTACAGGCTCACCAGCACCTCCATCACGCTCATGTCCCCGCCGATGTGCCCCGCCTTGCCCGCCATGATCATCTCGACCACATTTTGGCGGAGCTTGTAGGATAATGCCTTTAGATTCCGCATATTACACTCCTTACCTTGTGGAAAACTCCCTCAGTCACCTTCGGTGACAGCTCCCTCTGAGAGGGAGCCCTTAGCCTCCCTCCGTGAGGGAGGTGGCCCGCAGGGCCGGAGGGAGTCTCCCCCACACTCATTTACACTTCATCGAACACCACGTCTTCCCCGTGCAGGTACGCCTTCACCTTCTCCTCGATGGGGTCGTACAGGTCGGGCTTGACGCCGATGTACTTGCAGGCCTCGTAGACCACCGGCACGACGTCGCCGTGGATGGCCGCCACGTGGTGGATGTAGGGTCCCTCGACCACCTTGGCCTCCAGGCGCTTGAGGTTGTTGACCTCGACCCAGACGTAGGTGCCACGGGTCCAGGGGCCGTCGATGCCGCGGGCGTG